>JAFGKF010000245.1 GCA_016928695.1 Candidatus Sumerlaeota bacterium | reverse complement strand
GGATCGGCCACCCAGGCCTCGCGCAGTCGCCTGGCCAGGGCAAAGGCCTCGCGGCGCGCAAGGCGACGCGCGACAATGCCCCCCTCGACCGAGACTGGCACATGGACCGTGGCCACACTCACCCGATCGGGACGCCGATAGAGCTCGTCGAGGTGATCCCGATAGAACTGCTCCACCGCCTCGTCGGAGTCATCGATGCTCTCCGCCAGCTCATCCAGGCAACGCTGCACGAGCCACGCATTGCGCTGGGACCGCAGGAGCCATCGGTGAACAGGTGAGGCGTGGATCTCCGCGGAGGCGGAGCCGAGGGTGAGGAGGTCGACGGTGACCGCCCTCTCTCGGATTGCCTGGCTGAAGCGCGGGTCCTCACTGTCGCCGAAAACATGGGGGAATCGTTCGCGGGCCTCCTGGAAGGTCACGGTTCGATCACCGATGCGATAGAGCGGATCGGGGGGGGCGGGGGGAGACTCGCCGTGATCGATGCGCTCGACCTGCCACAGGGCCTCCTCCGAGGCGAGACGCTGCTCCAGCTCCCGCTCAGCTCGGCTCTGGCGCGTCCTCTCCCGAAACCAGTCGCCGAAGCGCTCCGCCGCATCGGGGGCGCCGCTGGGAATGCGCTCGTCGACCTGGACAATGAGGAAGCCCTCGGGGGTTTCGATGGGGCCGCACGGCACCCCGAGCCGGGGGACGGTCCAGAGCCGCTCGAAGTTCTCCTCGGGGATCTCGCCGCGCCGGAGATGACCGATCCGGCCGTCATAGATCAGCCCCACGGACTCGTAATACTCGCGGGCGACGGCGTGGAACTCCTCGCTGGCCAGCCGAGTCATGATCTCCTCGGCCCTGTGGCGGGCCGTCTCGCGGTCGGTCCACGGGTTGATCTCCACGAAGATCTGCTTGGCGTAGACGAGATCGGGGGTGCTGGGATCGAAGTGCAGGCGATCGAGCTCCGCCTCGAGGTCTTCGCGGGTGAGGGGCTGCTCCCACATGAGGAGGAGCCGGAAGACATCGGTCAGATGCGCTCGGTCGAAGGCCTCCGGGTTCCACTGTGAGACCTCAGGCGATGCCACCAGATCCCTTTCGCCCACAGCCGCCGCCTCGCGGGAGATCACCAGGGCGGCACGCTCCATGTCAGGCAGTGTGCTGAGGGGGAAAAGGGCTCGATCGGTGTCGATCGCCATCACCGACTGCATGTGGAGATGCAGCAGATCCCTGAGCGCAGCCTCCTCCTGGGCAATGCCGGTCTCAGCGCAGATCTCGGCGAGGAGGGGAAAGTGCGAGAGGTCCTCTGCCCCGATGGGGGGGGAGAGGAGGGCGAGAGTGACAGAGATGAGAAGAGCGTGTCGCATGGATGGTGATTGTCCTCTCGGGTGCCCCCGGGGGCAAATGAAAGGGGGGAAGCGGCGGACGCCGCTTCCCCCGAAAACGAGAGTTCACATCTCTCAGTGATAGAGGTTCCAGACGCCCTCGTCGACGGCCGTCTGCAGGAACTGGTTGCCTGTCATGCTGACCTCGTCCCAGATGTGGGGCTCATTCCCCCCGTTGAACATGTGGGTGGACAGCACGAAGTTGTCGGATGTGAGGATGAACGGAGCCGAGAATGCATGGTTGAGCACGGTGCTGGCCGCGTTGGCCACAGGCGTATCCCACTCATAGGTGGCGCCACCATCCTCGCTCCTGAAGAGATAGATCCGGTTGGACCCGCCCTTGCCCCAGTAGCTGATGATGCAGTCCAGGAATGAGGCGACCCCTGTGCCGGGGAAGAGATTCTCTGTCCGGAGAGCGTAGCGCTGAACGGTGTCACTGTTGATGAACTCGATGCCCAGCGCGTAGTTGCCGTCCGCGACATTCTCCGGGCTGGCGCTGGCCGCGACCCGGTAGAGAGTCATGTTGGTGACGTTGTAGCCCGCTGGGTCCTCCCCGTTGGCGCCGATCGCGTTCTCGAAGACCACCCAGTTGTCCGGCACGCCATCGACGAACTCCGCCGAGGGGTGTGCCGACCAGGTCTCGAATCCGCCGTTGGTGACCAGCTGGGTGCGGCCATTGAAGCGGTTGTCGACCGGGTAGTCATCGGCGCTGGATGCCGTGTCGGGGACGCTGTCGGTCACAGTCAACCCGATGGTGACCGTCGCCACATCCTGGGTTCCGATCGCGCTGGAATCCCAGTCGTAGGTGAATCCATCGCCGGGCGTGTTGTCGGTGTGCTCCACCGACCCGTCATCGTTGATGTCGAACTCCACCTGGGTGTAGGGGGCGGTGCCACCGAGTGCCTCGGCGGTCAGAGTGACGGTTCCGCTGAGGTACTCGCGCGGATCATTCGTCAGTGAGACCTCGAGGGCCGGTGTGATCGGCCCCACCAGAATGATCTGGTCGAACTCGCTTATCTGGCCGGAGCGGGCTCCGGCCGTTCCGGTGATCTGGATGGAGATGGCGTCGCTCGTTGTCAGCTCCATCAGGTCTGTCTCGATGGCGGTCCAGGTCGACACCGGTGTTTCGGAGTTGGCCGTGTTGAGATCGATCGTCTCCAGACCGGAGGTGCCGTAGGCGACTTTGAACTCCAGGCCATACTGCGTCACGCCTGTGCGGCCGTTCGTGTAGTAGGCGGTGACCCGGTAATATCCATCCGCCGGGACGATCAGTCCTGCGTCATGGGTCACATTCAGTGAATAGCCGGCATCATCGATCTGCATGTACTGGAGGTTGTCCTCCGCGCCACCGGTGGTGACCAGGTAGCGGTTGGCCCAGCTGCCATTGTGGGGCCAGGCTGTTCCCAGCTCTGTGGAGCCCGGATAGCTCTCAAAATTGTCGATGACTGTCTGGGCCGAGAGCCCTCCCACCACAAGCACCGCCAGAGCGGCGCACATTATCAATCTCTGAATCATCATTGATCTCCCTTTGACAAAGGCTGAGTGAGTTGCACACACGCTCAGGCGCATGACCTTCTCACCATGAGGTTCTGCCTGCAGCTCAGAGACCCCTGCAGTGGCACCCAGTCCACCTGTGCCAGTGCACACTGCAGACCACATTCAAAGTGCGCGGATGAGGATCGTCAAGACCCAACCGAGAAAACCTCGCCCTGAGCGAGTGGGGATTCGGATCAGCACAGAGGGACACCGCCATGATGCGGTCAGACCGGGCTGAAGAAAAACTGGAAAAAGCACCCCACTTTGAACGGTCCAATCTCCGATGCGCGAATCTCCGGAAGATCTGATCCCCTCTGAGATCCCCAAAATGACCTGTCCTGTGACTCTCCCAGAGAGACAGACAGCCTTCCCAGGGCTCCCAACTCGGGCCATCACCGGAGATCATATCAGCTTTCCACAGAAGTCCGAGACAAATTCTCACCGCAACTCATCAGTGAATCGGGATCTGCCGAGGACCCTGCTCGTCACGGTGATGCTTCGGCAGATGCACGGTGAGGACCCCGAGATCCAGGGTGGCCTCGACCTCTTCGGCGACAACCGGTGACGAGAGATGGATGATTCGCTCCACGGCAACGCGGGGACGCTCGGCGAGCAGATAGGTGGCCTCCTCCGCGACGGAGTCGGCGCCGTAGGCCCCGCGGACCACCAGGGTGGAATCGTCGACCAGCTGAATGCGGATCTGCTCGCGCTGAAGGCCCGGCAGATTGATGCGCACCACAAAGTGGGTCGCGGTCTCGAGCACATCGGCCACCGGATACCACTCGCGCGGCCGATCGGCCATGCGGGGACGACCCTGGGGATCGAGCGCGGCGCCGGGGCGCGGACTCCGAGAGGATGGACTGGCCATGTTCTGTCTCCTGTGCTCATCGACCCTCGAGCAGCTGGCGAGCGAAGTCGGGCCCCGCGATGACGATGTGGCGCATGATCGCCCGCAGCTCGTTGTCGTCGAGCCACACCCCATGGCGCTCGCAGATGTCGATGAGAATCCCCGAGAAGCTCCCATACACGCGGCGTGTCATCACATTCCCGCACTCAGGGCAGAGGGCGCGTGCGCTCATCATCGACGTCCGGGGAAGCGAGACGGCCTTGGACGGTGTGCTCTCCCCCCCCTCGAGGACGCTCCTCGCCTGCATGGCCAGGAACTCACGGAAGACCGGCTGCGACAGCCACAGCCCCTTGCAGGATTGACAGTGAGCGACCGTCTTCCCCAGCAGTGTGGCCGCCTGAAGGGGTCCATGACCACGCGGGCAATGACCCCGGCGATGAGGGCCCACACGGGACTCCTGCGCACTGGGCTGCTGGGACCGGCCGGAGCTGACCCTGTCTCTCCGGCGCACCGTGCTCAGCCTCGGGGGCCAGACGGTGTCGGCGGGATTTCTCTTCTGATCACTCGGGCGGGGACGCTGCGAGAGACTCGGTCGGGGGGGTGGCGCCTCGGGGCGGGGCGGCTCCTGGGGCGAAGGCTCAGATCGCGGTGGCGGCCCAGCGGGAGCCGCCGGTGGAGGCGGGGCGATGGCGGATTCCTCTTCTCTTTCACCGGCCCACGATTTCGGCTGGGCGAGATCGCCCAGCGGCTTCTCGCAGTGGATGCACTTCTCATGGGTTGTGAGCGTCTTGTATCCGCAGGAGGGACAGGTGACGAGAAGCGAAGACATGGCCACAGCTCCGTGGGACCCATTGTCCTCGGAGGGGCCTGCCGGCGCAACGCTGAACTGCCGCGGGGCGCCTCAGTAGAGGTCCGCGACCCACTCACCATAGCCATTGAAGGGGAGCGTGTCGATGCGCTCGCCGCTTCCCACGACGCGCTCGGTCGCCTGGCTCCAGCGCGGGTGGGGAACCGTGGGGTCGACGTTGGAGAGGAAGCTGTACTCGAGCGGCTGGAGGTCGTTCCAGAAGGTGCCGGGCTGCTCGGCGACGAGCTCGATGCGGACGATCGACTTCGGCGATTTGTAGCCGTACTTCCAGGGGACGATCACACGCACAGGCGCCCCGTGCTGAGGGGGAAGCCGGTGGCCATAGATGCCGGTGACAACGAGCGCGAGCTCGTTCATCGCCTCGTCGAGCCGAAGCCCCTCGTAGTAGGGCCAGGGGTACCATGTCTCTCGCCGCTGCCCACGCATCTGCTCGGGGCGGAGGACGGAGACGAAGCGGACATGCGTCGCCTCGGGTCGTGGCTGCGCGCGGCGGAGAAGCTCGCGCAGGGGGAAGCCGGTCCACGGCACGACCATCGACCACGCCTCGACGCATCGGAGGCGATAGACGCGCTCCTCGAGTGGGAAGTCGCGCTCCAGCTCGTCGATGTCCCAGGTCCGCGGTGCGTCGACGAGCCCCGCGACCTCCACCTGCCAGGGGCGCGTCTCGAAGTCCTGCGCGAGCCGCCAGACCTCCGGCTTGCTGGTCGTGAACTCATAGAAGTTGTTGTGGGTCGCCGCGACGCGCTCGTCGGTGAGGGCTCGGCCCGAAATCCCCTGAAACCGCTCACTGCGGGGCGCCGGATAGAGTCCCCCTCCTGTGAGATCCTCCTCACCGCTCGCCCAGCCGGTGGTCGCGGTGTCGAGCGGCTGTGCTCCGCAGGCCGAGGGCAGCAGCCCGCCAGCGGCGCTGATCAGACCCATGGTCTGAATGAAGCGGCGCCGATTGAGAAAGATGCCCTCGGGGGTGATCTCTCGGCTGGGGCGATTCCATCTTCGGGGAATGATCACGTTCATGGCGGTTGACTCATCGACAGGATGGAGGGGGAGTGCTGCGACACCACCCCGAGGCGATGGCCCTTTTCACCGAAACACTGGCGTTTGTCGGTGAGTCAGTTCACAATCCCACACGATCGGTGGGAGCACAATGAGCGAGTTGACCGTCTTCGGCACCGACACCCCTTTCCGCTGCGAGACCAGCGCGGAGAAGGGATCGCTTATCTTCTATGACGAGACAGGTTATCTCTATCTCCCCGCCGCCAGCCACACCGCCATCGCGGAGGCGTTCGCGGGAAAGACGGCCACCGTGGAGGAGCTGCGCCAATGGCTGGCCGACAACATCGGCTTCCGGCGCGACATCGCCGGTCACGTGGCGGCGGTGCTGGTCGACCGGGGGCTCGCCGAGGCACGCGACAACACCCTGATTTTCCCGGCGAGCGGCTGACCCGGCCCCGGGATCCACCACCAGCCCATGGGACGCAAAAATCACCCGACTCGCCGCCGAGTGGCGGCCCCGGCAAGCCCGACCCCGAGGCGCCCCAACCGCCCACGGGCCCGGACCTCGGTGGGTCAGCACTATCTGTCCGATGGCCATGTGCTGCGGCGGATCGCCGATCTGGCCGCCATTGCCCCGGGCGAGACGATCCTCGAAATCGGACCGGGGCCGGGGGCGCTCACACGCCGCCTCGCCGCGACGGGCGCTCCCCTCATCGGCATCGAGGTCGACGAGCGCTTCTCCTCCAACCTCAGGGATCTCCATCATGAATTCCCGAAGCTGCGGGTGGCCTGGGGCGACGTCCTGAAGCTCGACTGGGAGCCTCTGTGGGGCGACACACCCCCAGAGCGCCGGGTGATTGTCGGCAACATCCCCTACCAGATCACATCCCCCCTGATGGCGCGACTCGCCCAGGAGCGGACACGCTTTTCGCGCGCTCTGATCATGATGCAGCGCGAGGTCGCCGAGCGGCTCGTGGCCCCTCCCGGCACGCGCGATCGCAGCGCGCTGACGGTGAAGATGGCCCTCGATTTCCGCAGCGAGCTGGTCCTGCGCGTGAAGCCCCAGGCCTTCAAGCCGCGGCCCCGCGTGGCCTCCGCTGTGGTGCGTCTCACCCCCCTCGCCGATCCCCCTGTGGCCAATGAGGAGGAGCGCACCATGCTCCGGCAGCTGATCGAGGCGGCCTTCGGATCGCGGCGTCAGCAGCTGATCAACAGCCTGACCCGCCACTGGCGCCCTTCCCTTCCCAAGGCGGTCTGGGCGGACCTTCTGGAGCGAGCGGGCATCGCGCCCACGCTCCGGGCCGAGTCGCTGGCGCGGGAGCAGTTCTCGGAGCTGGTGAAGTTTTTGGCGATGGTCGAAAAAAGAGCTTGAAACAGAGGACTGAGATCACTACGGATAGCCTCGTTGGACGCGTCAAAACCCCTTCCGGGAGAGCGACCCCATGATCAAAGCGCACATCGTTAAAAAAGTCGCCGCCGACCTCAACCTCAAAGACTCTGAGGCGCTGGCCGTGATCGACTCCATTCTCGAGAGCATGAAGGAGATCATCGTCAAGGACGGCCGCCTCGAGATCCGCGACTTCGGCGTCTTCCGCGTCAAGGAGCGCAAGCCGCGCATGGGCCGCAACCCGAAGGACAAGAAGGTCTATCCCATCCCCCCGCGCAAGGTCGTGACCTTCAAGATCGGCAAGGAGCTCAAGGACACCTCCGTCGTCGAGGATCAGCCCTCCTCCGGCGCTGGCGGCGGCACACCATAGAGCGCGAAGTGCTCTCGCATCAGCTCCCTCACAACGGGCGCCGCGGTGTCGGCGCCGTGCCCGCCTCCCTCGACCACGCACCCGATGACGATCTGGGGATCGTCGCACGGTGCGAATCCGATGAACCAGGCGTCGATCAGGCCGCGGTTCTGCGCCGTGCCCGTCTTTCCCGCCGCCCGCCACTCCGGGGGGAAGGCCTCCCGGACGGGATAGCCCTCCACATTGCGGGGGTAGGCAGTGCCCTCGGGATGGCGGATGACGTCGGCCATGGCCTCGATCACCAGCTGCCAGTCGGACTCGTTCGCCTCCGGGGCGAGCACCTCATCGAGGTTTTCCGGGGGCTCCCATTTCCAGATCAGACGGCCATCGGTGTCCTCGATTCGCTCGACGAGATGCGGCGTGATGTTTCGCCGACGCGTGGCCAGGCGGGCGTAGGCGGTGACCATTTGCAGAGGAGTCACGTCGAACGGCCCCTGGCCGATGGCCAGCTGAATCAGCTCGCCGGGATAGACCGTGCGGCCGGGGCGATGACCCGCCTCCTCGGCGGGGAGGTCGATGCCCGTCGGGCGGAAAAAGCCACACTCGGTGCAGATCCGATCCCACCCCTCCTGGCCGAGGCGCCCGCCGCGGGGCGAGTACGCGACGTTGTAGAAGAAGATGTTGCATGAGCGGCGAATCGCCCCTCGCACTGTCTGCCACTCACATCCCCATCGGTAGTCGCAGCGGAACGTGTGGTCGCCCAGCTCGTGGGTGCCGTCGCAGTAGAAGCGTGTCTCGGGCGTGATGGCACCGTCGCGCAGCGCACCGAACGCGATGATCGGCTTGATCGTCGAGCCCGGACTGTAGACCTCGCGTGTGGTCCGGTTGACCAGCGGGCGCGCAGCGTCGGTGACCAGGTCCGACCACCCGCGACCCGTCATCGGCTGATCGCTGTCGAAGCCTGGAGACGAGACCAGGGCGAGCACATCGCCGTTGCGGGGGTCCATGGCGATCAGCGCTCCGGGGCGCCCGTCCATCAGCTCGACCCCCCTCCTCTGAAGGCGGAGATCGATGGTGAGACGAAGCGTGTCTCCAGGCTGGGCCTGCTCGGCGACACGCCACCCGAGCACCTGGCTGTGGGCATCGACGAGGCGACGCTCCAGCCCCTTCGTGCCCCGCAGCGCCTCCTCCTGTGTCATCTCGATCCCCTGCACCCCCACGCTGTCGCCCAGTGCCATGCCCAATCCCTGCAGGAAATTGGCGAACTCCCGGTCACCCCTCAGCGCCTCCCAGTCGACCGCGCCGGCGTCGAAATCCGGCCGGCGGCTGAGAAGGGGCCGGAGATTGGTGCGGTTGACCTCACGCACATAGCCCAGGATATGACCCAGCGCCGCTCCCTGTTCGGGGAAGTGGCGCTCGAAATCCTCCTCGATCCAGACCCCCGGCATCTGGCTCAGCCGCTCGAAGATCGGCGCCGCCTGATCGAGGGTCAACGCCCGGCGGTTGAGACGCTGGGGCTCCCTTGGGATCCGGCGCCCCTCCGCCATCAGGTCCCGCCACTGAGCGATCTGCGTGGGGAACCACGGCTCCAGGCCATCGAGAGCCTGATCGATCTGAGCGCGGCGAAGGCCCGCCCGCGAGAAGAACACATGGAACACCACGCGGTTCGAGGCGATCAGTGTGCCGGATCGATCATAGATCAGGCCGCGGGGGGCGGCGATCAGCCGCGGGCGAAACATCGAGCGCTCGGCGGCGGCGGCGTACTCGGCCCCCTCGATCAGCGTGATCTTGGCCAGCATGACCAGGAACACGGCCATCACCACCGCGCTCAGCCCCAGCAGCAGACGCAGCCGAATCGCGAAGTGCGGGAAGTCGCTGGGCTCCTGGGGTGATCCGTCAGGTCGCTTCATGGCGTCACAGGTGGGGCCGGATGGCCGCGGCGATGCGCTCGGCCAGGATCCGCTGGCCCGAGGCGTTCAGGTGAACGTTGTCAGCGGAAGTGTGCTCGTTGTCGCCGTACAGCCCGTCGACAGCCCCCTCGACGAGAATGGCCCCATGGCGCTGGGCGATCTCGCGCGCGCCCCGCGCCCAGGCGCGGTGGATCGCGGGGATGGGGCTGAAGTCGCAGACGACCACCATCCGCCCCGAGGCCGAGATCTCGCGCACGATCGCATTGAGATCATCCATCGCGTCCTCCGCCGAGCGCGCCTGGAGCTGGTCGTTGCCCCCGAGCAGCACGATCGCGGTCCCCGCGGAGGTCGAGAGCACATCGCGCTCCACGTCGCGCCGCGCCTGAGCGAGGGTGCGGCCATTGACGCCGCGCGCGATCACATCGGAGCGGGAGAGACCCAAGAGGTTTGCCAGAAGCGCGGGGTACGCCTGGTCGGGCGTGACGCCGACGCCGTTGGTCAAACTGTCGCCGAAGCAGACGATCCCCGGCCGCGGGGGCGGGGAGTTCGCGATCGGCCAGCGCTCCGTGGCGTGCCCTCGCCACCACCAGACCGCCGCAGCGGCGGCGAGGATCAGGAGGAGGAGGGTGAATCGCTTCATGGCCGCTGAGCCGATGACTCCGCGATCGGATGATCGGTTCGCCCCGATTCAACGACCCCGGGGCACAACAAATCAACTCTGTTCCACGGCGATCTGCGAGATGTCCGCGATGTCGAGGAAAACCGCGCGGAATTCGGCCAGGAGCGCCAGGCGGAAATCGCGCTTGGTCTCGTCCTCGTCCATCACGCGCACCGTGTCGAAGAAGGCATCGACCTCGGGCCGCAGCCGCGCCAGCGCCCGGAAGGCACCGATGTGATCCCCCTCAGCCCAGCACTCAGCCACCTGGGCTTTGATCCGTGGCAGCGCCTCGGCCAGCGCCCGCTCCGCCTCCTCGGTGGGCCCCGCCCCAGCGGGGCGGGTAATCATTGAAACATCGAGACTCAATTTGTCCTCTGCTTGCCGGAGAATGTTGAGCACGCGCTTGGCGGCCACGGCGATCTCCGCGAAGTCGGGCTGGTCGACAATCTGCGATAAGGCCTCCACTTTTGCACAGAGTGATGTGATCTGATAATCTCTTTTCCCTTTCAGGGAAGAAACTGCGTTGACGACTTCTGTTCTATGCCCTTCTTCGATCAAAAGGTTGGAGAGCCTCCCAAGTATAAGGTGCATTACTTCAAACGTGAATCCCAGATCACCTCCATAGATTGCAGCTGCCTTATTCACAAGAGTGTCTATTGGCAGCGACCACTCCCCGCGCCCGCGCAGGATGCGGACGATGCCCAGCGCCTGGCG
>JAFGKF010000244.1 GCA_016928695.1 Candidatus Sumerlaeota bacterium | reverse complement strand
TCCCCCCGAGCCCGACCCGGAGGTGGCTGAGCTCCAGCAGCGGGAGTTGGAGGAGCTTCTCCGCCGCCAGCGCGAGCGGGAGGAGCGTGAGGAGCAGGAGCGCCTTCAGCGGGAGGAGCTCGAGCGGATCCGCAACCGCCCTCTCCCCGAGCCGCCGCCGCGGGAGGCGGTTTCGGTCTCAACGGCCTCGGTGAGCCTCGGCTCGTACGAGATGATGCTGATCAGCTCGATCAGCCGTCACTGGCTGACCAACCGCGAGTGGGTGAACACCGATCTCTCGGTTCGCATCCAGCTGCGGGTTCACCGCGACGGCTCGTTCACGGAGATCCGTCTCGTCACCCCCTCAGGCAACGAGGCCTACGACCGGGCGGCGCTCTCGACCCTGCTCGACCATCCTCAGGGCCCTCCTTTGCCCGACTTCATCACCGAGGATTCGCTTCAGGTCACCGTGCGCATGGTGCCCCAGCTGGCCCCGTGACTTGACAATCGCACGGTGGCCGCGCTGGATCCCCCCAGGGGCACGCCGTGAGCACCGCTGAGAGCCAGCCGCTGAAGGGGAGAGTCGCGCTCGTGACCGGCGCGGCGGGCTCGGTGGGCCGCGCCACGGCTCTCGCGCTCGCGGAGGCGGGCGCAGACATCGCAGTCGCCGACATCCGCGCCGAGGAGAACCAGGCGGTGGCGGGCGAGATCGAGGCTGTCGGTCGCCAATCGACCGCCCTTCCGACCGACATCACCGACTCCGCCCATGCCGACGCGGCGGTGGCCCTGACCGTGAAGCATCTCGGCCGCCTCGACATCCTGGTCAATGCGGCGGGCACCTGCCCGGTCCACACGGCGCTGGAGTGCCCCGACGACGTCTGGCGCGAGGTGGTGGCGGTCAACCTCGACGGCGTCTTCTGGTGCTGCCGCGCGGCGGGGCGCGAGATGATCGAGCGCGGCGAGGGGGGGCGGATCATCACGCTCGCCTCGATGACCGCGCAGGTGGCCGACGAGCCGCTGACGCACCCCGCCTATGCCGCCGCGAAGGCGGGCGTGGTGATGCTCACGCGCTATTTGGCTGTCGACTGGGGGCAGCACGGCATCACGGTCAACGCGATCTCGCCGGGCACGGCGGAGCCGCTGATGACGCCCGAGCTCGCCGATTGGCGCGATCACTGGATCCGGCAGACCCCGACGGGCCGACTGGCGGAGCCGGGGGAGATCGCGCAGGCGGTGGTCTTTCTGGCCAGCGATGCCGCGGCTCACATCAGCGGCCACAACCTGCTGATCGACGGCGGCTACTCCTGCCGCTGAGAGAGAGACGAGGGAGGTCC
This sequence comes from Candidatus Sumerlaeota bacterium, assembly GCA_016928695.1. Lineage (GTDB taxonomy): Bacteria > Sumerlaeota > Sumerlaeia > JABWBI01 > JABWBI01 > JAFGKF01. The sequence goes on along the minus strand of JAFGKF010000244.1, from coordinate 3,492 downwards.
CCGATGACACCGCGCATTCCCGAGGGCACTGTGATCAAGGCGCGCGCGCCGATCCGGCTCGACTTCGCCGGGGGCTTCACCGACGTGCCCCCCTACAGCGCGCGGGAGGGCGGAGCGGTGGTCAACGCCGCGATCAACCGCTACACGTACACGACGCTGGTGCCGCGGGCGGACGGTGCGCTGAAGATGTTCTCGGCGGATTTCGACCTCTTCGTGGAGGTGAAGAGCTTCCGCGACATCGAGTACGACGGCAATCTCGACATGGTCAAGGCGGCGATCAACACGCTCGGCATCGAGCAGGGGATGGACCTCTACGTCCGCTGCGACGCCCCTCCGGGGTCGGGGACGGGCTCGTCGGCGTCGATCGGCGTCGCCCTGATCGGACTTCTCAACCACCTTCAGGACCGCAAGCTCTCACCCCACGAGATCGCTCAGCTGGCGAGGCGGCTCGAGTTTCAGGAGCTGAAGATCGCCGGGGGCAAACAGGACCAATACGCCGCCGCGGTGGGGGGCGTCAATTTCATCGAGTTCCTTGACCCGACGGTCTCGTCGTCGCGCCTCGACGTCCCCCGCGAGGTGATCCTCGATCTCGAGAAACACCTGGTGCTGTGCTACACCGGCAAATCGCGTCTCTCGGGCAACCTGATCGAGAATGTGATGGGCAACTACGAGAAGGGCGAGATCACGACGACGCGGGCCCTTGGCCGCCTCAAGGAGATCGCCCACGAGGTCAAAACCGCTCTGCTCGTCGGCGACACGCCGCGCCTCGGTGCCCTGCTGGCGGAGAACTGGGAGTGCCAGAAGCGGCTCGACGGGTCGATCACCAACGACCAAATCGAGCACCTGTTCAAGGTGGCGATGGGAGCCGGTGCCATCGGCGGCAAGGCCCTGGGGGCCGGGGGTGGTGGCTGCCTCCTCTTCATGGCCGACAGCAACCGCGAGCACAGCCTGCGCCGGGCTCTGGAGGGCGAGGGGGTCCAGATCATCGACTTCAACTTCGACACCCAGGGATTGCAGACCTGGAGCGTCCCAAAGTCGTGAAAACGCGCCCTCAAAAAGTGATTCCCTGAGCTCATAGCCCCTCACGCGCGAGCCGATAAGGGGGTTGACACCAATGCGCGGAGCAGGGCCTTTCCGATGGAGCTCTTCTACAAAATCCGCCTCGAACCGGATGAATTCGCCGGCCTTTTGGCCGCTCTTCCGGCCCAGTACTCCGTGGCTGTTTACGCGACTCTGGACCACGCCTGCTACCTCGTCGACGCCAACACGAAGGCGATCTTCGATGAGCATGGGGTGGCCTATGAGCTCGAGGATGTTTGCCCACGCTATTCGATCTCACACATGCGACTGAAATTCTTCAAGAAGGGGCACAGACGCCGCTCGGAGATGTCCGAGCCCCAGGGCTCGGAGAGAGGCGATGAGCCCCACCTTTGACTCATATAACCCTCCCTCTGAACAGAGCCAGCGCCGGTCCCCGAGAGACCGGCGCTGGTTCTTCAAGGAGAATCTCAGTCAGGGGATCAGGTCAGCAGCCAGTCGCTGAGGGCCTCCACGGTCTCGAACACGTGATGCGGTCCGCTGGCCCGGAGCTCCTCGGGCCACTCGCAGTCCCACAGGGCTGCCACCGCCTCGACGCCCGCAGCGTGGGCGGCGAGCACGTCGTTGGGCATGTCACCGATCATCACTGTCTCACTCGGTGAACAGCCCGCTGCCCGCAGAATCCGCTCAATGCCCTCGGGGGCGGGTTTCGGGCGGCTCAGCTCGTCGCCGGTGAGAACGAGGTCGAAGAGCCCCCGCAGACCGGTCAGAGTCAGCGTGATCTCGGTGGTCGCCCGCCCCTTGCCCGTCACCATCCCCAGGAAGACCCCGCGCCCTCTCAGCCCCTGGAGAAGCCCCTCGATGCCCTCGTAGACTCTCACCTGGCCATGGTGGGTGTGGTAGTGGCGGAGGTAGGCGTCCATGGCCACGGCGAACTCGTCCTCGCCCACAGTCTGGCGAAGAGCCACGTGCTCTGACGGGCCAAAGAGCTCGATGATCTGCTCGGGCGTCCAGGGGTCCCTGCTGATCGCGGCCATGGCGGCATTCCAGCTGCCATAGAGCAGCCCCGCGGTCGTCGCGACCGTCTGATCGAGATCGAAAATCGCGCAGCGGAGACTCAGGCTGCGCCTCCCCGCGTTTTGAGGATCTCCGCCGTGCGATGGGTGCTGTCCGCAATGTCGATGAAGACGCCGATGATCTGCGCGATGGCGATGGTGAGCAGAGCTATGATCAGCGTCATGATGATGGTGGCGATGATCGCCCACCCCTGATTGTTGGCAAGAAACGCCTGAATGTCCGCAGCGGTGGGGGGCTTGCCACCTTGGAACGCAGACGGCGGCTGGACGCCGAAGGCGCCCGGCTGGGCCGGCGTCGCAGGCTGCTGAATTCCCGGGGCCGGAGTTGGCATCGCAGCGCCCGCATTGGCGATCTGGACGACAGCCATTCCCCCACCGACGAGCTCGAGCAGAGCCACCACATAGAAAAACCATTTGATGATGCGCAGAGCGAAATATCTCATGACATGATCCTCCCATCAGCAGATCGCTTCTCTCTCGGACAACCAGACTGGGGTGTGGGTTCAGATTTCGCCAGTGAAGAAACGCCCCGTCAGGGCATCGAATATTTCCGCTCGAGATAGTTCCCGGTGGCCTCGGAGCCGGTCATCACACCGTTCTCGGCGATGATCTCGCCCCCTCGCACCGTGGCCACAGGCCAGCCCCGGAGCGAGATGTCAGCCTGCGCGTGAAGATTGCCTCCCATGTGGAGCCGCTTGGGATCGACCGACTTTGTCAGATCTGGGTCGAGGATCACCAGATCGGCGTCGGCGCCGACCTCGAGGCAGCCCTTGCGGGGATAGAGCCCGAGGAGCTTGGCGGGCATCTCGCAGGCGACGGCCACGAGCGCCTGGCGCGAGAGGCATCTGCGCACGACCCCCTCGCTCCAGAGTGTGGGCAGAAGGGTCTCGATCGAGGGAAGGCCCGGCACGCAGCGCTGGGCATCGGCTTGGCCCAGGCGCTTGGCCTCGCGGGGCACCGCGCGGTGCTGTGAGGCGACGACGTCGAGCAGCCCGCTCTCCAGCGCTCGCCAGAGGGCCTGGTCATTGCCCCTCGGGCGCAGCGGCGGGGCTGTGCACCAGAGATGGGCCTCCTCCTCGGTCAGAAGCTCGTCGGTGAGAGCCAGATGGTGGACCGCCACCTGACCCAACAGGGGGGCGCCGGCCCCCTTGGCCCGCTCGAGCGCCGCGAGGGCCCTCTGCGAGGAGACCGCGGTGACGAGAACGTGGGCCCCGGTGGCATCGGCCAGCGTGGCCATGCGGGTGATCGCCTCTGCCTCGAGCCAGGTCGGGCGCGCCAGCGCGTAGGCGAGACCACCACGTGCGTCCGAGCCGTTGGATGGATTGAGCAGAAGGTGACGGATCAGTGCACCGTTTTCGCAGTGCACCATCGCCAGGGC
>JAFGKF010000243.1 GCA_016928695.1 Candidatus Sumerlaeota bacterium | reverse complement strand
GTCTCAGACCGCCTGGGCGACGGGGGGCGAGTCGAGATGCACGTCCATCTGCGGGAAGGGGATCCCGATCCGGGCCTCGTCGAGTGCGAGCTTGATGGCGCGGACGAGGGCCTCACGCGTCGGCCAGAAGTCGCCGGCGGGGACCCAGACGCGGACCTGCCAGTCGACCGAGGAGGTGCCGAGCTCCTGGAGCACCACCTGCGGCGCACGGTCCTCCACCTGGCCAGGGATCCCGGCGGCGACCCTCTCGAGCACGGCGCGGGTCTGATCGATGTCGGCGGAGTACTCGCATCCGACACCGACGTCGACGCGGCGGACCGGGTGATAGGTGATGTTCTCGATCGTGGATCCGAAGATCGATCCGTTGGGAATGATGATGCGTCGGTTGTCGAACGTGTCGACGGTGGTGGTGAAGAGCTGGATCTCGTCGACCTTGCCGACGACCCCGGCCATGTTGACCACATCGCCGACCTTGAAGGGTCGGAAGGCGAGCAGCATGACTCCCGCTGAGAAGTTCGAGAGTGTGCCCTGCAGCGCGAGACCCACGGCGAAGCCCATGGCGGCGAGAATGGCGGCGAACGACGTGACATCGGCTCCGAAGAGCCCAAGGCACATCAGGATGATGAGGGTCAGGATCAGGTAGCGCACACAGTTGGAAAAGAATTTCGACAGTGTGGGATCGAAGCTCCTGCGCTCGAGTGATCGCCCGAGCATGTTGCCCAGGCGGCGTCCGACCCAGAGGCCGACCAGAAGAATGAGCAGCGCACCGATGATGCGCGTGCCGTAGGTGGTCAGCTGCGGAACGAGGTCCTCCAGCCAGGTGGTCCCTCCTTCAGATTGCATGACGAGCCATTGCATGACATATCTCCCTTCCGTGATCTTCCCGGCGCGGCAGCGGGGCCGCGGGTGTGGATGTGTTCAGCAGATCTCCCTCGCGAGGGAGAGGCGCCACGGTCGAATCCCCTGGGAGAGGCCTCCCCCATCCCATGTCTAGACCGAGGGGGTAAACGAACGCAAGAGATGTGCGCACTTGGCAAACGACTTGTTCTGTGCTCCAAGGTTCAGAGCGGCCCAGGCCGTTGCGAGGGAGGATAATACCCCATGCGAATACCCAATTTGAGCCCCAAGGCGGTGGCTGCTGTTCTCGCCCTGTCACTGGTGCTCTCCTCTTGCAGTCTGTTCCAGCAGATCAACTATCGTCCCCTCGAGGTCGAGGGCACGTCGTTTCGTCTGCAGGAGCTGGGGCTGCGCGAGGCCACACTCGCCGTCGCGGCCGATGTGCGGAATCCCAACCCATTCAACCTCCCCATCGGGGGACTCGACTACACGCTGAACCTGGGCGATATGAACCTGATGGATCAGGTGCGGCATGAGGGGCTCACCATCGCCGCGGGGGAGGTCGAGACGATCGAGACCCCGGTGTCCGTGCGCTACGGCGACGTGGCGGATTTGATCCTCTCGGTGGCAGAGGGCGCTCGGACGATCCCCTACTCCGGCGAGATCGGTCTCTCGATGGAGCGCCTTGGACTCGAGCGGCGCTTCGCCATTCCCCTGGAGGGCGAGATCCCCGTTCCCGAGCCCCCGAACATCCGGATCGAGGACTTCGATTGGCAGTTTGCCCTCACCGAGGGCCTCTCGGGGACGGTGACCCTCAACGCCGAGGACGAGGTGGATCGCCTCGGCAACCTGACCCAGGTGCTCGGCAACCTCCTGCTCAACGATGAGCCCCTCGTCGAGGTGACCAACCCCGAGGTGACCGACACGGGGCGTGTGGTCGTGCCCTGGTCGATGAGCAGTGCCCGGGCGGTGCGGTCGGTTCTCCCTGCGCTGCGGGGCGGGGACTTCAATCTCCGCTACGAGGGGGAGATGGTCTTCGATGCCCCGTGGGGACCCGTGCGCGTTCCGCTCAACATCGGCGGAAACCCCTGAGACGCTCTGCGTCCCATGAGATAAACTGCATTCCCTCAGCAATCCCAGGAGGAGAGAGCCATGGCCAGCGAGGAGCAGATCCAAACCCCTGATTCGCAGACAGCCGGGAAACCCCCGAAGAGGAGGCGCTGGCGAAGGCGCCTGTTCATCGCCTTCCTCACGCTGCTCGCTCTGGTCGTCGTCCTGTACTTCGTGGTCACCTCCCAGGCGTTTCTGGGCTGGATGATCAGGGGGCAGGTCGCCTCGCGGCTCGGCGGCGAGGCCACGGTCGAGACCATCGACTGGAATCTCTTCAGCCACCTGAACGTGGAGGGACTCGAGATCGTGGGGCCCGCGCCCGAGCGCGACCGCATCCGAGTGGGTCACTTCGAAGTCCGTTACAGCCTCTGGTCACTGGTCCGGGGCGCGCCCGTCATTGGGCCTGTCACGCTCGAGGGGGTCGAGGCGGCGCTCACCGTGAGACCCGACGGCCAGGTCGCTCTCCTGAGCCAGCTCCCCGCAGCGGAGGAAGAGGCGCAGGCGCCCGAGCCGAGCGTTGAGGGTGAGGCGATGCATGCCCAGATCGGGCCCATTCAGCTCTCCGGCATCTCGCTGGTGATGACCAATCAGGCCCCCGATCCCGACGAGCCCCTCGTGGCCGAGGTGGTGATCGACTCGATCGAGACCGGTGTGATCGACTCGCAGAGGGGAATTGAGAGTCTGTCGCTCGACGTCCGGATTCCCCGCGTCGAGCAGGGCGATCACACGCACATCACCGGAGGTCGCATCCACGGGGAGGCCTCGGCGCTTCTCCAGGGTGACGGGGGCTCATCGGTCTCCTCCGACGTGAGGGTGGAGGGCTTCACCGGTCAGTGGCGTGGCTCCTCGGTCGACGACGTGGCGCTCAGCCTCCTCGCCGACGTCGCGACGGACGCGGGGGGCATGGCTCAGATCGACACGGGCGAGATCGCACTGAGACGGGATGAGACTCTCCTCGGACGGCTGGCGGTCACGGGGGCCGTTGACACTGAGACGGGTGACGGCGAGCTCGCGGTGACGCTCTCGGACATCACGGACGAGACGCTGGAGCTGGTGTGCGCTCAGCCCGGGGGCATCGACTTCGGGCAGACGCGCATCGGCGGCCAGGCGCAGATCGCCATCAGCGACGAGGGCAACACCGTGGGTGTGGACACCTCGCTCTCCATCGCCGATCTCAGCGTCTTGTCCCCAGCGATCAGCGAGCAGCGCACGCCGGTGCTCGACTTCCAGCTGGCATCGTCTCTCGTCGTCGACCAGGCTCAGCAGCGTCTTGACCTCTCCGAGTTCACGGCCAATGGAGACATGGCGCAGCGGCGCTTCCTGGTGGCCTCGCTCGACAATCCCCTGAGTGTCGTCTGGGGCGAGGCGGACGCCCCGGTGCCCGCCGCCAACCTGACCGTGACGCTGAGCGACATCGATCTCGCCGAGATCAGACCGCTCTTGCCACCCGCATTGGCTGAGCAGCTGCAGAGAGGCACGGTGAACGCCTCGAGCCGCATCGCTGTGGCCGAGGGCGGACAGGCCGTCACTCTGAATGGTCACCTGAATGCTGAGCAGATCGTGCTCGCCCCCACGGGCAGTCCACTGGAGCCGATCACCGCGCAGAACACATTCGACGTCCAGTTGGATCTCGCCGCGAACCGTCTCGACCTGCCCGGGGTCTCTGCTGTCATCCTCCGCCAGGGCGCGGAGGCGGGCCGCCTCGATGTCACGGGAGATATCGACCTGGAGGCGGGTGCGGGGTCGCTGCAGGTGCAGGCCAACGACTTCGACCTGACGCTGCCTGCCGCCGCCGCGGTGGATCCGGAGTCTCTCGCGCTGACATCCGGCCTTCTCGACACCGACACACGGATCACCTTCGCCGACGAGTGGCAGACGGTGGAGATCGAGGGCCAGACCCAGTGGTCCGCGCTCGATCTCGTTCTCCCGCAGGTCAGCGGCACACCCCTCCCGCTCGAGGAGGGACAGATCGATGTGGCCGCCACACTGCGGGGATCGGATCTGACACTGTCGAATCTTCTCCTGAACCTGGAGGAGCACGGGCGCCTGATCGCCTCGGCGAACATGACTCTGGATCCCCCGGCGGGCAGCCTGGAGATCGCGCTGGAGGATCTGGCGCTGGGTGCCATCGCCTCGCCACTCATCAATCAGCCCGCCATCTCCGATCTCGTCGCCAACGGTCGTCAGCGGGTGCAGTTCGATCAGACCGCGGAGACCCTCCAGGTGGAGGGGGAGATCGCGCTCCGCGATGCGATCCGTGTCGCGACGGAGAGGGGGGAGCAGAGGCTGGCACTGAATATGACAGACAGCCTCGACCTCTCCCCCAACGAGGTGAGGGCGGAGAACACGGCGCTGACACTTCAGCTCGGCGATCTGCCCGCGGAGACGATAACGCTCGTCTGCGACATCGATCGCACGGGCTCCCGCCAGTCGACCGTCGCGCTCAGAGGAGATGAGGTCGATCTCTCACCGTTCGCCGCCCTCGCGGGGGGTGGGGGCGAGGAGGCCCCCACACCGGAGCCCGCGGTGGAGACCGAGGAGGGGGAGATGTGGCACCTCGTGCTGCCGGATCTGCCTGACCCCGAGGCGCTCCGCCTGCGCGGCGATCTGAGCTTCCAGCGGATCGTCTACAGCGGCCTCGAGCTCGTCGAGCCGACCGTGGCGGTGGCCTGGGAGCGGCTCGACGCCGCGAGCCCCGCGCGCCGCCTCGACGTCGAGACCATCGATGTCCAGATCCCCGGCGAGCAGATGACGGGGCATCTCACCGGTTCGATCCGCCTCCGCCAGGAGGACACCGGTGAGCCGCTGGAGCACGCGCTCGATCTGACCCTGACCGAGACGGAGCTCGATCCGATCTTCCTCGCCTTCGCGCCAGCGGCGGCGGAGCGGATCTCGGCGTCGGCGGCCATTCCCGAGTGCTCGTTCGAGGGCGTGGGGCGTGAGTGGCCACGCGACATGGAGACGCTGCGTGGAAGCGCCGTCTTCGAGCTCGGCGAGGGGCAGTTCGACCGCCTGCTCTTCCTGCGTCGCATCGCCGAGCTGACACAGATCCCACAGCTCGAGCGCATCCGCTTCTTCGAGGGTGGAATGACGCTGATCACCCAGGGAGATCACCTGGAGCTGACACCGCAGGCGCCGTTCTTCGTGCGCGGCGATCTGACGATGCTCTCGGCCACGGGCAACCTCTTCTACGACGGCCGGCAGAACCTGACCGTCGCGCTCGGTCTGAGCAACGACTTCCCCGGCCTCGGCGAGCTCATGGCCCGCTCACCGACGGGCATGATCTTCCCCGAGTCGGCGCAGAGCCCCGGGCAGGTGATCTTCCCGCTGCCGATCGAGACGAGTGGCACGTGGGCCGATCCGCATGTGGGATTCGGTGTGCCGCGGTTCGACCAGATGTTCCCCGGCCTGTTGCGCGCGCCGCAGATCGAGGAGCTGCTCCAGGCGCCGCAGCTGCTTGACCTGGTCGGGGAGGTTCCCGAGAGCCTCGGAGAGGTCCTCGAGATGCCGGGACAGGTGGGCGAACGACTCATGGGCGGCCAGGCCACTGGTGAGCAGAGAATCACGCCCCCGGTGATCAGTCCGCTCGGAGAGACGGTCCCCACAGCGGGAACTCCCGAGGCGGGCATGGATCTGGAGAGCATCATGACCTCGCCGGAGGAAAGCGCCGTGTCGATCCTGGGCGGTGTGGTTGAGAGCGCCCTCACCGCCGAAGAGGCCTCTCCGGCGCCCGCGATCTCCCCCGAGAGCCAGGGTGCGGCGGCGACAGAGGAAGCCGAGGAGCTGGTTCCCGCACTCGTTGACACCGGGCTGCGTGCACTGCTGGCACCGGAGGAGGAAGAGGAGGAGGAGCCCGAGGCCCCTCCCCTCCAGCCCGAGGCGGCCACGGGTGAGGAGGAGTGAGCCGGCGTCTCATCGGGGCTCCCAGATTCGTTGCAGACACCTCGCGGGGACCTGTGGCAGTCTCTGGCCGCGGGAGGGTTCCCTGCGATCTGCGCCAAGAGAGAGGTGAATCATGAACAGAGCAATGTCACTGCGCATCTGTGCCCTG
>JAFGKF010000029.1 GCA_016928695.1 Candidatus Sumerlaeota bacterium | reverse complement strand
TGGGGCATCGCGATCACCCGCCCCTGCTCGGACAATTCCCGAAGAAGCGAATCCACCTGCACCGCATCCACCCCCAGCCCGGCGGCCAGCTCCGCTGCCGTGCTCGGATGGCGCTGGAGCACCTGAAGAAGGATGTCGGCCGTGACCCCAGCCCGCAGGGGAATCGCCTTGCCAGGCCGCTGCGCCACGACCTCCGTGCCAGGACCGAAGAGCGCCGCCAGGCGATCCAGCTCCGCGCCGCTCAGCGTGTGAGCCTCGGGGTCGGCGGGTGGCCGCGCCGACGTGTTCAGCTGAATGCGGTCGGCCCGCACCCTCTCTGCGATCCGCCTCAGGCCCTCGATCTGCTCGGGTGCGGTGTTGATCCCACCCACCAGAAAAACCTCCAGCCAGATCTGCCCGGGGAAACCCTCGCGCAGCCGCGTGAGACCCTCCACGTGTCTCTCGTGAGTCAGTCCCTCGGCGGGGCGGTGGATCCGCTGCTGGGTCGCCTCGTCCACCGAGGCCAGGGTGGGGAGAATGACGTCCGCCCGGGCGCAGTCCGCCCGCACGTCCCCGCGCCACAGCAGGCTGCCGTTGGTCAGGATTGCGACAGGCACGTCGGTCAGCGACTTGATCCCCGCGATCACCTCGCCGAGCGCCTCATGGAGCGTCGGCTCACCCGAGCCCGCCAGCGTCACGTGGTCGGGCCGCTCCCCCCCGCGCAGAGCCTCCTCGACCTGGTGGATCACCTCGGCGGTGGGAACCCACTGACGGCGCTCGGTGGTCAGCGTCGTTGTCCGCCCGAGCTGGCAATAGAGGCAGTCGAACGAGCAGACCTTGAATGGCACGAGGTCGACGCCCAGCGAGCGACCGAGCCGCCGTGAGGGCACAGGGCCGAAAACGTGCTGGGTGGGATCGGGTGTCATCGGGTCATCTCGCTCTGAAGTCGGAGAGGGCGACCTTCCCCCCGCACGCCACGCGTCGTCAAGATCAACGCTTGCCTCGGTGAGGCCATCATGTCCAGATGACCAACTCCAGGAGGTCCGAGCATGGGACGGTTGGATGGCAAGGTCGCGATCATCACGGGCGCCGGCGTCGGCATCGGCCGTGCCACGGCCGAGCTCTTCGCTGCCGAGGGCGCCAGCGTCGTTCTTGTGGGGCGGCGGGAGCAGCCGCTGGTCAACACCGCCGACCTCATCCGCGAGCGCGGCGGCCAGGTCCGCGTCGCGGCGGCCGACGTGACACGCGCCGCCGACTGCGAGGAGACCGTCCGCGTGGCGCGCGACGCCTTCGGGACGCCGACCGTGCTCGTCAACAACGCCGGGACCTTCGAGGGACGGCGCCGCGTCCACGAGATCTCGCCCGAGGACTTCCAGCGCAACGTCGACGTCAACCTCCTCGGCCCCTTCCTCATGACGCGCGCCGTGATCCCCGGGATGCTGGAGGCAGGCGGCGGCTCGATCGTCAACGTCGGCTCCATCCTCGCCCAGTTCGCCATCCCCTGCGCCGGGGCCTACAACGCCTCGAAGGGCGGACTGCTCATGCTCACCCGTTCGACAGCCATCGACTACGCCGCCGACCGGATCCGATGCAACATGGTCAGCCCGGGCCTCGTCGAGACCACCATGACCGAGGGCGTGTGGCGGAATCCCGAGGTGCGGCGCGAGGCCCTGCGCGACTACCCCATGGGCCGCTTCGGCCAGCCCGAGGACCTCGCCCCCGCCATCCTGCACTTCGCCTCCGACGAGTCGTCTTTTACCACCGGCGCCGTCCTCGTCGTCGACGGCGGTGCGACCGCGCATTGAATCTGGCTTCACATTATCCAAAAAGTTTAACATATTGACATTGAGATGAAGGCCCCTCTTATCTTGAGTCCTGCAGCTTGCCGCAGATATGGAGTCCACGGGCTTGCCTGTGAGTCTGGGGCAAGCCCCAGGACTCCAAACAGAACCATGCACTCCACATATATGGAGTCCTGCGGCTTGCCGCAGCTTCTGAGAACATGGACTCCGAACACGACACACCTCATGAATCAACCACCACCCAAGGTCGATTCACTCCCCTGCACCTCTTTCTTCCCGGCGCCACCTACATCATCACAGCCTCAACCTATCAGCGCACGCCCCTGTTCACCTCTCCCGATCGTCTCGACGCTCTTCAGAGAGTGATCTTCGAACAGGCGGAAAAGCACGACTGGAGGCTTTTGGCCTGGGCACTCCTGGCCAATCATTACCATCTGGTGGCGTCAGCACCCGAGAAGGCCCGTTCGCTCCAGGCATGGATTCGGGCGGTCCACTCAATCACCGCACGGGATCTGAACCGCAGAGATGGCACACCGGGCCGGCAGGTCTGGTATCAGTACTGGGACACCTGTATCACCACAGAGCGGAGTCTCTTGGCCCGGCTTCACTATGTGCACACCAATCCCGCGAAGCACGGAGTGGTCGATGATGCCGCCGACTACCCCTGGTGCTCCATGCAATGGCTTCTTGAGACGGCCCCGAGTGAACGCCGGGCGGCGGTGCTCGGATTTCCCTGTGACCGGATCTCGATCCGGGATGATTTCTGATATGGAGTCCTG
>JAFGKF010000242.1 GCA_016928695.1 Candidatus Sumerlaeota bacterium | reverse complement strand
TCATCCCCAACGAGGCGGTCCAGCGCGGTGAGGGCAACGAGCGGTATGTCGAGGTCGTCGTCGAGGGAGCCTCACCGGAGACCACTGCCTCCGCCCCCTCGCCGCAGACGGGGCGCAATGCCGCCGCCTCACCGGAGAGAGGGGAGGGATCTGCGCGGAGGCCTTCGGGAGGTCAGGGAAGGCGCCCCCAGGGTTCCGGCGGTGCCAGTGGACGAAATGGCGCCACCGCGAACCGCGGGGGAACTCAGGGCTTTGGAGATCGCCCCAGTGATGCGGAGCTCGGCATCGTCATCGCGGAGCCCCCGCCGACGGAGCGCCGCCCTGTGCGCCTGGGGGTCACCGATGGCATCCAGACCCATGTCATCGAGGGTCTGGAGGGGGACGAGGAGATCCTGATCCCCATCCCGGAGTGGCGCCTGGAGTTCCTGCGCTCCCAGGCGATGGGTGACGAGGGCAACCAGCGTCCCCGCGGAATGCGGTTCTGAGCGAAGCGCCATGCTCGGATTTCTGCGCCGCCGCCGCGTGCCGCCGGGTGAGCCACCGCCCGCAGACATACTCCTGCGGACCGAGGAGATCACCCGGTTCTACCAGATGGGATCGGAGACCGTTCACGCCCTCGATGGGGTGAACTTCGATGTCCGAGAAGGGGAGATGGTCGCGGTCATCGGCGCCTCCGGCTCGGGCAAGTCGACCCTGATGAACATCCTCGGATGCCTCGACCGGCCCAGCTCGGGGCGCTACTGGCTCGCGGGGCGAGATGTTTCGAAGCTCACAGACAATCAGCTGGCGACGGTGCGCAACCGCCAGATCGGCTTCGTGTTTCAGACGTTCAATCTCCTGGCCCGCACCACGGCGCTGGAGAACGTGGAGGTGCCTCTCCTCTACGGCGGGGTGCACCGGGCCAAGGCTCTGGCGAGGGAGGCTCTGGAGCGTGTGGGTCTCGGTGACCGCATCCGACACCGCCCCAACGAGCTCTCGGGTGGGCAGCGCCAGCGCGTGGCGATTGCACGCGCGCTGGTCAACAATCCCTCGATCGTTCTCGCCGATGAGCCCACGGGAAACCTCGACTCGAAGACCACGGCGGAGATCCTCGACTTCTTCGTGACGCTCAACCGGCAGGGGGTGACGCTGATCATTGTCACCCACGAGCCCGACATCGCCGCCCGGTGCCCACGCCGCATCCACATGCGCGACGGCAAGATCATCGACGAGGAGAGCGACGGATGATCCTGGGCAATGTCATCCGGGTCGCGCTGCGGAGCCTGTTCGCCAACAAGCTGCGCATGGCTCTCACCATGCTCGGCATCATCATCGGAGTGGGTGCCGTCATCGCCATGCTGGCCCTCGGGACGGGCGCCCGCGAGGCGGCGGTGGCGCGCTTCGAGGCGATGGGCACCAATCTCCTGACGCTCCGCAACCAGTGGGGCCGGGCGAGGCGCCAGTTCCTCTCGATTCAGGAGTGGCATGTCATCGAGGGCTACACCCAGTACGTCGAGATGGTGGCCCCCGAGGCCTTCAGCTCGGTCCGAGTCCGCGCCGGGAGCAACAATCAGGACGGCCGGATCTCGGGGACCACCCCCGAGTACTTCATCGTCCGCAATGTGGAGGTGGAGTTCGGGCGCCCCTTCGATCAGCTCGAGTATCTCCAGAATGCTGACGTCTGTGTGATCGGCTCCCAGGTCGCCGAGGACCTCTTCGGGGGGCAGGATCCGATCAATCAGTCCATCTACGCGGGCACGCGCCGCCTGCGGGTCATCGGTGTGGCCCGGGCGAAGGGCGAGGGTTGGCAGAGCCCCGATGAGTGGATCTTCGCTCCCCTGGGCACAGTGATGAATCGGATCATCGGACAGGATTACCTCGACAACATCCACATCCGCTGCCGCTCCTACGGCATCATCCCCGAGGCCCAGGCGGCGCTGACCGATCTGATGCGTCGCACCCGCGGGCTCACCCCCGATGAGGAGGACAACTTCCGGTTTTTCTCCCCGACGGAGATCATCGAGGAGATCAAGCAGAGCGTTGCCATCTTCCAGGCGCTGCTCGGGGGCGTGGCCGCTCTGTCCCTGCTTGTCGGCGGCATTGGGATCATGAACATCATGCTCGTCACGGTGACCGAGCGCACCCGCGAGATCGGGATCCGCAAGGCCCTGGGGGCACGGCGGCGCGACATCCTCGTGCAGTTTCTGATCGAGTCGATCGTCGTCTCTGTCGCCGGGGGTGCCCTCGGGATTCTCCTGGGGTGGGGGATCGCCTCCGCCCTTGATCACTTCGTCGAGCAGTTCGACACCATGATCACCGCCGGGTCGATCATCCTGGCCGTCACCTGCTCGACCGCGATCGGCCTGATCTTCGGCATCTACCCCGCGCGCAGCGCCGCCCAGCTCGATCCCATCGAGGCGCTGCGTCACGAGTGAGGGGGGGATCCCCGTGATCCTCGGCAACGTTCTCCGGGTCGCCCTCCGCAGCATGCTGCTCAACCGGCTGCGGCTTTTTCTGACCATGCTCGGGATCATCATCGGCGTCGCGGCGGTGATCGCCATGCTCGCCCTCGGGGAGGGGGCGCGCCGCGCGACGCTGGAGCGCTTCGAGCGGATGGGCACCAATCTCCTGATCCTCGGCAATCACCATGGACACTCCCGGACCCAGCGGCTCACGGTCCGCGAGTGGCACGCGATCGAGGAGATGACGCAGTGTGTGGATCGGATCGTCCCCGAGGTGAACACCACGGTCCAGAGCAAGGCCGGGACGAACGCCGTGGAGACACGGATCATCGGATCGACACCGGACTACTTCATCGTGCGCGATCTGGAGGTGGTGCGCGGTCGTCCCTTCACCGAGGAGGAGGTCCGTCAGAGCGCCGATGTCTGCGTCCTCGGCCACCAGGTGGCCGAGGATCTCTTCCCCCTGGGAGACGCCCTGTGGCAGAGGATCTTTGTCGGCAACAGGCGGGTGCGCGTGGTCGGGGTGGCTGAGGAAAAGGGTGAGGGTTTCACCAGCCAGGACTCGATGGTGATGATGCCTTACACGACGGTGATGAATCGCCTCAGCGGCAGCACCTATCTCGATCGCCTGCACATCCGCTGCCGCTCGCACTCCATCGCCCCCGAGGCGCAGGCGGCGATCGGCGCCCTGCTGCGGCGGCTCCGGGGTCTGACCCCCGAGGAGGAGGACAACTTCCGGTTCTTCGCGGTGACCGAGCTGATCGAGAGCCTCGAGCACAGCATCGCCCTCTTCAAGGCTCTCCTCGGGGGGGTCGCCGCTCTGTCCCTGCTGGTCGGGGGCATCGGGATCATGAACATCATGCTTGTCACGGTGACCGAGCGCACCCGGGAGATCGGCATCCGCAAGGCGCTGGGGGCTCGGAGGCGCGACATCCTCGTCCAATTCCTGATCGAGTCGGTCGTCGTCGCCATCATCGGCGGTGCCCTGGGGATCGCCCTGGGGTGGGGGATCGCCTCGGCGCTCGATCGGCTCGTGGAGCAGTTCGACACCATCATCACCCTGGGCTCGATCCTCCTCTCCGTCTCCTGCGCCTCGGCCATTGGCCTGATCTTCGGCATCTACCCGGCGCGGCGAGCTGCCCGCCTCGACCCCATCGAGGCGCTGAGGCAGGAGTGAACTGGTCCGCTGAGAGGTTGATTTGATGGCACCGACTGTGCTCCCCTTCTGAGCCAGCCGATCAGCGAGTCCGAGATTTGCCCCGCCCCAAAAAGACCCGCCGCAACGTCGACCCCTTCATCGCCGCCCAGGCGACGGAGGAGCGGACACTCGACATCGGCTGCAGCCGTGCCCCCTATCGGCAGCACTTCCCGAACCGCGTGGGACTCGACCTGCGTGGGGGAAAGCATGTGGATATCATCGGCGACGTCACCGCCCTCCCCATCGCCTCCCAGAGCTTCGGCCACATCCTGATGGCCGAGGTGCTCGAACACGTCCTCGATCCCCAGGCCGGTGTGCGTGAGATCTGGCGCGTGCTCAGGCCCGGGGGACGCGTGACGCTCTGCGTCCCTTTCATCTATCCAATCCACGATTCCCCCCATGATTATCAGCGCTGGACTCACCACGGGCTCCGGGCGCTGTTCGAGCAGGTGGGATTTGAGATCGAGGAGATCCGGCCCGACCACGGGACGATGGAGACCATCTCCCTGCTCCTGCACCGCGTCGCGCTCCAAACGACGCGATCCGCCTGGAGTCTCCGGCGATGGGTGCTGATGGGGCTCAGCGCTCTGGTCGGGCTGTTCCGCGACATGCCCCTCAGCGAGTACGGCGACACGAAGGGCCGCCACTGCGAGGAGGCCATTCTGTCCATGCGATACCTCGTCCGTCTGCGGCGCCCCGAGGCGAAGCCCCAGTGACCGATCACGCCGCCTTTCACGCCTTTGTCCGCGGCCGCGTGCAGATGGTCGGTTTCCGCTGGTTCGCGCTTCACGCCGCTGAGCAGTGGGGCGTGGAGGGCTGGGTGCGCAACTGCCCCGATGGCTCGGTCGAGGTCGAGGCCAGCGGTCCCCGTGAACGCCTGGAGAGGTTCATCGAGGACCTGCGGCGAGGACCGTCAAGTGCGCGTGTCTCAGGCGTTGACGTTGAATGGCTCTCCCGTCTCCCCAATCACCGGGATTTCCAGATCACCCACTGATGCGACCCCCTGCGTTCATCCATGTCGACTGCGATTCCCTCTGGGCGGTGCGGTCCTGCTATGGCCCCATGGAGGCCTCCGATCCGTCGGGCGATCGGTTCTGGACCGAGGGTGTGCCGGCGGCGCTCGAACTGTTTCAGGGCCTGGGAATCCCGGCGACTCTGTTCGCCGTCTCCCAGGATCTGGAGATTGAAGTCCACGCGGCGCTTGCCAGGCGCGCCGTCGAAGAGGGGCACGAGATCGCGAGCCACAGCCACACTCACATCATGGATCTGCGCAGTGTGCCGCTCGAGACGCTCCGCTGCGAGGTCAATCACTCCCGCGCTGTGATCGAGTCGACCGTCGGCGTGTCACCGGTCGGCTTCCGCTCACCCGGATTCTCCTGGTCGCCGGATCTCCCGAGTGAGCTGGAGCGCGCGGGCTATCTCTACGACAGCTCTCTCTTCCCCTCACCCTGGGGGCCGCCGCTGCGCTGGATGCGTCGTCTGCTGGGAACGCGCAGCGAGAGGCCGCAGAGACCCTACGGCGGATGGCGCGCGGGGTGGGGAAATCGGTTGCCGCGCACCCTCGGCTCTCTCCTCGAGATCCCCGTCTCCGTCACACCGCGTCTGCGCCTGCCCGCCCACGCGAGCTTCGCGCTGCTGCGAGGGGAATCGAAGATGCGCTCCACCCTCCACTGGCACGCCTGGCGCGGGCTTCCCTTCGTCTGGGTGATCCACCTCATCGATCTGTGCGACACATCGGATCTGGATCTCCCCACGCCCCGCTGGTCGAAGGGAATGTTCTGCCAACCCGCCGATCGCAAACGCGAGAGACTGAGGAGTGCGCTGGGGTGGATCGCCGAGGACTTCGAGATCGTGCGGACGGATCGGTGGGCGCGATCAGAGCTCGACCGGCTCGCTGATGCGGGCGATTGACAGCGCACGCCCCGATGCCTCGTCCACCTCGATGCACACCGCGTTGATCCGCACCCCCTCCTTCGCGACCTCGAAGCGGCAGGGCATCTGGTCGAGGAATCGCTGAATCACGATCTCGCGCTTGACCCCGAGCACCGAGTCGTGTGGACCCGTCATCCCCACGTCGGTGATGAACGCGGTGCCCTGCGGGAGGATCCGCTCGTCGGCGGTCTGGACGTGGGTGTGGGTGCCGATCACGGCGGAGACGTGGCCGTCGAGATGCCAACCGAGCGCCACCTTCTCGCTGGTCACCTCGGCGTGGAAGTCGACGATGACGATCGGTGTCTCCTGCCGCAGGGCCGCGGCCTCGCGGAGCCCCCAGGAGAAGGGATCCTCATAGCTCCCCAGATTCACACGGCCCAGGAGGTTGAGCACTCCGACGCGGTGTCCATCAGAGGTCTCGAAGACACCGGCCCCCTGGCCCGGGACGCCGACTCCGGGCGGGAAATTGTCGGGCCTGAGAATGCTGGGCTCGCTGGCCACCAGCGCGAGGGCCTCGCGCTGCTTGAACGTGTGATTGCCCCCCGTCACGACGTCGATTCCCGCCTCGCGCAGGACGCTGAAAGTCGATCGGGTGATCCCGGAGCCCCCCGCCACATTCTCGCCGTTGGCGATGACGAAGTCTGCGTGCTGCACCTCACGCAGACCCCCCAGCCGCGCCCGGAGGGCCTCGCGCCCTGGCTTCCCAACCACGTCACCGATGAAAAGAATTCGCATGATCTGCCCTGTCTCCATTCACTCTTCCGGCTCCTCGTGCCTTTCGGCAAGTCCAACCACGTGGTGGAGTGTGATCTGGACCCCCGCGAAGACCAGCAGACCCACGATCAGAGTGATCAGCGCAGGGGCCCCCAGCCCCACGGCATACGGGTTCAGCAGGGCCGAGCCCAGAGCCGCGGTCGCCGCGATCACCAGCCAGCGGCGGAGCCAGACAGTGAGCAGACCGGCGAGAAGCGCCGTCCCGGCCCAAAGCGCCGCCTCGGCCAGTGGGTTGCCATTGGCGAGATTCAGCTCCGCGATGCGGGGATGGAGCGCCCAGGCGCCCAGAAGACCGACACTGATGCCGATCAACAGCCAGGCGATCATGACCACCCGCCGAACCACCCAGACGCCGAGCAGGGCTCCGATCAGCCCCGCCATGGCCATCACAGGGAGGAGCCACTCGCCCAGAGACCGGATGTCGTTGAAGACCAGGGTCCCCAGGATCCCGATGGCCAGACCGACGAGAATACCGGTCATGCGAACGAGGAGGAAGTAGACGGGCCACCCAAACAGCCCGATGGCCAGGCCGAGAGCGATCTCCAGCGCGGGATTGTCCGGCCGAAGAGCCTCGGCCGTCTCGAGCGTGTCGGCGATGGCCAGTGGCAGAAGGGGGAAAAAGTCCATGCGCGTGGGGTTTGTCCTCAGTGGATTTCGAAGACCTGGGGTCCTGGCGCGTCCAGGCGGAGGTCGGAGAGAAGTCTCTCCACCAGACCGGGGCCGTGCATCAGCAGGTGGGGGATGAAGAGATTGTCGCATCTCTCCTGCGGCTGGCCGCCGGGGGTGAGTGCCTCCTCCACCCGAGAGGCGGCTGTGGCCAGCTTCTCATCGCGGCGCTGAGCGCTCTGCGTCATCTGTTCAGCGAGGCGCTCGAGTCCACCCTCGAGGCCCCGCACCGCGCGCTCGGCTGAGCGGCGCAGACCAGGGTCGAAGGAGACAATGCTCTCCGAGAGCTCGCTCATCCTGTCACTCACAGAGCGACGCAGGGCGTCGAAGGATTCCAGCGCCTTCCCCCCGATCCCCTGCCGCGCGATGTGCTCCGACCGCCTCTCGGAGGGCATCGTGAGCCACTCCTCCGCCGTCAGCCCCAGCTTCCTCAGGGCACGCTGAATGGGGGGGCTGACGAGCACTCCCTGCACCCGCGGAACGATCGCCGGCATGGCGATTCCATGGTGCCCGTAGAGGGCGCGCAGCTGGGCGTGGTACGCCATCTCGCCCGGCCCCGCCACATAGGCGACCGGCAGGAAGACCGCGTCGCGGACCAGCGGCTTGGTCACGACGTTCGGGCTGAAGAGCTCGGGCCGGGACTCGAGACGTTCCAGGAGATCCCTGGCGCTGAGACGCGCGAGGGTCTCCCCCGAACCTGGGTGAAGGGCCAAAAAGTCACCGTCTCTCGTCTCCAGCCGGCACCGCACGCCCTCGACGAAGAGGAACAGATTGATGTCCCCCTCCCGGCGATGGATCTGAGGCGTGTATCCGGCAGCCTGGAGCCGCTTCGAAGTCTCCAGCACCAGGGCTGTCGATGCACCGGGATTCTCGATCTCCCACCGGCAAACTCTCTTCAGCATCTCTTTGATCGGCGCGAACCACGGGTCCACAGCGATGAGGCCCTGGGGTTGCAGGAGTCGCAGCAGCTGATCGAGAAAGAGCTCACCCAGCGCCTCCGAGGTGTTCTGCGACTCCCGCATCGCATCGAACAGCAGAGCGCGGAACTCCGTCTCGGGTGTGGTCTTTGCCAGTGTGTCCAGGAGACTCTCCAGCGCCTCGCAGTCGAGCGGCATGGGTCCCACGCTGTGCCCCTCGTATCCCGCGGGCAGTGGCAGTTCGAAGCGCCGCCGCTGTCCTGCCGAGTCCAACCAGGTGACGTGGTTCACCTCTTCGAAGTCGTGATCCTCGGAGGCGATCCAGAAGATCGCCACCGCCGGGCGCCCCGTGGTCTCCTCCAGGTGCCGAGCCAATCGAATGGCGTGCATCGCCTTGAGCACCGTGTACAGCGGTCCGAGGAGAAGGCCGGCCTGCTGGCCGGTGAGAATCACCTGGCACTCGGGATCGGCGAGCCGCTCCACCAGGGATCGGACGACCTTCGCATCGGAGAAGGGGCGGATGTTGAAGCTGACGAGCGCCTCCATGTCACTTGCTGAGAGCGGCCTGTGACGCTCAGTGGGGGAGACTTGGCCGAGCGCCTCGAGGCGATGATCGTGCTCGAAAAAGGGTGCAACCCGATGAAAATCCGTCACCGAGTCGATCCAGAGGCGATTGCCTGACGCGGGTATCACATCCAACTCCTGTGTCATCAAAGAGGGACGTCTCTCTGTGATGTCAAGGGCTGCCTCGAAAAACCGCTCAACGAGCTCCATCACTCCGCCGATGAGTTGATTGAGGCAGTGGGGATGGCGATCTCCCATTCTCCACTTCCCATTGTCCCCTCGCTCTGGCAGAGTTGCACCGATGGCGGGGGGGAGCTCTTTGGAGACGTGGCCGTGCCGCCGAGCGAGGAGAGCCTGATCAAGATCGTCAAGACCCTCAATGGGCTGCCGAGCCTTCCCGATGTGGTCTACCGGGTCATGGAGCTCGTCCACGACCCCGACAGCACCGTCCCGCAGATCGTCGAGACACTTCTCATGGATCAGGCGATGACCGCCAAGATCCTCCGCGTCGCCAACTCCGCCTACTACGGCTTCGTCCGAGAGATCAGCACGGTGACACAGGCCGTCGCCGTGCTCGGCAAGAACGACATCGCCGACCACGTGATCAGCTCCGCCCTCTGCGGATTCCTCAACACCCAGGGCCCCGGACTGTTCGATCGCCGGGCACTGTGGGAGTACTCACTGGCGTGCGCGCAGTGCACCCGCATCCTGCTGCGCCTCAGCTCCCAGCCCAACGAGCGGGCCTACATCTGCGCCCTTCTCCATGACATCGGGCAGCTGGTCATCGATGAGGTCTTCCCCCAGGAGCACGACCGGGTCCTCAGTTTGGCCCAGGAGAAGGGCTGGCCGATCGAGTGTGCCGAGCGCAAGGTGCTCGGCGTCGATCACGCCTTTGTCGGCGGGATGGTCGCCCTCCACTGGAACTTCCCCCCTGTGCTCGTCGACGCCATCGGCAACCACCACGCCACAACCGATCACCTGCAGGCCGGATCGACCGAGCTGCAGCTCCGCTGCCTGCTCGATCTCTCCGACAGGATCGTCCGCGCCGCGGGCATCGGGATGAACCACGACCACACCACCCCGGAGATCCCCGAGGAGATGTGGTTCCCGCTCGGTCTCAACGCGACGCACCGCGAGAAGGTGACCAATGCCCTGAGCGTCGCGATGGGCAAGCTCTCCGGCCTCATCCTCACCTGAGATCCTCCACCCAGCCTCTTTTGACTCTTGCACCCAGCGGCGTGACCAGAGCAGACTCCTCCGCTCATGTTCAACGCGTTGTCCCCCTGGCTCTCCAGTCCCTGGTTTCTCACCGCCGTGGGCTTCGTCTTCCTCTGGCTTGGGGCGGAGGCGCTCATCCGCGGGTCGAGCCGACTGGCCGAGGGCTATGGGATCTCCCCCCTCCTGGTCGGCCTCACCGTGGTGGCCTTCGGCACCTCCCTGCCTGAGCTCGGTGTCTGTCTCATCGCCGCCTATCGCGAGCACACCGACTTCGCCGTGGGCAACATCGTCGGCAGCAACATCGCCAACATCGGGCTGATCATCGGCCTATCGGCGATTCTGAAGCGGATCAGGGTCCGCGAGCTGCATCTGAGGATCGACCTCAACTGGGCGCTGGCCGCGGCGGTGATCATCGGCCTGTGGAGCTGGACATCGGGATCCATCAATCACATCCACGGCCTGATCATGCTCGGCCTGTTTCTCGTCTATCTGATCCAGCTGATCAGACGCGAGCGGGCGAAATCGATGGGACCGGCGGTCGCGCGGGTCGAGATGACGGGCAAGCAGCGGATCGTCGAGGCCCTGTTTGTCCTCCTCGGCCTGATTCTGCTCCCCCTGGGGGCGCACTTCCTGATCGAGGGCGCCACAGAGCTCGCCCAGCGCTTCGGGGTCAGCGAGCTCGTCATCGGACTCACGCTCCTGGCGGTCGGCACCTCGCTGCCAGAGCTCGCCACGGGCATTGTGGGTGTGATGAGAGGGCAGGGGGCTCTCGTGCTCGGCAACGTCATCGGGAGCAACATCTTCAACGTCTTCCTCGTGCTCGGGGTCACCGCGACGGTGATCAACCTCCCGATCGATCCCGCGGCCCGCAACTTCAGCATCCCCGCGATGATTCTTTTCTCCTTCGGCTTCATGGCGATCTGCTGGCAGGGCAAGCGGATCTCGAACCTCGAGGGATTCTTTCTCCTCCTGGCCTACGGGATCTATGTGTGGATGCTGTTCTGAGCTGGCTTATCTCTGCCAATCCATTTCTGTAGGGGCGCAGCACCGCTGCGCCCGTGCCATGTGGCCCCTGAGAGGCGGGCGCAGCGGTGCTGCGCCCCGACAGGGGGATGAGGTGACTGCTCCCCTCAGTGACTGCGAACAGTGCACCCTTGAACCGCACCCTGATCTGTGAGACTGAATTCGAGCAGCGCATAATCCACGCTGATCATCCCTCTCTCTGGTCCGAGATCATAGGCGAAATCATATCCCGAGCCCGCCGATGGATAATCGGGTGTTCCCAACAGCTCTTTGACCTGACCGCGTGTCCATCCGGTGAAGTCGTGTTGCCTCAGCAGATCATCGACCATCAGCATTCGGTCGCTGTAGCGACCACTGACATCTTGACGATTCTCGAGCCAAGCCTGCTGTTCAAATGGTTTGGGTTGGAAGTCTGGGTCCACCAGATTGACGATCAGGAAAGGCACCCAGATCACGATCACAACGAGCGCGAGGATACAGATTGCAAACAGAGCCCTTCGGTTGATGGAGACTCTGGTTTGAGAAGAGGACGACGGCTCGCCTTCGCTCACCCCTCCGCCCCATTCGCCTTTGACCGATTCCCAAACAGCACCCTCCACCCCGCGCTGAGCTTCGCCTGGAAATCGCTCAGGCTGCGGATGTTGAAGAGCTCTTTGATCATTCGCCCGGGGCGCATGTAGAACGAGCGCATCGCGCGCCGCTGCGCCGCGATCAGATCCTCCGCCGTCAGATGCTCGGTCCGCATCACGGCCGAGCCCTCCTCCTCGTACGCGCTCCAGTCGTCCGTGATCAGCCAGCCATTGCCCTTCGCGATGTCGTAGAGCTCCGTGCCCGGGAACGGCGTCGCCACGTGGAAGTTGACGTAGTCGGGATTGATCTCCCGCGAAAATCGAATGGTCTGCTCGATTGTCTCGGGCGTCTCGCCCGGCAGGCCGAGGATGAAGTAGGCCATGCTCGTCAGACCCGCCTCGCGCGTCCATCGGATCGCGTCGCGGCTCTGCTGGAGCGTGATGTGCTTGCGCGAGCGATCGAGGATCTCCTGCGAGCCCGACTCGACACCGTATGAGACCATCTCGCAGCCCGCGCGTCTCATCAGACGCAGCAGGTCCAGTGTCACGTTGTCCACCCGCGAGTTGCAGATCCAGCGCGTGCGGAGCTCCGCCGCGATGATCGCCTCGCACACCTCCGCGGTCCACTCGGGCTTGAAGGTGAGGCCGTCGGTCATGAAGACCACCGCCCGGCAGTCGAAGTGCTCGTCGAGCTGGCGCATCTCCTCGACGAGGCTCTCGGGCTTTCTCACCCGCACCGCCGAGCCGTACACCTGACCCGCGCGGCAGTACGTGCACGTCCAGGGGCACCCGCGCGAGGGGATGATCGTGGCGAATGTCTGGCCGGGGAAGAACGGCATCCGATAGCGCTCCATCGGCATCAGGTGCCGAGCAGGCAGCGGCAGCCGGTCGAGCTCGCGGATGAACCTCCGCTGCTCGGCGATGGCGATCCCGCCGTTCGCGTCGGGGTGGGCGATGCCGCCCTGGACCTCCGCGAGGCACCGCGCGGGGTCCGCCCGGATCGCCTCGACGCCGTGACGCTCGATGGCAGCGGCCACCTCGACGATCGAATCCTCCGCCTCGTTGATCAGGGTGAAGTCGCAGCCCGACTCGCGGATCGTCTCCTCGGGCAGGACCGACGCGTGCGTCCCGACGCAGCCCCAGAGGCGCTTGGGATCGTGCACGCGCCGCATCACCTCGCAGTCGTTTCGGATGGTCGGCGTGATCGTGTTGAAGACGACCAGGTGGGGATCGAAGGCCTCGATCCGCTCTCGGAGGCCTTCGAGTCCGATCCCCTCGGCCATCGAGTCGACGAAGTCGACGCGGTGCCCCGCCTCCTCCAGCGTCGCCGCCAGGTAGGCCAGTCCCGTCTGGGGCCAGATCTCGCCCGCGACGGATTTCCGCCCGCAGCGCGAGACCTCCTTGAAGTAGATCTCGCCGCTCAGCTCGGGCGGATTGATGATGGAGACGCGGATCACGTGTTTCGAAACACCCGTGGGATCTCGAACTCCCATCAACTCACAGGCATGGGGATGGGTCAAGCCCAGGAGAGGTGTGATCGGCCTGATCTCCTGTCACTCGGCCAGAGCCTCCGCCGTCTGCAGCGCGGTCAGCACTCCGAACCCCGTCCCCCCCTTGCAGCGGTAGGGGCCGAAGGGGGTCGAGGCGAAGAACGGACCGGCGATGTCGAGGTGGCACCACTTCGGGCCGTCGACGAACTCCTGGAGAAACGCGCCGCCCTGCTCGGCGCCGGCCCCGTGCTCCGAGCTGATGTTGGCCAGGTCGGCCACATCGCTCTTCATCGCGGCCGTGAAGTCCTCGTTCAGCGGCAGTGGCCAGAGATCCTCGCCCGCCTCCTCGCCCAGCGCGCAGATGCGGGTGCGGAATTCATCGTCGTTGCCCATCACGCCGGCCATCCGCTCTCCGAGCGCGATGACACAGGAGCCTGTGAGTGTTGCGAAGTCGAGCATGTGTGTCGGTTTGAACTCCCGGCAGGCGTGGACCAGCGCGTCGGCGAGAATCAGGCGGCCCTCGGCGTCGGTGTTGAGCACCTCGACCGTCTTCCCATTGAGATGCGTGATCACATCGCCCGGCTTGATCGCGTTGCCGTCGGGCATGTTGTCGGTCGCGGGGACGATTCCCGTCACGTTGATCGGAAGCCCCAGTCGCCCGATTGCCCCCATCGCGGCGATCACCGCCGCCGCGCCCGACATGTCGGCTTTCATGAGATGCATTTTCGCGCCGGGCTTGAGCGAGATGCCGCCCGTGTCGAACGTCACGCCTTTCCCCACGAGGGCCAGCGAGGCGCCCTTCACAGCGCCCCTGGGGCGATATCTCATCACGATCATGCAGGGCGGCTCGGCCGAGCCGCGGTTGACGGCGAGAATGCCCCCGCAGCCCATCTTCTCCAGCTTCCTTTTGTCCAGGACCTCGACCTGGAGGCCCCCCGCCTCGCACCAGGCCTTCGCGCGCGCGGCGAGGGCGGTCGGTGTGATCACGTTGCCCGGGCCGTTGATCAGATCGCGCGCCAGCGCCAGCGCCTCGCCGATCACCTCGCCCTTTTTCACAGCGGCGGTCAGCGCTCTGATGTCAGCCCCCGAGGCGCAGAGGGTCACCGCGGCCAAGCGTGCGGGTTTGTCTTTCGCCTTCGTCCCTTTGCCGCGCATCTCATCGTAGTGGTACGCCCCCAGATGGGCGCCCTCGGCGAGGAGGCGTGTGAGGGTCTCATCCAGTTCCGCCCGGGGCGAGAGTGTCAGCGATTTGCCGCGAACTCCCTGGACGGCTTTGGCGGCGCGTGCGGCCAGGGTGAGCCAAGTTCGCGCCTTCGCATCGCGGCGCTTGCCTGCACCCAGAAAGATCACCTCTCGGCCTCCGGGGCCGGTTGCAATCAGCTGATCGCTCGCCTTGCCGGAGAACCGCTGCCGTGCAAATGCCGCACTCAGCGCGCCGCGTGTGTCGCGGTCGATCTTGGCCAAATCGTCGGAGGCGATTTTGCGGCCGCGGATGTCCTCGCTCCAGACGGCGAAGACGTGGCTGTCGACTTTGGCCCGGAGGGGGCTGGCATTCGAGACAGAGATGCGCATCGAGGCTCTCCTTGACGGGGGTGTCGGCGGGGCGATTGACTGCCGCGCGGATGAGCGCCCAGTCAAGAGGCGAAGGGTGTCGGGTGTCAACATGAAGCCAGCACCACAGGATTTCTTGGGGACCCATGTCTCCATCGCCGGAGGCGTTGAGCTGGCACCGCGCCGGGGGAGAATGCTGGGATGCTCGGCCATTCAAATATTCACGAAGAGCAATCGCCAATGGGCGGATCGACCCCTGAGCGAGGAGAGCGCCCGGGCTTTCCGCTCCGCGATGCGTGAGTGCGGAATCGATGCCGCCATTGCCCACTGCACCTATCTGATCAATCCTGGGGCCATTGACCGGGAGATCGCCGAGAGATCGATCAAAGCGCTGGTCGACGAGATCGAGCGCTGCGAGATGCTGGGCATCCCGGGCCTGGTGGCGCACCCGGGCTCGCACCTCGGGGCGGGGGAGAGGCGCGGCATCGCCACCATCGCCAAGAGCGTGAGAGCGGTGCTCAGGCGAACACGGGGCTGCCGGGCGATGGTGCTCCTCGAGAACGTGGCGGGGCAGGGGACCAACCTCGGTCACACCTGGGAGCAGCTGGCCGAGATGCGTGACCGCATCGGCGTCCCCGAGCGCGTGGGATTCTGCCTCGACACCTGCCACGCGCACGCCGCGGGGCACGACCTCCGGACGCCGGAGCGATACGTGGAGGTCATGGATGCCTGGGATGATGTGATCGGCCTCGAGCACATCCGGGCGATCCATCTCAACGACTCGAAGCAGCCGCTGGGCTCGCGGCGTGATCGCCACGAGCACATCGGTCGAGGCGAGCTGGGACTCGGGGCCTTTCACTCGCTGCTCAACGCCCCCCGATTCGCAGGTGTTCCCAAGGTCCTCGAGACGCCCAAGCGCGACGACGGCCACGAGGATCGGCAGAACCTGCGCGTGCTGAGGCGGCTGATCGGGGCACCGGCGCCCCCGCGACGCCGACCGACATGGCAAACACCCGAGGAGATCGATTCGCAATGGGCGGCTCGAATGAGAAAGGGACAGTGAAGACGCTGCTCTTCCGCGCATTCGCCGTGATCGCCTCACTCCTCGGGGGCGCCGCCGTGTTCGCCTTCCTCTCGATCTCCGCGGGGCGGTGGGACATCCCGATGTTCATGGCCACGTCGATCGCCCTGGCGCTCGTGGTTGCCGTGGCCTCCCTCTTCGCTGACTCCGGCATGGCCATGGAGCGCTTTCGTCCCGGGCCGGGGGGGAGGGACCGTTTCACGCTCATGGCCAGCAAGCTTCTGATGGTCGGGAGTCTCCTCATCGCCGGATGGGATGTGGGGCAGCATCACTGGTCCGACTCTGTGCCCCTCACGCTTCAGATCGTCTCCCTCGTCTTCTTCACCGCGGGGATCGCGGTCATGGAGTGGGCCATGGTGGTCAATCTCTTCTTCTCCACGCTGATCCGCCACCAGACCGAGCGGGGTCACCGCGTTGTCACCGAGGGCCCCTATCGCCTTGTTCGTCATCCCGGCTATGCGGGTGCCATTGTCGCCATGCCACTCATGGGTTTGGCTCTGGGATCGTGGTTGGCGGCGATCCCCGCCTTTGCATTCTCACTGCTCCTCATCCGCCGTGCGGCGATCGAGGATCGTTTCCTGCGCGGAGAGCTCGAGGGATATGATGACTACGCCGCGCGCGTGCGCTGGCGGCTGCTCCCGGGGGTGTGGTGACCTCGCTCAGCGCTGCAGGAGACCGCTCAGCGTCGACGGGAGGGGACCGGGAGTCTCGGTCGCCGCGAAGTTGTCCGCCCGCGTTCCGATGATGTTCGCGTTGTTGGTGAAATAATCGTGGTATCCGATTCCGCACTGACCGCTGGGATGGGTCGTGTCGGTGATCTGCAGGATCACCTCCCCATCGAAGACAAAGGTCAGATCGTCTCCGAAGGCATCGATGCGGAACTCCCTCCAGCCCGTTGTGGGACGAAACACCTGCATAGGCAGGAGATCGGTGGGCACGCCATCGATTGTCCGGAGGCACTGCACCCGGCCGTCCAGGGAATCCCATGTCAGGGCGTAATTGCTGCCGCGGATCGTCCCGGCGAGGTTCGTGCCCTCGAACATCCCGTTGCCGTCGTCGCGCGCGAAGATCCCCAGCCGCTCGAATCCCTCACTGGGGCTGAAGGGGCGAAGCTCGCAATAGATGTCGCACACCACCGAGCACTCGCTGTCCGTCGCGCTTCCCAGGCGCGTGGTGTCGATGCCGCCCGCGGGATCTCTCACGCGGAGCACATGGCCATCCCCGCCCGGAGAGATCGGCGACATGGCGATGATCTCGGGTGTGGTGAATCGATCGATCCAAGAGGACAGCTCGCGTCCCGTCGAGGGGAAGGAGTCGATGTACGGAAATCCCTCGGGGGGCGGGGCGACATTGTACCGCGGCGTGGTGACCACGCCCTCGTCGCTGAGCAGCACAGCGAGGTTCGGATTCGCCAAAACCGCCTGCACCGTGGTCGGGAGTCCATCGACCGTCATGGCGCTCTGAACCAGCCGAATCCCGTGGCTGTAGTCGGCGTACCAGTCCACATGCCCGAGATAGAGGTTCTGGATCGGCGTCCCATCGAGCTGGTGCCACCCGTAGATGGCCACCCGGTTGTCGTGAGCCCCATCGTGGAGAAGGGGGGTGATCACGACGTCCTTCTTGGTTCCACCCACGAGCTCGCCGAGTGGGTGTGTGCCCAGAACGGCGGAGCGCTGTCCCCAGACGATCGTGTTGTGCTGGTCGAACACCGGGACAGTGATCATCTCGGGCGAGGGGGCGATCGGCTGCGGCGCCAGCTTGACGGTCGCCGCCGCATAGACATCGTTCACAATCCGCCGTGTCGGCAGGCAGCATCCGGTGAAGTCGGCCAGCCACTGCCCGAGGATCGGCGTCATGGGCATCAGGAAATAGTCGTCGTCCGTGCCAAGCGCCAGATAGTCGGGTGTCACATAGAACGTCGCCACGTGACCCGAGCGGTTGACGGTGATCGCCACGAGATCTCGGAGGAAGTCCGGGACGTTTCCCGACGTGATCTGGTCGCAGAGCACCAGTTCGCGCTCACTCCACGAGAGGTCGGTGATCATCGGCACCAGCTCGCTCCCCGTCGGGGCGCCCGGGGGGCGAGGGGGAAGCGCCAGGGTCTGTGCCATCCCCAGCCCCGTGATTGTGGCGATCAGGGGTGCGACGAGGACTCCGAGCAGGGGGTGGGGCATCCCATTGACTCCAAAGGCAGAGTGTCCGACGACACTGACTCGAATGGATCGCCTCAGCAAGACGGATCTGTTGAGAGAGACATTCGAAGCTGGACTCCAACCCCCCCGAGCACCGAAAAAGGCTCCCATGCTGACGGTCGACATTCTCACGCTCTTCCCCGGCATGTTTCCGGGGGTGCTCAATGAGTCCATGCTCCTCCGGGCGCAGGAGAGAGGGCTTGTGCGATTCGAGGTGCGCGACATCCGCGACTGGGCGCTCGACCGCCACCGGGTGACCGACGACACACCGTATGGGGGCGGGGGCGGAATGGTCATGAAACCCGAGCCCATCGTGGGCGCCATCGAGGCGGTCCGCGAGGTGCGCGGGGCAGAGGCGGGACCCATCATCTATCTCTCGCCCCAGGGCAAGCCCTTCCGGCACGCCGAGGCCGAGCGTCTCGCTGCCCTGCCCCACTTCACGCTGCTCTGCGGTCACTACGAGGGGATCGATGAGCGGGTCCATGAGGGGGGATGGATCGACGAGGAGCTCTCGGTGGGCGACTGGGTTCTCACCGGGGGCGAGCTGGCCGCGATGATCGTCGTCGACGCCGTGGTGCGCCTGGTGCCCGGGGTTCTGGGCAATGAGGCCTCGGCGGCCAACGACTCCTTCGCCACAGGTCTTCTCGACTGCCCCCACTACACGCGGCCAGACGACTTCCGCGGCCTCCAAGTCCCCGAGGTTCTCCGGAGCGGTCACCACGCCCAGATCGAACAGTGGCGGCGCCGGGAGGCCCTCCGCCGAACGCACCAGCGGCGGCCGGAGCTGTTGGACACCGCCGATCTGAGTGAAGAGGATCACAGACTGCTCCGCGAGATTCAGGCGGAGTCATCAGACCCTGAACCGGCGGAGGACGTGTGAGTTGATCGAGCTGAACACAGAGGAGGATCTCGAAACCTGCCTGGCGCGGTCGGAGCGCGAGCCCGTGTTTCTCTACAAGCACAGCACCGCCTGCTCCACCTCAGCCTCCGCGCACCGGAGGCTCAGGGCCTATCTCAGCGCTGCTCCCCCGAGCACCCCACCATTTCACCTGGTCAAGGTGATCGAGTCGCGGCTGGTCTCGAACCGGATTGCCGAGGTGCTCGGGGTGCGACATCAGTCACCGCAGCTGATTTTGGTTCAGGGGAGACGTGCCATCTGGGAGACCTCCCATGGTCAGATCACGGCCGAGTCCATCGCCCAGGCCCTCGGAAACCATCGCTGATCCCGATCTCTCATCCATGCCCCTCTGCCTCGCCCTCATCCACAGCCCGGTCGTCAACAAGCGCGGCAAGACCGTCACATCCTCACTGACCAACTTCGATATCCACGATATCGCCCGCTCCTGCCGCACTTACGGCATCGAGAAGTACTTCTTCGTCACGCCCAGCGAGCCCCAGCAGTGGCTTGCGCGCCGCATTGTCCGACACTGGCGGGAGGGCTGGGGAGCCGAGTACAATCCCAATCGACGCGAGGCCCTCGATCTGATCGAGGTGCTCCCTGACCTGGCGGGGGTCAACTCCCGCTGCGAGACTCTGTGGGGGCGTCGGCCCACCCTGGTGGGGACGTCCGCCAAACCCCAGACGCAATCGCGCCCCTTCGCCGATGTGCGGGAGCGGCTCTCCGATCCCGAGGAGCTGATCTGTCTGATCTTCGGCACCGCCTGGGGACTTCACCCCTGCCTGATGGAACAGCTCGATTTTTTCCTTGAACCGATCAGGGGCGTCGGGGATTATCAGCACTTGTCAGTGCGGGCGGCAGTGGCCATTGTGCTGGACCGCCTCT
Source organism: Candidatus Sumerlaeota bacterium (assembly GCA_016928695.1). Lineage (GTDB taxonomy): Bacteria > Sumerlaeota > Sumerlaeia > JABWBI01 > JABWBI01 > JAFGKF01. Next base: position 12,751 of record JAFGKF010000242.1, on the reverse strand, counting down.
GCGGACCTGAGATCCGCTGAACATCTAAGCCGAGAGAGCACAGCAATGCACGCCGCTGTCCGTGAGATCGAAAAAGCCCAGCTCAAGCCCAAGAAAGACGTTCCGGATTTTCGCGCCGGCGACACCGTCCGCGTCTCCCTGCGGATCGTCGAGGGCAAGACCGAGCGCGTCCAGGATTTCGTGGGTGTCGTCATCGCCCGCCGAGGGGGGGGCGTTTGTGAGACATTCACCGTTCGGCGCATCAGCTTCGGCATCGGCATTGAGCGGACCTTCCCGCTCCACTCGCCCCGCATCGAGGGGATCAAGGTGATCCGCCACGGCAGGGTTCGCCGCGCCAAGCTCTACTATCTGCGCAATCTCCGCGGCAAGAAGGCCCGCATCTCCGAGCGGCGTGGGGCGGGTCGAAAGAAGGCCATGGAGGCGAATGCCGAGGAGTCCAATGCGGCTCCCGAGAATGCATCGGCCGAGTGATTCTCACCCTGATTTTTCCCAGGGGCCGAACTTTTTCTGGTCTCTCAGAGTCATATTCGATGGGTCATTCACCGACGGATGAGATATGAGGATGCCCATGCGCGCTGTGATCGCTCTCGCTGTGATGCTGGTCGGAGTTCCACTCCTCCCCGCTCCCCCTGTGCCTGAGAACCACCGCGAGCTCTACATCCGCCATGGCCGTCGCTCCTCGAATCTGATCGCGCTGACCTACGATGATGGCCCTCACCATGAGCGCACCCCCGAGCTGATCGCTCTGCTCCAGGAGCTCGACTGCCCGGCCACCTTCTTCCTGCTCGGTGACTCTGTGGCGCGCAATCCGATCACCGCACGCCATCTGATTGAGGCGGGCTTCGAGATCGGGAATCACTCCATGACCCATGCCCGCCTGCGCCGGCTCAGCCGCGATGAGATCGGTGAGGAGATCGATGGACTCGAGGCGCTGATCGCCGAGGCGGGGGGGGGGCCCTCGCATGTCTTCCGCCCCCCCTATGGCATCAGCGAGTCAAACCGCGACGTGGTGGAGGAGGCCTACGGCGAGCGCGGAATGGAGATCGTGCTCTGGACGGGCGACACCGAGGACTGGCGGCCCGAGACAACGGTCGAGCAGGTGGTCGACAGTGTCCTGAGCAACGTCCAGGGCGGGGACATCATCCTGATGCATGACATCCACTCAAAGGCGGTGCCCGCCACCCGCGTCATCGTCGAGGAGCTCCGGGCACGGGGCTTCGAGTTCGTCACCGCCTCCGAGATGATCGAGGATCTCCGCAATCCACCCCCTGAGCCCGCATCCCCTGAGGCCACCGTCTCCCCCTCGATGTGAGCCTCACCGGGCTCCCAGTCGTTGCACCCAGCCCTGAATCTCGGGGCTCTGGGGGTCTCGTTCCAGAGCACTCTGTGCGCTGAGTCGGGCGGCATCGATCTCCCCTGAGGAATATTCGATCTGGGAGATCAGCAGCCATGTGTCGGCCCTGATGTCCTCGAGCTGGGCGGCGAGACGAGCGTGCTCCAGCGCCTCCGCATGCTGATCGCGCTGATACAGTGTGCGCGCCAGTGCCATCAGCGCGTCCACATCATGGGGATCGATGGCCAGAGCGGCGCGCGCCTCGATCTCCGCCTGGGTTGCATTCCCAGCCTCCAGGAGATAGATCGCCAGCTGGGCACGGTGCGCGACCTCGGCGGGGTGGAGCTCCACCGCCCTGCGCTGATGATCCACTGCGGCCTGCCTCTGCCCGAGGAGGGAGGCGATCCGTGCCCGGGTGGCGTGAACCGACGGGAGGAGGGGATTGAGAGCATGGGCCTCACTCAGGTTCGCCCGCGCCTGATCGAGGAACTCACTTGACCGTGCTGGAATGACCTGGGCCAGCCAGAGGAATCGCGCGGCGGCGAGGCTCCGCCATCGATCGAAATCCGGCTCACAGGCGATCAGCTCCTCGGTCAGATCCAGGGTCTCCTGTGCCTGACCGCTCTCCCATGCGACTCTCCCCGCCATCTGGAGCAGCTCGGCCCGTGCTCTCTGAATCTCACGGGGAGCCACCAAAGCGATCAGGGCGATCACGGGCACTGCAGAGAGAAGGGCCAGAAGAGGGGAGTTCGTTTCGCGGGTTTCACCCCTTGACATTGACCAACCCGCTCCCAGGCCCAGCAGCAGCATCGCGTCAATCCAGAGCTCGCGGAAGAGGATCGAGTGTTGAATCAGACTGTTGATCGCAAAGCAGGTCATCACAGCCAGCCAAGCGGAGCCGGCCCCCGGGCTCACGGGGCTGTCGAGGGCACGGCGCGGCCCCACGAAGAGCAGCGCGGGCAGAAGAGAGACGAGAAGACCGACAAGACCGATGTCCGCCAGCAGCTGGAGGGGGAGGCAGTGAGCGAACTGGGCGGTTCCCAGGCCGGGCGGTCGCAGTGATGGATACCAGGTGACGAATCCCCCGAGCCCCTCACCCATCAGAGGATTTTTCAGAAACACCTGCCATGCGATGCTCCAGTAACCCAGGCGCTCGGTGATCGTCGCGGTGTTGGTCAACCGCTCGAGAAGGGTGGGGGAGAGCAGCAGTGCCAGACCTCCCGCGCCGAGCAAGAGCAGTGCAATTGCTCCCAGCAGCAGCGGGCTCATTCGCCCCCTGCCACGGCGCCCCTGCAGCAGCCAAGCCAGCAGAAGGACAGTGAATCCCCCCAGCAGAGAGAGCATTCCCCCCCGCGACGCGGTCATCACCTCCGCCACGGCCGTCACGGCGGCTGCGGCAAGCAGTCCCCATCGAGTCAGGGCGCTGCCTGTCCACATCGCCCCCGCGACCAAGCCGATGCAGCCTGCCGCGGCAATCAGACCCAGGTGGTTTGGATCGCCGAGGCTGGAGCGCATCCTTCCCTCCCGCAGATTGTGCAGCAGAGCCTGTGTCTCATAATCCTGAGGGGTCACCAGCGCCTCGAGCTCGGCGATGCTGCGATGGCGCTGAACCTGGTGAGCATAGAGGCCCCAGAGGCAGAGCAGCAGGGCGAGGAGTCCGAGAGCCAGAATGCCCCCCCTCAGAGTGGCGTCCGCGGAGCTGCGCCGGCTCATCACCACAAGTGCTCCCCAGAGCGCTGCCATGGCCCCCTGCATTAGTGTCCCCAGCACCACGGCACCCGCGGGGGGATTGATTCCCATCACCGTGGCCACCCAGGCCCAGAGGGGGAGTGCAATGAAAATCAGTGCAGTGATCAGAGCGGGGCGTGCCAGCCCTTGCATTCGCACGGCGACGAGCCCCCGGAGCAGGATTGCCGCGGTCCAAACGGCCAACCCCATCGCTCGCCACTCCGGAAATGCCTCCTGGGGTCGCCAGTGACTCCACAGCAGCCACAGGCTCACCCCGAGGGCATCCCAGGGCCACAGCCGGTCGATTTTGGAGGTGCTCGACGTGCTCATTGGCCACGACCATGCCCCCACCGAAGAGCACTGACAAGCCTCACCCCAAGTTCCCCTCTCCGAGAGGTCCACGGTCCTGAGCGGGGGTGCCGAAAAATCTGAAGAAAGCCCTCAATGTTTCCCCCGGAACCCCCGATGAGGGTTTTGTGACCACAGCTGGCAAGGCTGTTTGACATAAAATCTGTGGGTGGCTTTGGCCCCGCTGGGAGTGATCAAGCGTGTTCAAACGGAAAGCCGCGTTCGGCTTGGACATCGGGTCCTGCAGCGTCAAGGCGGTGCAGATGCGCCGCACCAGCCGAGGGATCGAGCTGGAGAAGTTTGCCTCTGTTCCCATCTACCCCAACGGCAAGTCTGACTCTGAGACTGACGTCCGCGCCGCCAAGATCGCCGCGATTGAGCGGGCTGTCGCCGCCGCCAAGATCACAGCCAAAAATGTGGTCTCGTCCGTCAGCGGCGAGTCGATCATCGTCCGCTACATTCAGCTTCCGCACATGACCGAGGAGGAGCTGCGCAACGCCCTGCGCTACGAGGCGGAGGAGTACATCCCCTTCCACATCGAAGAGGTGAACCTCGACAGTCACATCCTCGGTGTCACCGAGGAGGGGGGCAGCCGCCGCCTCAACGTCCTGCTCGTCGCCGCCAAGAAGGACATCATCGGCTCCCACCTCGACCTGATCCGCGGTGCGGGTCTCATCCCCGAGATCGTCGATGTCGACTCCTTCGCGCTCTTCAACTGCTATGAGCAGAGCGCCCGCCCCTCCCCCGACGAGGTGGTGGTGCTTGTCGACATCGGATCTCAGATCACCAACATCAACATCTACCATGGTGGTCTCAGCCACTTCGCCCGCGACATCAACCTCGGTGGCCGCACGATCACGACGGCACTCGAGCAGAAGCTGGGCATCAGCTTCTCCGAGGCCGAGCAGCTGAAGTTCAGCGAGGGTGTCCACGTCGCGGCCCCCGCCCCCTCCGTCGACACCGACGGGGGCGAGGGAGAGGATTCACCCCTGATCGAGTCGCTGCAGGGGGCGGTCAACGAGATGACCGGCGAGGACCTCGGCGACGACAGTCTCGAGAGCCAGGCCAGCCGGATCATCCGCGGGTCGCTCAACACCCTGGTGGCCGAGATCCGGCGCTCGCTGCAGTTCTTCGAGAACCAGGTCTCCGGGCAGCCGGTCTCGCGCATGGTTCTGTGCGGTGGGACCGCCCGCCTGCCCAACATCGCGAATCACTTCACCCAGGAGATCGGTCTCCCCACCGAGATCTTCAACCCCGTGGCATCGCTGTCGCTCAACTCCAAGAACATCGATGAGAACACCCTGGCCAACTGCCGAGAGGTCCTCGGTGTCGGTATCGGCTTGGCGCTGAGAAAGGTCGCATGAGCATGATCCGCCTCAATCTGCTGCCCCAGGATGAGAAGAGTCGGCGCCGCCGTCCCTCCCGGCCGTCCTCGCCCGAGTCCCACTTCGGAGGCGGGGGCGGGGGAGGCTCCGGGGACGGCACCTCCCCGCTGGTCTATCTCGTGGTGATCCCCGCGTTTCTGATCGCCATCGGGGCGTTCGCCTACATCTACTACACGGACGTCTATCAGCCCGAGCAGGAGCGCGATCAGCTTCAGGGGAACCTCGACGGTCTCCGCGCGGAGGTCAGCGAGCTCGAGGGGCAGTACGCCAACCTCCGCGAGGCGCTGTATCAGTACGAGCAGCAGGCGCGCGTCATCGACATCCTGATGCCAGAGAACCGCATTCTCTGGTCGGAGAAGCTCTATCAGATCGCCCAGTGTGTGCCGGACAACGTCTACATCACACACATCTCGGTCAACGAGACGGTCAATGAGGTCGAGACGATCGAGAGCATCGAGGCCCGGTTGGCCTGGGAGGGGCAGCCCGAGGAGACGCGCAATCCGGTGCCCCCGGAGCCGATCCTCGTCCCCTCGATCATCCAGACGCTGGTCATCGATGGCATCGCCTACTCCGATGAGGTCGACGAGCGGATCGGCAGGGTGCTGCAGTTCCGCGACAACCTCTTCAACCACGTCGGCTGGGGCGAGTCGGGCCAGGTGCGCCGTTTCATGGACCACTTCGCCGACGCGCCGCGCATCGAGTACAACCGGATCCGAGACGTCGCCGGCGTCTGGGTCAACGAGTTCCGGATGGTCCTTCCGACCGTCGATCTCGCCAGCATGGGGGGCGGCACCCCCCACAGCACCTGAGCGCAGGAGGAGTGGCCGCAATGGCGCTGAACGAACAGGACAAGAAGACACTTCAGATCGGGCTCTTCCTCTGCGCCCTGATCCTGGTGGGTGCGGTGTGGGCCAAGTTCCAGATCTTCTCCGTCACCCACACGCGGACGATGAGCGAGATCGATACGATCAACGCGGAGATCCGTGTCCAGCAGCAGCTGCGCAACGATCTGCTCGACCTGCGTGATCGGCACGATGAGATCGAGGCGCTCGCGCAGCGCATTCTCCTGGCCTCGAGCCGCCTTCCGTCGACGCGTGAGGCGCGCGAGTTCTACGGCGAGCTGCAGCAGATCGTCGGGACCACTCAGTTCGACTGGAACGAGTTCCACCCGCAGAGAGAGAGAACCCATCAGCTCTACACCGAGATCCCCTACCGGATCGCGGCCCGGAGCAACTACCACGAGTTCGGTCAGTTCCTGAATCTGATCGAGGAGAACCCGAACCGGTTCATGCGCATCAGCCGCATCGACATCTCCAACGACCGCGATCTCCCCGTCAACCACCCCGTGGACGTCGAGATCACGACGTTCATGCTCCATGATCTGCCCGCTGGGCTCTGAGGTGAAATGATGATGAGAAACCATCCGTCGCAGAGACTCACCGCGGTGCTCGTCATCGCCGCCGCGCTGCTGCTGACGGCGGCATCGGGTGCCCAGGGTCCGACACCCAACGCTGTGCCCAGCAATGTGGCCTACCGAGGCCCGGGGGCGGGCCTGGTCAACACCATGGGAAGGGTCGGCGCGACTGGCAGCCCCGACGGCGTCGAGATCGATGCGCGCGGCGAGGTTGTGCCCCCCACAGCCAATCCCTTCGACCGCCCCGTGGGTGAGGAGATCACCCAGGAGCTCATTCAGGCGACCGATCTGACGGGGGAGGGCACCTCTCTGATCAATCAGATCTTCGACTCCGAGGAGCACATCGAGCGCCTGCTCGGGACAAACCCGGCCTTCATCTACTCGACGCCCGACATGCGCGACCCCATGATCATCCCCTGGATCCGGCGCGAGTTCGACCGGCACAACCTCATCGAGCTGGCGCGCGCGGCGGAGCGGAGCGGGAACTTCCCCGCGGCGCTCGAGCACTACCGGGACATCTACGACCAGTACTACGGCTCCCCCGAGGCCGGAGAGGCCGAGCAGGCCATCGGGCGGATCGAGGCCATGCTGCAGGGTGTCAACTCGGCGGCGATCCAAGCCACGGCCCAGTCGCAGGTGACCCTGCCCCATGAGATCCGGCTGGGGCTGCGCGGCATTCTGTTCGAACCGACCAACGCCAACTGCCTGATCGGCGACAGCATCTATGGGGAGGGCGATGTTATCCCCAACTACGATGTGCGGATCGTCGAGATCCGGCAGGAGGCCGTGGTCTTCGAGTACTTGAACCAGGAGTTCACCGTCCCCGTGGCGGTGAACTGACTCAGGGGACGGCGTGAAACGAACTTGCCGGGACGCCCACCGGCTGATCGACAAAGGAGCACTGTGACCATGCGGTTGACTATCGTGACCACCCTCACTCTGGCTGTTGCCCTCGCGGCCTCACTGGCCGGAGCCCCGGAGACCAACGCTGTCGATGGAGTGGGCTACGTGCCCGAGAACGCCATCATCGAGTCGGTCAACGTCTCGACCGACATCACCGGCGACTCGTTCGCGGCGCTCTCGTCGCGCTCGACCGAGCAGGTGCTCGACCGCCTGGTGAACATCACCTTCGTCAACGCGGACCTCGAGAACGCGCTGAGGATCATCGCCCGCCAGATGGAGCTCAACATCATCATCGGGCCCGGCGCCAGAGGCCAGACGATCACCCTCGACCTCAAGGATGTGCCGCTGCGCTTTGCACTCGATGCGATCCTGCGCTCGAACGGCCTCGGCTACATCATCGAGCGGGGGGGGATCGTCCGTGTCGTCCCCGCCGAGACGATTCGGCCCGACGCGATCGAGCGCCAGCTGCTGATCCGCCGGCTCAACTGGCAGATCGCGACCGAGATGGCCGGTGTCCTCGAGGAGTTCATCTCGGAGGAGGGCCAGGTCCGCCCCGATGTGGCGACCAACTCGGTGGTGATCAGCGACGTCCCGCAGCGCATCGAGGAGATCGATGCCCTGCTCGACGAGCTCGACGCGCCTGAGCGCCAGGTGATGATCGAGGCGCGCCTTGTCGATCTCAGTGAGACCGCGCTGCGCCAGCTCCGAGCCAACTTCGCCATCGGCCAAGCGGACGATCAGACGGCCACCAGTGGTGCGCCCTGGGCCAACGCGCCGTTCAATCCCAACCTTCTGACCTACCCGGGGGCCGGGGGAGATGATGCCACTTTCGTCGCCCGCGATGCCCTGGGTGTGGTCTCCGGGGCATTGCCCGACCCCGCCGCCGTCTGGACCTACGGCAATGTGATCGCCGGCTATGACGTCTCAGTGCGGCTCGAGGCCTACGAGGAGGAGGGGCTCGCCCGCGTGCTCGCCGCTCCGCGGGTCGCGACGATCAACAACATCCCCGCGGAGATCGAGATCATCCGCGAGGAGCCCTACGTCGAGTCGACCTTCAACCCGGGCGGTCAGACCACCCAGTCGGTCCTCTTCAAGGATGTGGGCCTGTCTCTGACGGTCACACCCCGGATCACCAACAACGGCTACGTGCGGATGAAGATCATCAGCCGCCAGGAGATCCTCGTCGGCCGCATCCTGGTCGAGGGCTCGAGCGTTCCCCAGGTCGCGCGCCGCCAGGCGGAGTCCAACGTGATCATCGAGGACGGGGGCACCGTCATGGTCGGAGGACTGCGCCAGATGGAGGGCGTCAACTCGGAGGAGGGTGTTCCCTGGTTCCGTCAGCTGCCCGTCATCGGCTGGCTTTTCCGTGGGGATGACTACAGTCGCGAGAGGGTCGACTACTACGTGTTCGTCACCCCGAACATTCTTCATGATCCGACACTCGCCGCCGCCGAGCGGTATGCGCACGATCTCCTCGACCTCGAGTGGGATCTGCCCGAGGACTACTTCTTTGAGGATGTCACGATTGAGACGACCTACTGATCTCCCTCCACCCGGGATCAGAGCTCAGCCCCCACACCTGACGCACGGTGTGGGGGTTTCTCTTATCCGGCGGTGAGATTGAAAATGGGCCGCGCCCCTCTCACTCTCTCACCCCCTCAACTCCCCCTCTCCCAGGATCGGGAGAGGGGGACGGGGGGTGAGGGCTGCAGCCCATATTCGTCGCCGCTCTCCCATTGGGCAGGGCGCACTCTCAGGGCAGAGCCCGCTCGGCGAAGGGGAAGACAGCCGAGAGGTTCACCGCCCATCGGTGAGCCACGGAGAGGGCCGCGAGCGAGAGAAGCAGCCAGAGCGCTGTGTGGATCACTCGGTGGCGCGGAAGCCAGGGCGCCAGGCCGATGAGGGTGGTCGGCCAGATGGCGAGCAAAAAGCGGTCAAGGCATCGGAAGGCCCAGATGCTGGGGATCAGGACGTAGAAGATCAGAGCGCTCACATGCCAGATGAGCAGGGGCGATGTGAATCGCTCGCCCTGCCTCCATCGCCTCCACAGCCCCACAGCCCCCGCCAGGCTCAGCGCCAGGGTGCCCCAGAGAAGGATTTTGAGCTGGAGGCTGAATGAGGGGTCCAGAGTGTCGTGGACCAGACTCTGGAGCGGCCAGGCGGCGTCCTGCTGGACATAGCCGCTGACCGAGCGGAGGGCCTCACCCAGCATCAGACGATTCACGGCGAGATAGGCCAGGGGAAAGGGAAGACCAGTTGCCAGGGCCGTCAGGACTTTCCGACGGCGCGATTCGGGGCACCGCAGCGCCGCCGTGATCAGGGGGAGAAGGAGAAGAGCCCCCACAGGGCGTGTGAGGGTCGAGAGCCCCGCCAGGAGGCCCGCCCAGGCCCAGCGCTGCCGTGTGATCATCAGGAGACAGCCCAGGGTGAGGGCGACCGAGAGCGCCTCGCTCATGACCGTGGAGGTGTACATGAGCCAGGAGGGGGTGAATGCGACGAGCCACCACGCCAGGCGGCGGTCGTTCCCCAGATGGGCGGTCAGAACGGCGCAGACCACGGCGCAGAGAATGGCGAGGGAGAGCCCTGCCACCTCGATGGGGAGAATCTGGCTCAGGGGGGCCATCACCAGCGGATAGAGGGGAAAAAAGCGCAGGTGCTCAGGGTTCAGCTCCCCGAGGTCCCAGGCCCAGATCGCTTGGCTGAGCCGCATGTATTCCCACCCATCGTGGAGCAGGGCCCACTGACCCAGTGAGATGTCGGCGCGGAGGCAGACCAGGACGATCAGGAGCACCCGGACGGCCACGGCGGCCAGGGCGAGGGGGATCCACCAGGGAACCTTTGACATTCGACCGCCGCTGACAAACATGGGCTCTCAATATCTCTGATCAGAGGTCTGTGCGATGATTTTTCGACAGAGTTTTGGGCTCTGGCAAGAGTGTCTGATGGCGGCGCTCGGGCTGGCAGGTCTGGTTGCCCCCTCCGTCTGGGCGGACGACCTCGAAGACATCCGCCAGATGCCCCCGCCCGCGCGCGTGGCCCCAGAGGAGTTCCAGGCCCCGGGCCACTTCCAGCCCTCCGAGCACCTCGGCATCGTCCCCATCCCCATTCCCCATTTCAATCCGGTGGGACCCGAGCGTGATATCGACACGGTGATCATCCACTACACGAGTGGCATCAACGTCGACCCCGAGAATCCCCACAGCATCGACATCAACTGGAACATCTTCGACTATTACAACGTGTCGAGCCACTACGTGATTGGGCGGGACGGGATCATCTATCAGCTCGTGCGCGAGAGCGACCGCGCCTGGCACGCGGGCGGATCGATCATGCCCGCGCCCGACAACCGCGAGGGGGTCAACGACTTCTCGATCGGCATCGAGATCGTCAACATCCACGGCGATCCGTTCTCCGAGGAGCAATATGAGGCCGCCATCGCGCTCGTGAGAGACATCCGCCAGCGCCATCCGATCCCGCTGGAGAACATCACGGGCCACGAGCACATCGGCGGCGAGCGGGCGATTCATCTGGGCATGAGGCGCTCGCCGAAGATCGATCCGGGGCCCAGCTTTGACTGGGAGCGTTTCATGGAGGGCGTTGCGGCCCCGGAGGAGCCACCGGAGCCCGTGTTCGCCGATGGGCCGATCTCCGGGACCGTGTTCCGCGATGAGAACGCCAATGGCCTCCGCGACGCGGGAGAGGCGGGATGGCCGGGGGTCGGTGTGTCCAACGGCGTCAGCATCGCCCTGACGGATGAGGAGGGGCACTACACGCTCGAGCCCGCCGAGGAGGCCATGGAGCTCGTCTTCGTGATTCAGCCCGCGGATTGCCGACTCATGCAGACGTTCCACCGGCCCATCTGCGAGATCGAGGATCTCGCGGAGGTGGATTTCGGCCTCATCCCCGAGGAGGTGGGGGAGGGACCGCTCACCTTCGCCCAGGTCACGGACATCCACATCAATCAGCGGGAGGATTTCCCCCGCTTTCTCGACGCCCTGGAGGAGGTCGACAGTCATCCGGCGCCGATCGATTTCATCATGGCCACGGGGGACCTGGTGAACGTCGGCGGACGCCCCTGGCAGCTCGAAACCTATCGCGCCGTGGCAGAGCGCGCGGAGCGGCCATGGATGGCGTGCTTTGGAAATCACGACTCCGACACGCGGAGCTATGAGGGCGCGGTCCACTATCGCCACTTTGTGGGGCCGGACTATCACTCTTTCGACCGCGGTGACTGCCACTTCGTCGTGCGCAACTCGATCATCGTGACGGACGCGATGGAGGCGTGGATCGACGAGGATGTCCGCATCTTCGGCGAGGGCAAGACCGTCGTCGTCTTTCAGCACTACCCCCCGACCACCATCGAGCGGTACGAGCGACTGGTGGATCTGGGCGCCAGGGCGGTCGTGACGGGCCACTGGCACTCGAATCGACTGGTCGACTTCGAGGGGCTTCTGAGCATCAACTCACCGACCTTCATGATGGGGGGGATCGACCTCAGCCCCTCGGGCTTCCGGCTGATCACCATCGACGACGACCATGTGACGAGCCGCTTCATGTTCGGGCGGACGGGGCGGATCCTGACAGTCCACAGCCCCTCCGAGGATCTGGTTGTCGAGGCCCCGCTGACGGCGATCCACGCGGCGGTGTATGACTCGGAGAGCGATGTCGTCGAGGCCCGCTTTGAGATCTCCGGGGGGGGTGGTGTCGCTCCCGAGAGCCGTGAGGGCGAGCTCCATGCTCACTCTCCGCTGGGCTGGTCTGCGGAGATCACACCGGAGCTGATCACACCGGGTCCCTACAGTGTCACGCTGACCGCGGTCGATGGACGTGGCGAGAGCTGGTCGACCGATCAGGAGTTTGAGCTCCTGCCGGAGACAATCGGATCAGAGCACGGTGATCTGACACCCTGGCCCATGCACATGGGCGATGCGATGCACTTGGGTCAGACAGATCTCGAGATCACGCCACCTCTCGCCGTGAACTGGATTGCCACGCATCCCGTGACCTTCGAGTTCGGGTCACCGGTCACCGACGGTGAGCGTGTCCACATCGGCCTTCGCGACCGCGACAATCTCGAGCACAGTGGTGTCGTGACGCACGATGCCGACACAGGTGAGCTGCTCTGGTTCGCACCGACCCAGACGGCGGTCTGCCACACCGTCGCGACCGACGGCGAGCGCGTCTACGCCTCGGATCACGGGGGGCGGGTCTACGCCTTCGATGCCGAGACGGGTGGTGAGATCTGGACGCATGACCTGCACGGCGATGCACGCTTCCGCTGGATCTACTCCGCACCGGCGATCGTGGAGGGGCGCCTGGTCTGTGGCAGCTCGGGGGGCCTGGCGAGCCTCGACTGCGAGACAGGCGAGCCCCTCTGGGAGATCCGCCCCGGCGGCGACTGGATCTCGAGTTGGTGCTCACCAGCCGTCGCGGATGGAGTCGTCGTGATGGGGGGCATCTGGCAGAGCTTCGGCGACAACCGGATGAACAGCCTCGCGGCCTTTGACCTGGAGACGGAGGATCTCCTCTGGACTCAGAGCACCTCCGGTCTGCACGGGTCGCCGACCATCTCCGATGGACGGGTCCACACGGTCGACACGCAGAGCCAGCTCCGCGTCAACGATCTCCACACGGGCGAGC
>JAFGKF010000028.1 GCA_016928695.1 Candidatus Sumerlaeota bacterium | reverse complement strand
GATCTCGAGGACGGTCTCACGATCATGGGACTCGAGCGGCCGCTCCTCGAAATCCCTGATCTCACCACGGAGATCCATCGCCCCCACACGGACGGCGCCCTCGAAGATCTCGGCGCCCAGAACGTGCGACTGGGGGGCGAAGTCGAGAAGACGCCGGCGGCGGCCGCGGCGACCCACCACCTCACCGACATCGACGAGAATCCCCTCCTCGATCAACTCGGCGACGATCACGCCGACCGTGTTGGGACGAATACCCGTCTCCTCGGAGAGACCACGGCGTGAGACGGGGGCCGATTCACGGACGCACTGGAGCAGCGCGGCGCGATTCTGACGCCCACGGAGATCCGCGCCCTTGCGTTGACCCACATTCGGGGAGAGGATGGAGCCTCGGGAGGGAGCAGCCATGGAGGGACACCGATTTTGTATCTGATGTGATATTATTTTCCGCAGGCTGGGGGACTGTCAACGCCTATTCCCCAGCCATCTGCAGAAACCGCTGATACACCACGAAATCGGGGGCGCTGAAGAGACAGAAGATCACGCGCTGGAATTGGGGATATTTCGCCAGCATCTCCAGCGAGGTCCGAATGGCGATGGGGGCCGCCTGTTCGATCGGATAGCCATAGACGCCGGTCGAGATCGAGGGAAAGGCGATCGAGGTGCATCCCGCCTCGGCGGCGACTTCGAAGCACCGCCGATAGCACGAGGCGAGAAGGTCCGCCTCGCCGCGATGGCCTCCGCCCCAGACGGGCCCCGGCGTGTGGACTACGTGCTTGGCGGGAAGACGATGCCCCCCGGAGATCTTGGCGTCGCCGGTCGCGCAGCCGCCGAGCGTGCGGCACTCCGCGAGCAGCCCAGGGCCGGCGGCCCGGTGAATGGCCCCGTCCACTCCCCCACCCCCGAGCAGCGACGTGTTGGCCGCGTTGACAATCGCATCGACCGCGAGGGTGGTGATGTCACCCTGGAAGAGCTCGATGGCGCTGTGCGGTTTTGACATGGGAGCTGAGGGCTGAGGTTGACCCGCCTCACAAAACAAGTCAAAGAGATCTCAGGTGAGATGCAGAGAGGAGACACAGATGATCGCCGAGTTCACCGTCGTCCCGCTCGACAAGGGGGCGCACCTCTCGAAGTGGGTCGCGCCGATCCTCGAGATCGTCGCCGAGAGTGGGGTCTCCTATCAGTTCACCGCGATGGGCACGATCCTCGAGGGGGACTGGGATGAGGTGATGAGCGTCGTCCGCCGCTGCCACGAGCGGATGCGTGAGATCAGCGAGCGTGTCATCACCACCGTGAAGATCGACGATCACGCCGGGCACTCCGGCCGAATGCGGGGGAAAGTCGAGTCGGTGGAGAGAGAGCTGGGCCGGGAGCTGTCGAAGGACTGATCTCAGCGGGGAGCGCAAAGCGCCCCTTGACACGGAACGGCCAGGGCCCCTGGAATGCCCCACGGCCGACAGGGCCGAGGGGATGGGAAATGGCCAAGAGAAACGTTGAGGACATCAAGCGCGAGAGTCGTCACCTGCGGGGTGGGATCGCCGACGAGCTGGCGAAGGGGACCACGCACTTCGGCGAGGACGATATCCAGCTGCTGAAATTCCACGGATCGTATCAGCAGGACGACCGCGACGTCCGCAAGGAGCGGCAAAAGGCGGGCGAGGAGCGGGCCTTCATCATGATGGTCCGCAGCAAGATCCCGGGGGGACGGCTCACCCCGGAGCAGTATCTCGTCCACGACCGCTGCGCGGACGATTTCGGCAACGGCACGATCCGCATCACGAGCCGCCAGGGCTTTCAGATCCACGGCGTCCTCAAGGGGGATCTGAGATCGCACATCCGCCGCATCAATGAGAGCGGGCTGACGACGTGGGGGGCCTGCGGCGACGTCGTCCGCAACGTGATGGCGACGCCCGTCCCGCTCGACACGCCCGTGCACCGCGACACGCAAACGCTGGCTCGGGAGCTCTCCGAGGCCTTCGCCGCGAAGAGCCGCGCCTATTCGGAGATCTGGCTCGACGGCCAGAGGGTCACCGATGAGCCGGAGGAGGAGCCCCTCTATGGCGAGGTCTACCTCCCGCGCAAGTTCAAGATCGGCATCGCGATCCCCCCACGCAACGACGTGGACATCCTGACGCACGACATCGGCCTCGTGCCCCATGCACCTGACGGCGAGTTGGATGGATACACCGTCTTCGTCGGTGGTGGCTTTGGCATGACGCACGGGAAGACCGAGACCCACCCCGCCCTGGCGCAACCCCTTCTCTACGCCGCCAGGGGAGACGTCGTCGCAATCTGCAGGGCGATCATCACCGTGCAGCGAGACCACGGAGACCGCGAGAACCGCAAGCGGGCCCGGATGAAGTACCTGATCGAGACGAAGGGGCTCGAGTGGTTCCGCGGGGAGGTGCTGTCCCGCGCTGAGGGCGCATGGGTCTCCGATCCCAAGCCGATCACCTGGGAGACCGTCGAGGACCCGCTCGGGTGGCACGAGCAGGGGGACGGCCGCCTCTTCCTCGGCGTCTGGGTCGAGGACGGCCGCATCGCCGACAAGGGCGAGAGGCGCTGGAGGTCAGCGTTCCGAGCGATCTGCGAGCGATTCGGCTTCCCCATCCGCCTGACGCCGAACTGCAACATCCTCCTCCACGACATCGAACCCGCGCAGCGCTCCGAGGTCGATGCCCTGCTCGCTGAGCACGGCATCCCCACCGTGGATCATCTCACGCGCGTGCGGCAGACGGCGATGGCGTGCGTTGCGCTGCCGACGTGCGGGCTCGCCCTGGCCGAGAGTGAGCGGGCGCTGCCCGGCTTGCTCGACCGGATCGAGGAGGTGATGCGGGACCTGGGTCTCGCCGACGAGCCGATTCTGATCCGCATGACCGGCTGCCCGAACGGCTGCGCGCGCCCCTACAATGCAGACATCGCATTCGTGGGCCGCTCGCCCGAGAAATACGCGATGTTCGTGGGCGGCTCCGCCGACGGCTGCCGCCTCGCCGGGCTTCACACGCACACGGTCACTGCCGACGAGATCCCCGGCGCGGTCCGCGCGCTCCTCGAAGAGTTCCGGGCGAACCGGAGGGGGAGCGAGACCTTCAGCGCATGGTGGGGACGGACGCAGACGAGCGGCGCAGCCCCGCACCCGGAGCAGTTTCACGTTGAGCTGGCGGCGCGCCGGTCCGTCCCACAGGGTGAATAAACACAGCGATCTGTGCATGTGCAGGATCAGATCTGAGTGAACAGGGACTCGAGGGTTGACTGCCGCCCGGAAGATGTTCATCATGTACATCATGAACACTGTGTTCGCCAGAGTGCGATCCACATCGTCGGATGAGTGCCTATGTCCAAGAGCAAACGATACGAACCGCCCAAAATGAACACGCTCTCCGTGAAAGAGGCCCGAGAGAACTTTGCCGACACCTTGAACCGAGTGGCATATCGAGGTGAGAGAATCATTCTGCAGCGCCGCGGTGTGAGCTGTGGAGCAGCGCTGGTGCCCGCTGAAGATGTGGCTCTGATTGAGAGACTCGAGGACATCCTGGACGACCTGGAGGCCGATGAGGCTCTCTCCAATCCAGAGCGCATCCCCTGGGAGAAGGTGAAAAAGCAGCTCGGTCTCTGAGGAGACACCTGTGGAATACCAGATCCGCTTGACCAAGCACGCGGTCAAAGACATCAGCTCCTTTCAGAGAGCCGATCAGCGTCGAATCAAGCGTGCCATCGATGGACTCGCTGGGAATCCGCGCCCCAGAGGATGTCAGAAGGTGCGGGGCAAGGACAGTCGTCTGCGAATCCGCATCGGTCGCATCCGAGTCATCTATGACGTGAACGACAAGCGGCGCTGTGTTGAAGTGGCACGTGTCAGGCTGAGGTCTGAGAGCAAATACAGGCTCAGGGGCTGACTGGCCCATTCCTCAGTGCCGGAAGTGCCTCATCCCCGTCATCACCATGATGAGCCCGTGCTCGTCCGCGGCCTGGATGACCTCCTCGTCGCGCACGGAGCCGCCGGGCTGGATGACCGCGCGGACGCCCGCAGCCGCGGCAGCGTCGACGGCGTCGCGGAAGGGGAAGAAGGCATCGCTGCCGAGATACGACCCCCTCAGGTCGAGCCCCTGCTCCGCGGCCTTCGTCGCGCCGAGCTTGGCGGAGTCGACGCGGCTCATCTGCCCCGCCCCGATGCCCAGGGTGGCCGTCGATGACGTGTAGACGATCGCATTGGACTTGACCCACTTGACCACGCGCCAGGCGAACTCGAGCCCCGTCCAGTCGTCCTCGGACGGCTGTGCTTTCGTCACCACCCGCATCTCGCCGCGCGGAACGCGCCCGACGTCGAGATCCTGGACGAGGAAGCCCCCCGCGACGCTGCGCACCATCCGCTGAGGCGAGGGGGGCGTGAACGGCCCGAAGGCGAGCAGGCGGACGTTCTTCTTCTTGGTGAGTACGGCGAGTGCATCCTCATCGAAGTCGGGTGCGAGCACCACCTCGGTGAAGTTCGGGGCGATCGCCTCGGCCAGCGCCCTCGTCACCGTGCGGTTGACGGCGACGATGCCGCCGAACGCGCTGACGGGATCGCAGCGCCGCGCGGCCTCGTGCGCCTCCTCGACGGTCGCGCCGATGGCGCACCCGCACGGATTGGAGTGCTTGATGATCGCGCAGGCGGGGTCGCTGAACTCGCGGGCGAGCCCGAGCGCGCCGTCGACATCGAGCAGATTGTTGTACGACAGCTCCTTGCCGTGCAGCTGCCTCATCGTCGAGAGCGAGCAGGGTTCATCACCGGTGACGTAGAAGGCCGCCGCCTGGTGCGGATTCTCGCCGTAGCGCATCGCCTGGCGAAGAGTGCCCTGGACCGCGAGCGAAGAGGGCCACTCCTCCCCCCCCACGGCGGCGCTCAGCCCTGCGCTGATGGCGGTGTCGTAGTGCGCGGTGTGAGCGAAGGCCCTGAGCGCCATCTCGCGGCGAAGATCATCGGGAACCGATCCCCCCTCGCCCATCGCCTCGGCGATGCGGCCGTAGTCGGAGGGGTCGACGACGACGAGGACGTGCGCGTGATTCTTGGCCGCGGCGCGCAGCAGCGCCACGCCGCCGATGTCGATGTTCTCGATCAGTGTGGCGAAGTCCGCCCCCTCGGCGACCTTCTCCTCGAAGGGGTAGAGGTTGCAGACGACCACGTCGACCGGCGCCCATCCCATCCTCTCGAGCGTCGCGAGGTCGTCGGCCAAGTCCCGCCGGGCGAGGATGCCGCCGTGGATGGCCGG
>JAFGKF010000241.1 GCA_016928695.1 Candidatus Sumerlaeota bacterium | reverse complement strand
CTGAGTTCCCCACCCTGTCGCACAGGACTCGATCTGGTCTCACGGCCCCTTCGGTCGGGGAGGGCCCGCGGGGCCCTTGGGGACGCCGAGTCTCGGCACGGCGGGGGCACCGGGTTTCGGTGCCGTGGGGACGCGGGGCTTGGCCTTGGTTCCGCTGGGCGTCCCCCCCTTTCTCTTTCCCCTGCCCCTTTTCTTTTTCCCCTTGCCATCATCCTCAGGCTCGGGCTCCTCGAGCGGGAGCTCTCGCATCAGCCGGCCCACAGCGCGGTGCATGCCGATGAAGACCTGGTGCCAGTCGATCTCGAGCTTCGAGAAATTCGCATCGGCCATGTCCCTGAGCACATGGAGATTCTCCGCGCGCTCGAGCACGTCGATGATCTTGTCGCCGTCGGTGAACTTGTCGCCCATGTAGTAGACGAATCGGAACTTCTGGTGCGCCAGCTGGGTGATGATCTTTTGGAAGCGGACCTCGTCCTGGTCGAAGATCCTCCGCTCCTGGAGGTCCCCGGTGCCGAAGCACTTGAAGAACTCCTCCCACAGGGAGGCGTACTCCTTGCAGATCTCGATCCGCTTCTCGATCCCCTCGACTTTGGTCTCTCTCGCCATCGGTCCGCACCCTCACTCGCGCTTGAACAGATTCAGGGAGTTCATGACATACAGAACCAGAAGAGCCGCTCCCGCCAGGCAGGCGATCTCAGCCTTCTGAATCGCGGAGAGAAGTGCGAGCAGTGAGGTCATCGCTTCTGCTTCAGCCCCCTGGCCTCAGGCCCCGATCAGCGGGTGCGAGCGGTCGCGCCCGTGTGATAGAAGCCATAGGCGTGATCGGCCATGGCCCTCTCGAGCAACGGGCGCCCCTCCTCGGTCATCGTCACCGGCCCGGCCAATGGTCCCTCGATCAGAGCGGCGCTCAGCTCGGTGCTCTGGCGCCTCGAGGTCTCGAGGAAGTCATACGCGTGGGCCACCGTCTCCGCGATGGTCCTCTCGTCCATGCGGTCGGCGATGCCCAGATACTCGAAGTTGCGAGCCGCCGCCTGGGCGTTGCGCAGGCAGGCCAGCAGCTCCATGTGATGGTCGATGCGCGTGGGGGGAGGCTCGATCTCGCTGGCCAAGCCCTGCAGGCGCTCCACCTCGCGGCGGAACTCCGAGGGCGAGTAGCCCGAGACGATGCTGGTCGCCCGCCCCGAGCCCCCGGAGTCTATGGCCAGGTAGGTCAGCATGTTGGGGGAGAGATTGATGTAGTCGGCGAACTCGACGCGCGCGGCCTCCAGATCCCCGATCAGCTGCTCCACCGTCGCCTTGTAGTGGAACTCGTCGGCCATCGTCTGAATCCCCACCAGGAGCCGCCCTGCGCGGACCACCTCGCGGTAGGACTGACGGTGATGCCCCGACTCGTAGCACTGCTCGGCGGCGAGAATCGCCGCCGCCACCTGCTCGAGATCCTCACCGGCGTACAGGTCCGCGCGCTCCTCGCTGCGCAGGCGGCGAATCCAGTCGCGGCAGTTGTCCAGGGTCGACGCCAGGATCTCCGGTGTCGCCTCGATGATCATCGCCATCCGGACCTCGAGGGCCTCCAGATCGCGCTCATAATCATCGTGACGCGAGGGGGTGTAGCTCCTCTCCAGACCCGTGAGATCCTCGAGCACCGCCTCCAGATCCGCCGGCTGAAAGAAGTTCGACCCCGTCGCCATGGCGTGATTCACGCTCTGCCGCACGCCCTCGATTCTCTCCACGAACAGCCCCTGGCGGCTGAGCTCGGTCACCTCGTCCGCGCGCTGTCGGCCGAAGAGGGCCAGCTCCCGGCTCTGCGCGAAGTCGCCTCCGCTCATCGCGCGGCGAGCCCTCTGGAGGGCCACCTGGGCATCGGAGAGCGCCTGATACTGGAAGCGCCAGCCGTCGTACTCGCGCGCTCGGACCACAGCCTCCTCGCCGGCGTTGATCAGATACATACGCGCCTCATCGGCCCGCAGCGAGGCCTCGGCCGCCGCGCGCTGAGCCTCGACGGAGGACCCGGCGGTGAATCGCCGGCGCGCCGTCTCCAGCAGGTCACGGGCATCCTGGAGATCGGTGGCCGCATAGGTCGACGCCCCCGCCTCCTCGGCGTGGTCGATGCGGCCACGCGCATCCTCGATGGCCGTCTGAGCCCACTCGGCCGCCGCCTCGTCGGTGGTCCGCTCGGCCAAGCGCAGGCCGCGATCGGCCGTCTCAATGGCGTCCTTCAGCTCTCCCGCGCGGGCATGCCGCTCAGCCGCCTCGCGCAGCTCGGTGATCAGCGACAGCCCGCCGGTCGCCTGGATGTTCGCGAGCATCTCGCCCGTCGACGTCTCCAGCTCGCGCAGCGATTGGATCCTCTCGTTGGCCACCCGCCGCAGCGACTGGATCATGATCTCCAGCTGCGCGCGCGCGTCGGCCGCCTTTGCCACCGCGTCCCTCGGGTCGCCCGTGTCGAGCGTCGCGCGCGTCTCCTCGACCAGACGCAGGGTGCGGTTGAGCTCCTCGGTCACATACTCGCCGGCGCCCTCGCGCTCGTAGTGGTCGATCATCCACGTCAGCTCGATCAGCGCATAGCGTGTGGCCACCGTGTAGGTGTCAGACAGCGCCTGGTTCGCCTCGTCGCGTGACTCGTCGGCGAGAACGATGGCCCGGTTGTAGCGCGCGGGGGCCTCGTTGAGGCGGTACTCCGCCGTCGCCTTCTTGATCCGCGCACTCTCGAGAAGCGTGTCGATCTCCTGGCGGGACAGCTCGCGGTTCTGGAGGAACTGGATGTCCGAGGGCTCGATCGCCTCGGTCACCCGCGGGTCCCAGATGCCGTCGAACCGTGTGAGGACATCGGAGGCCACATTGATCGCCGACTGCGCGTCGTGCAGGTGGCTCTCGGCCAGCTCACGGAACAGGATGTGAATGCTCTCGAGCTCATCTCCCGCGTCGACGCTGAGCTGCACCGAGTCGTTGAACGTCGGCTTGACCTCATCGAGAAGCACCTGCTCGCGCGAGGGGAGATCCAAATTGCTGTCGAAGTCGCTGTCCGGGCGGTCCATGATCCCATCGATCTGGGACAGGGCCTCGTCGAAGCGCGCCTGGGCCTGATCGCGCAGGCTGATCACCTCGTCGATCCGACCCGGCAGATAGACGCGCACCTCCGCCTGCTCCAGCTCCGAGATCTCGCGGTCGCGCAGCTCGATCAGCTCGTTGGCCTCCGCACGGTAGGTGTCGAGCACAAGAATCTGGGCGATCGGCGTCAGCATGTTGATCTGGCCCAGCGCCTGGTCGAACTCGTTGTTGAAGTAGAACCCGAGGAGACTGTCAAAGTTGTCACTGAACGTGCGGTACCGCTCCCCCAGGCGGAAGTCGACGCCGTGGTCCACCATCTCGGCGATCAGATCCTCGAGCACCGCGATCCCCTGGTTGGCGATCGACCGCTTGGTCTCGATCACCGTCTCGTTGATGCGCGTCAGCGCCTGATCCGCGGTGGCGATCGCCAGGCGGTACTGGCGATCCTCGATCAGCGCCGCCACGGATGACGTCAGATCCCGGCTCTCCACCACCAGGTCGGGCACGTGCGCCATGGAGTTGAGCGTCTCGAACTGGATCATCGCGTTGTTGGCCTCGTTCAGCCCCTCGCGCGCGTTGTTGCGCAGCGTCAGCAGCAGGGTCTCCACGTCGTCGACGATCTGCTGGCTGTAGGAGATCACGTCCTCCCACTCCTGCTCGGAGTTGGCCTCCCGCGATCGATCGCGTGTCTCCAGAATCGACTCCCAGAGCTCCGGGTTCTCGCGCTGACCATCGTTCTGCTCGGCGATGGAGATGTCCTCATCCGCCCGCGTTCGCATGGCCGCGGCGTGGTCGGCGATCACGTTGTCACGCAGCACGGGAGCCTGCTCCATGAGACGGCGACCCTGATCCGCCGCCTCCTGGTAGGCCTCGCGGGCGATCAGATCGCGGACCTGGTTGACATCCGCCTGGAGGCGCAGGACCTCCTCAGGTCGGTAGGGCGGAGTGGCCATGTTGTTGTCTTCGTGGACCGCGATCTCATTGAGAATCCGCTCCAGGCGCGAGAGGTTGCGCTTGGACGAGATCTGGTTGCAGCCGAAGAGCGCGGCCACCACGGCGAGTGTGAGCACCAGGGCCACGTGGCGTGCAGCACGGGGCCGGGAGAGTGCGGGCATGCGATCATCCTCCCGAATATGTCGACAGGCGCGCCGCCACCAAAGCCCGTCAGGCGGCGACGCTGAACGGCTCACGTGACTGTGCAGAGCCACACTGGACCTGTCAATTGATTTGACTGGAGTTGCTTGGGGTGAAAAGGGGAGAACACCCCGGCGGCATCGGATCAGAGCTCGACGACCCCCGTCGCGACAAGGGCCACGCCCGCCACGGCGACCACGGCGAGACCGATCAGGATCCACTTGAGTTTGCCCGACTCCCGCAGCGCCGCGAGGCTGAACTTCCCCCCCCTCTTGCCACCCCGCGAAACCCGCGCCAAAATGTCGTGCTCGGCGCTGAGGAAGTCATAGGCCCCCATCACATGGTTCAGCTGCACCGAGATCCGGTGCCAGTCGCTCAGGGTGCGGCGCACATCGCTCTCAGGCAGGCTCCGGAGATGGGCGATGGAGATCGAACCCCGGAGGATGTCGAGCATCCTCTCGTAGTTGAAATCCAGCTTCCTGATCCGTGTCCCTGCATCGGTGAGCTTGTTCTTCAGCACACGCTGGTACTTCGTCCCATCACTCTTGACGCGCAGGAACTCCTGCTCGTCCTCCTTGGTGATCGGATCGGTCCCCAGAGCCTTCTGGAGAGCATCGCGCACCTTGAGCCACAGCTCCATCAGGATGTGCAGCTCGTTCTTTGTCTCCTCGAGGTACTCCGCCTTTATCGCCGCCATGGGCCTCCCTCAGATCCGCTCACATGAAATCAGCTGGTCATCTCATCTCTGGAATTCATCGAAGCCTGTGCCACCGGGCGGTTGGCCCCGGTCCTGCTCACCGAAGTAGCCCGACTGGCCCCGCCACTCGCGGCCCGCGGAGCCCCCGAAGGGATCCTCGCCGACTCCGGGATAAGCCCCACCGCGACCGCCCTGCGCAGGTTGGACAGACGTGACCGCCTGGGGATCCGGAGTTCCCCCCTGATAGGCGATCCAGACCTGCTGCATGAAATCGACCGGCGGCATCGCCTCGAGGGGATTGGGCCGCACAGGACGGTAGTATGGGGGCGGAGGAACATAGACGGGATAGAAATCGCTGCGGTCTGTGGCGACATAGTCCCCGACGCTCTCATCATACGTCGGCTGGCGGAAATCTCTCAGGAAGTTCTCATTCCAATCCAGAATCCGGGTGTCCTGGTGTGACTCGTAGTCCTCCAGCTGTGGAAGGGGGCTCACAGGGTCGGGGGAGGCCACCGTGACCGCGGAGAACGCGAGGGGATCCATCTCGGCCAGCAGGCGCAGCATGTTGATGTAGAGAAGGATGATGGAGTGCGTTTCCGGACCGATGTACACGTCGTCGAGCGTCACCACGTTGGTGTAGATCTCGTCGCCGGCGAAGACATCGCCGAAGCGGCCATCATCCGAGTAGAGCGAGGCATTGCTCTCGAGATCCTCCGCCATCTCGGGAACCTCGAGCAGATCCCCCGTGACCGCGTCGCGGATGAGCTGGCCGCGGATCACCTGGATGCGTGGCTCGAGCGGCGCGGTTGTGACTGTGGGGGCGCCCGGAGTCGGGGCGGCGAACTGAGGTGCCAGAGTCTGCTGTTGACCGAAGGGATCATAGCCCGGGGCAGGCTGATCCCCAGCGAAGGGATCGTAGGATTGAGCTGGTGCAGCGTAGGCACCACTCACGTTGGCTGTCGCTCCCTCCACCGTTCCAAAGACATCAAAGTCATCCTGGGCAGGAGTGAACATCACGGCTGTCATGAAGATCAGCGCAGAAAGAGCACCGAGCACACGGAACATGGCGTGCCTCCTCATAGGACACCTTGCCTCCCAGGAAAATGAGAAGTCAAGGTCACTGGTGTCAACAGAAGATGACTCATTGTCCGGCCCTGTGATGCACCCTCAGGGACAGGATATCTCCCTGGGGACACATCGACGAAGAGATTCAGGAGGAAAAGAGATCTCTCTGGTAGCCGCAGTCAAAGAGGAGGTGGAAATGTGGGGTGAGGAAGAGAAATCCTGAGAACTCAGAGACCTGACCTGTGGGAGCTTCCCAGAGAGCTTCCGCGAAGCTCTCACAGGTCGTGGAGGAGAGATCTGTAAAAAATGAAAAGAATAGGGGTCCGGCCAAAGTATCCCCAGCTCCTGTGGATAACTTTTTCCCCACTTTTTTGACGTTTACGCCTGAAAACACTGGAGATTATCTCTCCCTTTTCCCCTGACAGCTTTTTGCACACAGTTTTCCACAAGGCACATCAGGCACTCGAGAGGGGTCCTGTCGACCTCACATTGACACTCTGAGTCGTCTCAACTTATCTCCTGATGAGCCGGTGACGGATGACGAAATGAAATTAGGATTTCATTTGTCGGGTTTGCTCGTGGCCTTGAGGGATCCTGCAGAGGGAACCATTTTCATCCCAAGCTTGACATCCCAGGGAGCACCAGGGTACTCACCCCTGCTCAACTCGCAGGCCACAGGAGAACAGGAGCCGTGAAACGCACCTTTCAGCCCAGCAATCGCAAGCGCCGCAACAAGCACGGCTTTCGCGAGAGGATGAGCTCCAGCGCAGGGCGCGACGTGCTCAAGCGCCGGCGAGCCAAGGGACGCAAGCGCCTCAGCATTTCTCAATCGATGAGCAACCGCTGATATCAGCGGCCCACAGGGCCGTCCACCCAGAGCCATGAACCTCACTTTCCCCGGTGCGGCCCGACTGCGGCGCCGGGCTGAATACCACCGTGTCTATAGCGGCGGAAAGTGTGCCCGTCATCCGTGGCTTGTCCTGTTCTGTCTCCCATCGGCCGACGGGACCCAGGCATCCACACGCTTTGGCTTCACCGTGTCGCGAAAGATCTCGAAGAGGGCCACCGAGCGAAACCGCGTCCGCCGAGTCTGGCAGGAGGCGGTGAGGTTGACACGTCCCCATTTCGCATCGGGATGGGACATCGTGCTCAACGCACGTCGTGTCCCCACAGAGGATCTTCGAACCGCCGGGGCTATGGAGGTGCTTCTCTCGCTGGCGCGGCAGCTGGCATTGCTCGAGACCGAGGCCGAGAGCCAAGACCCATGAACCCGCTGGCCCGAGGCCTCAATCTTCCCCTGCGTGGCCTGGTCTGGATCTATCGAACCCTGATCACCCCCTGGAAGCCCAGGACATGCCGCTTCCAACCCACATGTTCTCAGTACGCTGCCGAGGCGCTCCGCCTCCATCCCCCCCATCGGGCCCTCTGGCTCATCATGCGCCGTCTGGTGCGATGTAACCCCTGGGGCCAGGGGGGAGAAGACCCGGTTCCACGACCGAGGACCAGGGATCGAGACAGTGGTGATCCCCCTGCCTGAAGCATTGCCAGATTCTTGTTTACAATGCTCGGAGCCCATGCCAAGAGAGCCGCATAAAAGCGGCCGACTGCGAGAGATCCCCTGAGGCCGCTGGCAAAGACTGCCGATTTTAAGGACGGAACGGACCGCGAGACGGGTTTTTAACGAGGCGCCCTCTTTCCTGAGCCTCTCCCTGGGGTTACGGCCACACAGCCCTCCCCCTTGTTCCCTTTGTGTCTGACCGCTGTGTGGGTGGGAAATGATGAACCCGGTGTCAACGCGCTCTGACTGACGCGCACCGATGGACAACAAACGCTTCTTCCTTTTTCTCATCGTCTCCATCCTGGCGCTGCAGTTCTATCTCTATCTGGTGACGCCGGAGGAACCCCCTGTGGAGGCACAGTCCGCGGAGACTGGTGCGCGGCCCTCGGCGTCGGAGGGATCTCCCGAGCAGACACAGCGCGCCGCGACGCGTGAGCCTGAGATCAGAGACGAGGAGTATCCCGAGCGCGATGTGGTCGTGGAGACCGGTGTGTTCCGCATCGAGTTCACCACACACGGCGCCAGGCCCCATCGCTGGGAGATCACCGATCCCCATTACGCCCATGTGAGCACCGAGGCGGCCGACAGTCTCGAGACGGACGCACACAGCAGCTTCCCTCAGATCATCCCGCAGGTCCCCGAGGCGGCCGGACTCGAGAGCGATGAGCTGCCGCTGCAGGTCGAGCTCGTCGGCTGGCCACGCCAGTGGGACTTCAATCAGATCAATTGGCAGGTGGTCTCCGGGCCGGTGGAGGACGAGAGCGGGGCGATCCACCTGGTCTTCGAGTCGCCCGAGCGCGGGGGACTGGTTCTGACCAAGGCGTTCACCTTCCACCGCGTGGCCCATCCGGAGGAAGCCGACCTCAATGGAAACGCGGGCGGCTACCTCTCGCAGATGACCCTGACTGTCCGCAATGCGGGCAACGAGCGCATCGCTCTGCGCGAGGAGGCCGCGGGGATGCGTCTGACGTGGGGTCCGGGCATCGGCACCTACGAGCCCGTCGGCTTCTACAACATCCGCACGCCGCTGGTCCTGCTCGATGATGACACCTGGTACAAGGCGCCGCGGCGCGGTGGACAGGTGCGTGAGATCGCCGCTGCCAGCGAAAGCGGAATCGACTGGGCCGGCCTTCAGAGCCGCTACTTCCTGGCAGCCATCATCCCCGCCGGCGACTCGCGGCCCGCTGTGGGCAAGGTGCAGGCCATGCTGCGCGAGGGGAACGTCCCCACCGGAGAGGCCTGGAGGGGATTCAGTCCTCTGATGACCATCTCTCTCGTGCATGGGCCGATCGTCCTGGCGCCGGGCGAGAGCCAGGAGACCACGTACGATCTCTACGTGGGCCCCAAACACCGCCCCCACCTGATCGCGGCGGGCCATGAGCTCTCCCGCACGAACTTCTACAACTCCTGGTTCTGGATGCGGGGCCTGGCGATCCTGCTGACCCACACTCTGACGCTATTCCACGGCATGGTGGGCAACTACGGTTGGGCGATCCTGATCCTGACGATCCTGATCCGCCTGCTGCTCTACCCGCTGACGCACAAGCAGATGCGGATCATGGCCAAGACGCAGCGGGAGATGGCGCGGATCAAACCGGTGATCGACGAGATCCGCGAGAAATACAAGGGCGACCACCAGAAAATCCAGCGCGAGACCATGGCGGCCTACAGGGAGCACGGCGTCAATCCCTTCGCGGGTCTCAAGGGATGCCTGCCGCTGCTTCTCCAGATGCCGATCTTCTTCGCCCTGTGGCGCATGCTGGCCTCCGAGATCCAGCTGCGCGGCGCCAGCTGGCTGTGGATCGAGGATCTCAGTGGCCCCGACGCGCTGATCAGGGCCCCCTGGCTCGAGAGCCTGCCCCTGCTCGGCGGATTCCTCGGCCCATCGCTCAACCTGCTGCCGATCCTGATGGCCGTCACCCAGTGGATGACGATGAGGCTCAGCTCGACGCAGGCGAGCGATCCGAACCAGCGCATGATGATGAACTTCATGCCCATCATGCTCACGGTGTTCCTCTTCCGTGCCCCCAGCGGTCTGATGATCTACTGGGTCGCGGGGAACATCTGGCAGATGGGACACCAGTACCTCACCACCCGCGCCCTCCAGCGACAGGAGGGTGATGAGCCCGAGACTGCCCTCACTCCGCAGCCCCGGCCACAGAGCAAGGGCAAGGGGAAAGACAGGCGCCCCACCTCGGCCAAATCGATCCTGGCCGAGAAGCGCAAAGAGGCTCAGAGGGCCCGCCGCAAGGCGGTCTCGGAGGACTCGTCGCTGCCCCGCTGGGCACGGCGCGGGTGAGCCTGAGACCAGAGAGGACAAAGCACTCATGTCCGAAGAGCTGAATGTGATCATCTCCGCCCACAGCGCGGAGGAGGCCATCGAGGAGGCGGTTCACTCCTATGAGATCCCCGCCGACGAGCTCGTGGCCGAGCCTCTGGATGAGGAGGGAGATGAGGAGACCGAGACAAGGCGCTTCCGCGTCACACGACGGCCGGTCATTCGCACGCTGGATCCCACCGCCGCGCGCGAGCTGCTGCGCGGCCTGCTCAGCGCGATGGAGATCGAGGCCGAGGTCGAGGACACCCTCGAGGACACCTACCTGCACATGGAGATCCAGACCGAGGACAGCGGCCTGCTGATTGGAAAACACGGCAAGACGCTCGAATCGCTCCAGCTCATGATGAACCTCATGGTTCAGCGCCGTGATCCCGACTGTGGCCTGCGCATCGTGCTCAACACAGGCGGATACCGCGCGAAGAGGAGCGAGCAGCTCACCGAGATGGCCCAGCGAGCCGCTCAGAGAGCGCGTGACACCCAGCAGGAGCAGGAGCTCGCTCCGATGAATCCCGCCGACAGGCGCATCGTCCACCGACTCCTTCTCGAGGAGGAGGGGATCACCACCTTCAGCCGGGGACTCGGTGACAACCGCTACGTGGTCGTCGCCGCCGTCGACGAAAATGGCCAGCCCATCCCCGGCCGGCCCCGACGCCGGCGCGTCGGCAGCGAGCGGGGCCACCGCGACGATCGCCCCGGAGCGCGCCGAGGCGGCGGAGGGCGCAGCATGGGAGGGCGCGACCGCGACCGTGATCGTGGGCGCGACCGCGATCGAGGACATGATCGCACTCGGGACAGAGACCGCGATCGAGTCCCCAGCCGTGATCGTGACTCCGGCCCGGCAGGCATCCCAGGTCCCGTCGAGGACTTCACCGTGCTCGAGGGCGAGAGTCTCAGCGGACGTCTCTCCCAGGGCGACGCGACGCCCGACGAGGTCTTCGGCGAGCGCTTCGGCGGGGACGAGGGTCGTCGGGGAGGAGGCTCCCGCCAGGGAGAGTCACGCGGCGGCGGATCACAGCAGCGACGCAGCGGACCCCCGCAACGCCGGGACCGGGGAGGACCCCCCCCCCAGCGCCGCGGTGGCAGTGGCAGTGGACCGCAGCAGAGGCGCAGCGGTCCTCCGCAGCGCCGCGATCGGAATGACCGTGGCCGCTCCGGAGGGGGAAGACCCCCCTCCTACCGACTGCCCGACGACGAGCCCCTCTGGGCGAGCGAGGGCAAGGATCCCGACTTCGATTGATCGCTGACCTGGGCAGCCCGTCAGCCGGCTCATGGATCAAGGGATTGAAACCATCTGTGCACGCGCGACGCCCCCGGGGATGGGGGCGATCGCCATCGTGCGTCTGAGCGGCCCCCGCGCTCTGGAGATCATCGACCGCTGCTTCCTTCCCCACCGGGCCACGCAGAGCCTGGCGGAGATGCGAAGCCACACGCTGATCTTCGGCCATCTCGTCGACCCCACTGATCGCACGGCCATCGACGATGTGCTGGTCGGCGTCATGCGCGGCCCCCACTCCTACACGGGAGAGGATGTCGTCGAGATCAACCTCCACGGCTCCCCGGCGATTGTCCGGGCCACCCTGCGCCTGCTCACCGAGCAGGGGGCGCGTCTGGCCGGGCCCGGGGAGTTCACCCGCAGGGCCTTTGAGAACGGGCAG
Source organism: Candidatus Sumerlaeota bacterium (assembly GCA_016928695.1). Classification (GTDB taxonomy): domain Bacteria; phylum Sumerlaeota; class Sumerlaeia; order JABWBI01; family JABWBI01; genus JAFGKF01. The sequence goes on along the minus strand of JAFGKF010000241.1, from coordinate 11,215 downwards.
ATCGACCTCGCCCAGGCCGAGGCGATCTGCGACCTGATCACCGCCCAGACCCAGGCCGCCGCCGGGGTCGCGCTGCGGCAGCTGAGCGGACAGTTCAGCGATCGCCTGGGCACCATCCGAGAGCGACTGATCGATCTGCTGGCCGAGATCGAGGCCCGGCTCGATTTCCCCGAGGAGGACATTCCGCCGGAGGAGGCCGATCGCTGGCTGCTGATGATTCACAGCGTGGGCGATGAGCTGAGCCGGCTCGTGACCAGCGGCGAGCGGGGCCGACTCCTGGCCGAGGGAGCCCGCATCGTTCTCGTGGGAAAGCCCAACGCCGGCAAATCATCGCTCTTCAACAGCCTCCTCGATGATGACCGCGCCATCGTCACGCCTGAGCCAGGCACCACACGCGACTCCCTGGAGGCCATGATCGAGGCCGATGGCCTGCCGATGAATCTGGTCGACACCGCAGGCCTGCGCGCCGTCGAGAGTGAGGTCGAGCGCCTGGGCGTTGTCCGCGCCGAGTCGGAGATCCGGCGGGCCTCTCTGATCGTCCTCTGCGTCCCGGTCGATGAGCCCTGGGGCCGGAAGGACGAGCAGGTCTGGCAGCTGGTGGGGGAGCGGGATCCGATCGTTGCGTTGACCAAATGCGATCTGAATCCGACGCTGGATCCGGCGAAGGTGACCGAGCGCACGGGGTGTGAAAAGATGCACAGAACCTCGGCGCTCACGCATGAGGGACTCGAGGAGCTCATCGCCGAGTGCTCCCTGCGACTGACAGAGGAGGCGGAGGATGATCAAGAGCAGGCTGATCCACTGGTCTCCACCGAGCGCCACCTCGATGAGCTGCGCCATGCGCTCAACCTGCTCGCCGGCGCGGTCCGCGCCCTGGCGGATCCCCCGGCACTGGAGCTGGCCGCGGCCGACCTCCGTGCGGCCACGGGACACGTCGATGGAGTCCTGGGGCTCGAGATCGGCGAGGAGGTGCTCGACCGCATCTTCGACCGGTTCTGCATCGGGAAGTGAGCGTGATCTGAGCAGCGGGAATGGGTGATGGCGATCAGCAAGGCGCGGCTCTGAGAGGAGATCTCGAGATCTCCGAGGAGAGCGCCCAGCTCCTCGGCCAGGCCATCGCCTCCCTTCTCAGGGAGCCATGGGAGGGCGTAACCGCCTCGCTCGCCGCCCCCGATGTGCTCCTCGATCTCTGCGCGCAGTACATCACCAACACTCGCCGCGTCCACGACACCTGGGGGATCGATGAGCTTGTCTCCGAATATCTCTGCCAGATGAGCGGGGAGAGCTGGAAAACCGTGCGCCACGTGGCCGCGAGGCCTCGCCGCGGCTCGCCCCTGGCCATGCGGCTCTACCTCTCGCTGTTCCGCGCCGCCGCCCGCCAGCGCCGCGGTGTCGGCCTCGGACAGATGCGGGCCTCCCTCCTGGTGATCGGAGCCTACCTGCGGGGACTGGCCGGACTCGGGTCCCAGTCGATCTATCCCCTGACGATGCCGCTCTCACGCCGCGAGCGCCGTCGCCTGCAGGTCGATCCTGAGGACCCCTGGGGGGGGAGAGTCACCCGCCTCATGCTGGCGCGGCATGTGGAGTCGGGGGGGCTGCTCCATGCCCCCAATCTGGTTCTCGGCTGGCGGCTGGCGCTGCTCGCTGTGGCCATTGCGCGGCGCGGCGCTTCTGCCCTGGCACGGGCGCGGGGTGAAGACCAGGTCACGCGCAGCTGCCTGGAGCAGGCCCTGGAGATGGTGAGGGATGACCTGCTGTCCGAGGGCCGTGTGTGGAAGATGCTCTCGAGCACCTCCCTGATCCGGGACATCACCGAGCGCTTTCTGAGCCGTCGCAGTGTGGTGGCGACACTCCTGGGCGACTGATTTCCCCCCTCCGTGGGGACGACATTGTGAATTTCCTCACGGTTTCTGTTGCGCCCGGGGGGGATTTGGACCAAGATTCCAAACCTCTGGGAAAAAAATCCGTTGGATCAGGTTGGCGTGCCCATGTCTGAAAACAACCCCGATTCCCCTCCGACTCCCCATGCGGCCACGTCGCCCTCCCCTCCCACCGAGAAAAAAATCCCGAAGGCTGTGATCAAACGCCTGAGTCTCTACAGCCGGGTGCTTCAGAATCTCGAGATCATGGATCGCGAGAAGGTCTCCTCGCGCGAGCTCGCCGCCCGGCTCGGTCTCAACTCCGCTCAGGTGCGAAAGGACCTCGCCTATTTCGGCCAGTTCGGTGTGCCCGGGCTCGGCTACTACGTCTCCGACCTGAGGCAGAACATCAAACGCATCCTCGGCACAGACCGCGCGATTCGCCTCGCCCTGGTCGGCGTGGGAAACCTGGGCACCGCGCTGCTGAGCTACGCCGGCTTTGCCCGCCAGGGATTTCACATCGCCGTGGCCTTCGACTGCGACCGGCGCAAGATCGGCTCGACCAAGGGCAACGTCCGCATCTACGACGCCGCCGACCTCGCCCGCATCGTCAGGCAGGAGGAGATCGACATCGGCATCCTCGCCGTCCCCGCCGACCACGCCCAGGCGGTCTGCGAGAGCCTCATCGGCGCGGGGATCAACGCCATTCTCAACTTCGTGCCCGCGCATCTGAGCGTCCCCGACAGCGTCCATGTCCACTACGTGGATCTCTCGATTGAGATCGAGAGCCTGTCCTATTACCTTCGCTGAGACACGCTCCCCAGCGCATCCCATCGGAGGAGGTGACCCCCTGTGACCGAGCTCGTCCGCGTCGGCATCTCTCTGCCCGACGACCTGCTGAGGCGCTTCGATCGACGCATCGCCGACCATGGCTACACCAACCGCAGCGAGGCGATCCGAGACATGATCCGCGAGCGCCTCGTCACCGATGAGTGGAGCGACGACCGCGATGAGGTCGCCGGCACCTTCACGCTCGTCTACGACCACCACCAGGGGGAGCTCGTCTCACGCATGCTGAGCATCCAGCACGACCACGAGGGTGCCGTCATCAGCACGCTGCACGTCCACCTCGACCACGACAACTGTCTCGAGGTGCTTGTCCTGAGGGGACCCGCTCACCGGCTCCGCGCGCTGACCGACGAGCTGCGCGCCCTGCGCGGGGTCAAGCACACCACGCTGGCGATGACGAGCACGGGAAAAAATCTGCTCTGAGGCGCCGGTCAGGGAACCTCGGCGGGGACGAATCGCAGGGAGGTCAGCGTGATCTCGAAGGGCCAGGGCACCGGCTCCAGCCCCAGGCGACTGACCGTCGTGAAACCCCGCCAGAGGGGATTGCTGGCCAGTGGCACACGGAGGGTGACATAGCCCGACGGGCGTCCGTTGGCGACCAACAGGGTCCGCCGCTCCTGGGTCCGGAACCCATGGCCATGGGGATCCATCCCATCTCCCTCCCACAGAATCCGAAGCCGGATCTGTTTCAGAGGGGTGTCCACATCCACGTTCAGAGTGAGCTCGAGAGCCTCGACCGACTCCGTGGAGAGAGTGAACTCAGGCGACCAGAGAGATACCCCCCCGCCGGCATCGCTCATCAGGAGTCCCTCGGCACCGGCGGTGATCTGAGTGGACTCGGCTGAACTCCAGCCCTGTCCGGTGCGGAGCGACTCGGACATCAGGGTGTTGACCGCCTCGACCTGCGCGGGGTCGCCCCCCGCGGGCGGAGGGAGCGGGGGCTCCATGTCCCCGCTGCGACGTCCGAAGATCTCGATCCGCCAGCTGCCCGGTCCCTCCACGCGGTGAAGATGCTCCCAGCGCCGACAGATCGCGGCGTCGGAGAGAAGGGCGTTGATGATCGTCTCATCCTCATCGGATCGGAGCATGAGGTAGTCGGGCTCCAGCGCCTCGATCCTCGCCATCGCATCCTCGCCGGGCTCGCCGCTGGCCAGAGGCCCCTCGAGGCCGTGGACGTCGTGGACCGCCAGACGGTGAACGATGCCCAGGTGCCAGATCACCGTCGCCGGCTGAGTGGTCGCGATTCTCGAGACGCGGTGGATGTGATGGCGGAGCCATGAGCCCGCCTCATCCCAGGCCACGCTCTGCTCGCGCAGCTGTGTCCAGTCACGGATGCTCCACTGGCCGCTCCACTGCGCCCCGATCGCCCCGAGGGCCAGCGCGATTCCGATGACCCGCGTCATCACCGGTCGATCGGGCTCGAGGAGCCAGCCCAGACCCGTGGCAGCCAGCAACAGCAGCGCGGCAAAGGGACCGAGGAGAAGCCACCACCACTGTCCAGCGGCCAAGTGGAGCGAGCCATGAATGGCGAGGCATCCGAGACCCATCAGACAAAAGGCCCAGGCTGTCACCGTGGCCTGGCGGATCGCCAACAGCCCCACGACGGCGAGTGCCAAGAGGGCTGCAATCCAAACCCCATGTCCCGTGAGCAGCGCCTCTCTCAGGAACACCCAATACTCAGCCTCTGGCCCGAAGCGCCCCGATTGGCTCATCGTCACCGCGCTGGCCCAGGTCAGCGGCCAGAACTTGCCGAACGCCACCCACACACCGAGCCCCCAGAGCAGCGGGGGAATCACACCGAGCACCCACCAGCCGATCAGTCCCGTGCGCCGCCGCCGCCAAGCCCACAGCCATGCCCCCACCAGACCAATGGCCATCTCCGCGCGACCGAGAACAGCCAGACCCAGCATCAGCCAGCCCAGACGCTCGCGCCGGACCTCGAGAAGCATGGTGCCCAGACCCAGGCAGCCCAGCGCCAGCGGCCAGTCCGAGCCCATGGAGCTCAGGAGCAGAGGATGACTCATCCAGAGCAGCAGACCCCAGATCCCCACCAGGATCCCCAGTCGGCGCTCGGCCATCCAAGGATTGGCCAGAAGCCCCAAAGCAAACAGACCCGCCCCCGCCACACTCAGAGACCAAAGCACGACGGGCACCGACGGCATCAGCATCACCAGAAGCCGTCCCAGAAGAGGACCCAGCGGTGAGGGAGCGGCGTTGCGCAGGTACAGGAGATCCACCCCCCAGCCTCCCCCCATCTCCAGGCTCTTGAGCGTCAGCGCCGAGAGCCAGTGGCTCTCTCCCCGCACTCCCCACCAGTCCATCGCCGCCACCGCGACGGCGAGCACACTGAGCCCCCACATCGCCCAGAGCAGGGGGTGCAGCAGAGGATCACGCGATCGAGCCTCGGGGGATCCGGGGGGCTGAGGATCTGGGGGGGAGGACGTCATGATTGGGCGATCATTGGAGCGAAACACACGGACGCGCGCATCCTGCGCATCGCTCTTCCCGCTGACAACGGAAAAGACCGCGCTCAGAGACGCTCCGAGGCCCTCAGGCCAAGGAGGTCGAGGATCCGGTCCAGCTCCTCGAGGGATTGGAAGTGGAGCTCAACGCGGCCTCGCTTCGAACCCCGACGCTTCACCTTCACCAGAACACCCAGGTGCGCCATCAGCTGCTCGGACAGAGACTCCGCCTCCGTGTCACGCGAGCCCTTCGGCCGGCCGGTGAATGCCGATGTCTGCCGCCCTCGGCCACTGCCCAGCTGCTGACACATCAGCTCGGTCTCACGCACCGACAGCCGTTTGGTTTTGATCTCCCTCCAGACACGGCGGCGCTGCTCCTCATCCGTGATGCCGAGCAGCGCGCGACCATGACCCGCGCTGATCAGACCATCGCGGACGTCCTCGATCATCTCCGGGGGAAGACTGAGCAACCGGAAGCTGTTGGCGACCGCCGAGCGCGACTTGCCCACACGGCGCGCCACCTCCTCCTGACTGAGATGGAATTCATCGCGCAGAAGAACGAAAGCCTCCGCCTCGTCAATGGGGTTGAGGTCCTCGCGCTGAAGATTCTCGACCAGCGCGAGCACCAGACTCTCCTGGTCGTCGACATTCACCAGAATGCAGGGGAGTTTCGTCAAGCCAACCATCTTTGCGGCACGGAGTCGCCGCTCCCCAACCACCAGCTCATAGAACTCCCCGGACCTCCTCACCACCAAGGGCTGGACCATGCCTGAGACGCGGATGGAATCCGCAAGCTCCTGGAGGGTCTCCGAATCGAAATCCTGACGGGGCTGACGGGAGTTGGCCCGGATGGAATTCACGGGGATTGTCAGCAGAGACGACTCTTTTGATTCATCTTGTCCCGTTTCTGCCACGACAGCAGGGGATGATTTTTCGCTGGGGGGTCCCAAGAGGGCCGAGAGCCCCTTGCCCAGCGCTTGGCGTCTCTTACTGGCCATGAGAATCTCCGGTTATATCATGATGATTTACTTGACGGACATCATGCTCCGGTTTGTCCGTCGACGGGGAAGCAGAGGGGCCCTGATGATTTATCAAGTTTTTTTGCATGACACCATCACATCTCGCGAGCACCTCGCGGGTCAGGGCCTGATGAGCCTGGGTCGATTGGCATCGGGGATCGTAGAGCATGATGGGGAGCCCATGGCTGGGGGCCTCGCTGAGCCGCACCGAGCGGGAGATGACAGTCCGGAAAACCCTGTCGCCGAAGTGCTTCAGGATCTCCTCGACCACTTGGCGGGCGAGAAGCGTTCGGCCGTCGACCATGGTCAGCAGAATGCCCAGGATCTCCAGGCGGGGGTTCACCCGCTCCTTCACGCCTTCGATCGCCTCGAGGAGCACCGACAGACCCTCGAGCGGGAAGTACTCGCTCTGGACAGGGATGATCAGTTGTTCAACCCCGCACAGAACGTTGAGGGTCAAAATGCCCAGGCTGGGAGGGGCGTCAACCACAACGAAGTCGAAGGGGGCCGAAATGGGGCTCAGGATCTCCGCAAGCGCCCTCTCGTGCTTGGCGTCGTCCTGCAGCAGCTCTCTCTCGGCCGCGATCAGACGGACATCGGCGGGGATCACCCAGAGGTTCGCCACGGACGAGGCCACGGGGCACTCATGGGGGGAACAGGTCCCCGACAGCGCCTCATAGATCGAGTTCTCGCACTCCTCCTTGGCGATTCCCAGGCCGCTCGACGCATTGCCCTGCGGGTCCATGTCCACCAGAAGGGTTCGCTTGCCCTCGAGGGCGAGCCCCGCCGCGAGATTCACCGCGGTGGTGGTCTTGCCCACCCCACCCTTGTTGTTGGTCACACCGATTCGAATGGTCATGGCAGGAGTGCGGTGTCGCAACGAGAGCGACGCCCGCCCTGATCGGATGTTTCACGTGAAACATCCCCCGTCAAGAGATTTCGATGAGAAACAGGCTCAGGAAAACAAAAAAACCACTCTGATGACAAGGGTGATTTTTTTTGCGCGCCAGACGATCAGTCGGAACTGCCCGCCGAGTCCTTGGAATCCGTGGCGGTCTTGGCCGTCTCCGCTTTCGAGGTCGAGGTGCTCTCGGAAGCCGGTTTCTCCGAGGTCTCTTGTTTGACCGAGGACTTCCCGTTGCCGCCGTTGCCGTTCGAGCGCCTGTAGTCGGTCTCGTAGAACCCCGTGCCCTTGAAGATCACGCCGCTGCCGGCGCTGATGAGCTTGCGCAGAGTGCCCTTCGCACCACACGCCGGGCAGGTGTCGGGGCCGGACTCCCGAAATCCGTGGAAGACCTCATGGACTGTGTCACAGGAGGTGCACCGGTAGTCGTAGGTCGGCATGGCTGGATCCTCTCGACTCAATCCGCTCTTCGAGGAGATGTCATTTTCAGACCGTAAGCAAAGAGCTGACCGAAAATCAAGTGCTTTGCCGCTGGACGCCCCAGGGGGGCTCTGCTAAGCACCGGGCCTCAAACCGTGGGGGCTCAGCGATCAATGAGACGCACCATCATCACTCTGGTCATTCTTCTGGGAATCATGGTCGTGGTCTTCGCCCGCCAGTGGGCCCTGGTCAGCTCGAGTCTCGACCCCGTTCGCTGGGGAGTCGTCCCCCCCTCGGAGGCCCCCCTCTTGGCGCGGGAGCTGGGACCACGCGTGTCGGCCCAGAATCTCGTGGACGGCCACGCGATCAATGAACTCTTTATCAAAATGTTTGCGAAGGGTGAGGGGCTGGATTCGCTGATCCGGACGGTTCGCACTCGGATCTTCGTCCCCGGCCACGCCTGGGGCGATGTGCTTTTCCACGACGCCGAGGGTCGCGAGTGCGCATTCCGGCTGAGCACCTCTCCCGGGATGCCGTCGGGATTTTTGCGGCGGGTTGATGGGGTGGTCGAGTCGCGTGAAGACATCGAGATCGGGGGCACCGTGGTGCCCGCCGATGCGATGACGCCCGACATGCGCCAGCGCCTGATGATCTGGAGCTTCAACCGCCCCCGCGAGTCGTTCGACGCGCTCGTCGAAGAGGGGCATGGCCGGTTCTTCACTGTCGCGCTGCGCTCGACCGCTGCCGGCGTGGAGGCCTCTGTCGACGGCACCCCCGTCGGTGTCTGGGGCGGTGTCCCCGAGATGCATGGTCCCGTGGGAATCCAGGGGGGCGATCTCCCGCCGGTCTTCATCGACTGGTTCGAGGTGATCGATGGGAGCGGTGAGGCGCTCTGGCGCGACGATTTCTCTCCCTCTGTGCGAGCGCAGACGATGGCGCTCATGGACGGCTTGATCGGCGCCGTGGTCTGGCTCATGCTCTGGCTGGCCACGCTGCTCAAAGCCCGCATCCACATCCCGGGGGCGGATCAGAGAGCGCTCGCCCAGCGCCTGGCGATCGGACTCTGGCCTCTCGTCGTGGTCCCTCTCCTCGGCTGGTGGTGGCTGACGATCGAGCGCAAGTCGCAGCTGGCGATTCTCTGGCTGATCGCCGGGGCGCTGGTCATCCTCCTGTGGACCATCGCCTTTCTCTCCGAGCGCGAGCATTTCCGCTGGCGCGTCCCCGCTCCGGGCAGCGGGGAACCGCCCCGCTCCGCGCGCCCTCTGGTGATCGGCGGCGTGCTCGGAGCGATCCTGGTGGCGCTGCCGCTGGGCCACTTTTTCCTCTGGCCGGGAGTCGATCGCTCCGCGGTCTCGGAGACGCTGATCGATTCCCCGCAGATCCTCAGCGCGGGATCCCACGTCCGCGGCGATCTCATCGTTGGCCGCGCGGATCTCGAGATCACCGCGCGGATTCGCCTCCTCGATCCCCGCTCGCAGCTGGAGATCTATTTTCTCGAGGCGGAGCGCGATCGATTCTCGCCGCGCGAGGCGGTGCGCGACTGGTGTGCGCTGCGGCTGAGCGACGACCCCACGCTCTTCGGTCTGCTCGCCACGGACCGCCCCGTGCGCGTGGTGGGCAACATCGCCATGCCGCTGGGCGAGGAGGTCGAGGTCAACATCCGCGTGGAGGGATCGCAGATCTCGGCGAGCCTCGACGGCACAGTGCGCGACACGCTCGAGGATGGCCGCTTCGATCAGGGGGCCATCGGGTTTGTCGTGCGCGCGGGGCGTGCCGAGGTCTCGTCGATGCGCGTCGAGGGCCTGAGCCCCGAGTCGTCGCAGTCGCAGTTCCTCTGGCCGCGCTTCCGTCAGTGGCGGATGCTCCACCGCGCTCTGTATTACCCGATGGCGCTCGGCGCCGTGCTGCTGCTGTGGGCGCTGAGCACCGCGGTGCTCGCTCGGCTCGGGGGATTTCCGGCGCGGTCGCTGGCCACCTTCAGCGCTCTCCTCTGGATCGGGTCGCTGGGCGTCGCGGTGGTGGTTCGGCTGGCCTTCATCAAGTGGACGGACAAGTGGCCGGACCTGGAGGCGATGGGTTTCTCTCGAGGCCTGGTGCTCTGGCTGCCGCTGTGCATCGCGGTGGTGGGCCACTGGCTCTTCTGGATCTTCAACTTCGATCACGTGCGGAGGCGGCAGCTGGTGTCGCTTCTGTCGCTGGCTCTCTTTGTCATCACGGCGGAGCATGTGGTGCGCGCGACGCCGCTCAACTACGCGCTGCACGGCGGGAAGATGATCGGCCATGTCCGCGGCCTGTTCGCCTTCGGCTCGTGGGAGCGGGAGGCGCTGTGGGAGACCTACACGGGCGCGTACGAGATGCCGCATCGTTTCCCCGGCGGCACGGAGCCGGTGCCGTTCGAGAAGCCCCCTCACACAGTCCGCATCTTCGCGATGGGGGGCTCGTCGACCTGGGGCGCGGGTGTGGCAACGCTCGAGAACACCTACCCCGAGATACTCGAGCAGATTCTCCGGGGGCGCGGTCACACCGTCGAGGTCTTCAACGCGGGCCGCACGGGCTACACGGTGTTCAACGATCTGCTGCGTCTGCGTGCCGATGTGATGCGGCTGCAGCCCGACATCATCACGCTCTACGTCGGTGCGAACGACGGCTATCTCTCGTGGTGGACGGGGGGAAGCCAGGAGGAGCAGTGGGAGAGGCGGCAGCGGGCGATGGGCGTGGGTTTTCGAGAGCGCCTGAGCTCGTGGCTGGCGAACCAGCGCCTCTTCATCGCGATTCCGAAGATGCTGCAGTCGCTTCGGCCCTTCGACGAGCGTCTCACGATCCGCGTCACCCTGGAGCGCTACGAGGCGAACCTGCGCGAGATCGTGGCGATCTGCCGATCCCACGGCGTCGACGTCGTCTTCGCCCAGGAGGTGATGGTCGAGGATCTCCACGTGCCCAACCCCTCGCACGCGGAGTACATGGCTCTTCTCGCGCGCCTGGCCGAGGAGCTCGACGTCCCGATCGTCGACCCGCACCCGATCTTCGCCGAGCACCTGGACGACGGCTGGCTGGTCGATCCGGTGCATCCCAACGCCGCGGGCAACCGGGCGATCGCCGAAATGCTGGCCGACGTCATCGAGCCTCTGGTGCAGAAGCGGTGGAAGCTGGAATGGGTGAGATGACTCCCCGTTCAGCTCTGGCCCGTTTTTTGCCGATCAGTCAATCTGTTCGTTTGACAAGCGACTGGGGATCGTGACAGAGAGCGCCTGCCTGAGTCATCGGTTCATCGAGATCCACCGGAAGAGTACGAGATGGGACGCCGTGCGCGCAGCGTGAAAGAGACCTTCAAAACCATCGGGGAGTTGATGGTTTTCCTGACCCGTCGGGGTCAGTGGTGGCTGCTGCCGCTGCTCATCATCGCCCTGGTGGCGGGTGGGGCGCTCGCAGTCGCGCCGCATGGCGTCTTCGCCTGGATCTACACAATATTCTGAGAATGGCTGGACGATCTGCCGACGGGATGGTTCGGCGGGTCGCGGGATAAACCATGGTCACACGGAAAACAGGACGCTTTCTCCTCGCCGTCAACCGCGGCATCGGGTGGGTTCAGGTCAAGGTCCTGACCCCCCTCCTGCTCGGGATCCTCTGGATCCTGATTGGGCTCTCCTGCGTGATCCCACGGCTGCTGGGGGTCCGTCTGCTCCCGGCCTTCCGCCGGGGGGG
>JAFGKF010000240.1 GCA_016928695.1 Candidatus Sumerlaeota bacterium | reverse complement strand
GGCCCGGCGGGATCGCTCATCAACGATGACGCCTCCGATCCGAATCGGACTGACTTCGAGGCAGGTCCGGGGGGCTGGGTGGTCGATCCCCCGGCGGAGTTCACGGGGGACATGCCTGGGGTGAACCTCCTGACGCCGGGCGCTCTGAACACGGGCCAGATCATGCCCTCTCTCACGGTGACCACTGGGGTTTCGCTGCACTGAGGCGGCGGGTCATTTGTTGGGAGTGGCCTTGAAAATGGCTTTGCCCTTCTCTCTCCCTCACCCCCCTTCCCCCTCTCCCACCAGGGATCCCCCTCACCCCTAGCCCCTCTCCCACGGGGGGAGAGGGGAACAGAGAGGATCTTCATCACTCCCCCCTCTCCCTGCATGGGAGAGGGGGCTGGGGGGTGAGGGTGACAGATGGAAGAGGGGGAGTTGAGGGGGTGAGGGCTGCGGCCCATTTTCAACCCCACGGCCAGCAAATCGTCTGAATTGTCATCCAGGCTGCATCGAATCGCGTCTCACCTGTCGTGTGGGATGAGAGGAGCCCAGAGTTCGAATGAGCCACATCTCCGGCCAGAGATCCGACGCTGCCCTGGTCCGCGCCGCACGCGCGGGTGAGACGGCGTCGTTCGCCTCGCTGGTGGAGCGGCACTTCGGCCTGGTCCATTTCATTGCCCTGGCGCGGTTGAGCGATGCTGAGGCGGCGGAGGATCTGGCGCAGGAGGTGTTTCTGCGCGCCTTCGTCTCACTCGGCTCGCTTCGGCACCCCGAGCGGTTCCCGGCTTGGCTCGCTCAGATCACACGGAACTTGGCGATCAACTGGCTGCGGCGCGATCAGCGCCGCTCGGAGCTGGTGCCCCTGGTGCCGCTGGATTCGGTGGCCGAGACCGCGGCGGACGCGCGGACGAAAGGGGGACGCGAGCGGATGGTTGCTCAGGAGCAGAGTGATGCGCTGCGGCGGGCACTCGCCGATCTCTCCCCCGATCTTCGCGAGATGGTGCTGCTGCACTTCGCTGAGAATCTGACGCAGCATCAGATCGCCGAGCGGCTGGGGGTGAACCAGACGACCGTCTCGCGCCGCATTCAGAGAGCGCTGACCGCCATGCGAGGCGCGCTGGAGCCCGCTCTGCGCGAGAGCGCGCCGAGGCTTCGCCCCGCCCACGGGGCCGCGGTCAAGACGATCGCCGTCATCACGGCGGCCGGGGCGATGTCGGCCACGGCGAAGGCCACCCTGGCCGCCACGGCGGCGGCCTCGGGCGGCTCGGCCACAGCGGCGAAGGCCAGTGGAGTGGCGGGGCTTCTGGGACTCATTCAATCCATTCCGGCGCTCGTCGCCGGCGGAGGTGCAGCCATGGGAGCAGGCAAGGGAATCGCAGCGGTCGTCGCGGTGGGAGCCATCGCGGGCGGCGCGTACATCTACACGAGTGGGGGAGGGGGCTCAGGCTCCCCGAGCACTCCCTCGCCGTCATCTCCCGCACCGCCTCCCACTCTGCCCACGCCGGTTCAGGCGCGGACGCCTGTGCCCCCGGCGGACTGGGCACAGTGGATGCGGGAGTTCGCGCGGAGCCAACCGGACAACGAGGGGCTTCTGCACTTGGTCAACGCGGTCGAGCAGTTCGACTGGCAGGCCATGATGCCCATGGACAACCAGATCCGCGAGATCGTGCGGACGGGATGGCGCGGCCAGCAGCCGCAGATCTTCTCACTGCTGCAATCGCAGGCGTCGGCGGTCCGCGAGGCGCTGGCCGCGGCCGACGCGGAGGACATCGAATTCCCCACGGCCTCGAGGCCGAGCGATCCCATTCCGAACTTCCTGTCGCTCCAGATGATGTTTCGGCTGATCCTGGCCGATGCGAGACGCCTCGAGGCTGCGGGCGAAGCCGATCGCGCGGCCATGGAGGCGGTTCAGGTGCTGTGCCTCGCTGAGCATCTCTGCGCCGACAACACCTTCCTGATCCAGCAGCTGATCGGAATCGCGGGGCAGGGCATGGCCCTCGACACGCTGGCCTCGATCCTCCGGCACCCCGCCCTGAGCGAGGAGGTGATGCGCGGGATCGGTGGAGAGCTCGACCGCATCGATCGCGTCCGCGAGGGTGTTGTGGGAGGCCTCCGCTCCGAGGCGCGCGTTCAGCTCGAGACCATGCGGAGACTCGCCGATGGCACCATGGGGGACGAGGAGGGCATCACGCCGGATATGCGGCGGGCGTATCTCTCTCAGATGGGGAGCTTCGAGGCCTTCGCGGCGGAGCACGAGCGGATCTGGGGGACACTGCTCGCGAATGCCGAGAGGCCGTTCTATGAGCGGGAGAATCTCGACCAGGATTGGATCGCGAGCCAGTCGACCAATGAGCTGATTCGCATCGCGATCCCGAATTTCCTGGAGGCCAGTGTGCGCGACGACGTGGTGCTGGCGAAGCTCCGCCTGTGCCGCACGCTGGCGAGCCTGCGCGACGGGATCGTGCTCGGAGTGGACATGGTTGCGCTGGATCCCTTCAGCGGTCAGCCCGTCCTGGTCTCGGACACGCAGGTCTGGAGCGTGGGCCCTGATCAGGCCGACCAGGGGGGCCGTGTCTCCTACGATTCGACGAACGGCACCATCAGCGCGGGGGATGTTGTGGTGGCACGGTGAAATCGGTATCCGAATCCTCCGAAACGACCGAATGAGCCGAAGAGATTCGGGGAATTCGGGGGATTCGGATACGGACAAAGGTTCAAGTGAGGGGGACGATGTGGTGGAGCGGTGAGGGATCGCCTCACCCCTCCTCCGGTTCGATGGAGGCGACCATGGAGATGGTGGTGCGCATGCGGTGGTCGCCGCCGTAGCGCATGATGGCGTCGCGCTTTTTCTCGGCCTCGGTCCGCGGCAGGCGGGCGAGGACGGTTGTCCCATGGGTGTCGACCTCGACGGCGTGGAGGTAGGCGCGCTGGGCGTCCATGCCGAAGATCGCCATGAGCATCTCGATGACGTACTCATAGGTGTGGAGCTGGTCGTCGTGGAGAATCACGCGCCAGAAGGGCTCGAGGTGCTCGGCGGTGTCGGTGATCGCCTCGGGATCGGCGAGAGGGGAGCCGGAGGCGGTCATGGCGAGGGGAGGGGATTGGGTCATCGTGGACGATCTCGATCTCCTCCGTGTGATATCGACAACGAGGTTGAGAATGGGCCGCAGCCCTCACCCGTTCGGCTGAGCTCACGACGAAGCCCCCTTCCCCCTCTCCCGATCCGGGGAGAGGGGGAGTTGAGGGGGTGAGGGGGAATGAAGGGCGAGGCCCATTTCAATGCCGCTCTCAATGTGATAAGCAGATCGCACTGCTCAAATCAACTGCCATGCGGTCTCTGATTGAAAGCGGCGGCGGGAGGGGGGAAGATGCGGATCGAGCTTGCCAAAAGCGCCCCCGGGGGATCACCCTGGTTGCAAACGTTTGCAGGATCGGTGACATGAGACCTCTTCTCCTCGCCTCGGTTTTCACCCTCACCCTCATCTTCACGGTCGGCCTCGCCGCCCAGCCCTATGACCTCCATGCGCCCTACGGGATGCACGGGCCCACGTTCAGCCATCGGCGGAACGATCCCGGCGTCTGGGACTATGCGCAGACGGTCTTCGACGCCTTCCGCCAGCTGGGCATGGACTACGCCCGCATGGACGCGTGGTGGGGGCTCGTCGAGCCGGAGCCGGGTTTCTACGACTGGGAGTATTGGGACCGCGTGATGCAACACTATGAGGAGAACGGCATCCATCTGATGGTGATCCTCTGCTACGGCGCGGCATGGGAGAACGCCGCGGGGCCGGTGACGGACGAGACGCGCGAGGCGTTTGGCGAGTATGTCTTTCAGATGGTGAGCCGCTACAGCCACATCGTGAAGGAGTGGGAGATCTGGAACGAGCCGAACATCCTGCCGTTCTGGGCGCCGAACCCTGACGTGGCCGACTACGCGGCGCTGCTGCGGGTCGCGTATGAGCGCGCGAAGGAGGCGGATCCCAACTGCGTGATCCTCGGCGGTGCGATGGCGGGCCCCGATCTCGATTTTGTCCGCGGGATCTTCGAGCACGGGGCGGGGGGGAGCTTCGACGTGCTCTCGTACCACAACTACGGCAACCGCCCGACGCGCCAGGGTGCGATCAGCGAGCACGATGGGCTGCGTCAGATCCTCGACGAGTGGGGGCGCGACGACGCGCCGATCTGGATGTCGGAGCACGGGATCTTCACCGGTCCCGGCGGCGTGACCGAGCGCGAGCAGGCGCGCGACATCGTGCGGCTTGCGATGTGGCGGTGGGCCGAGGGGGTCGAGCGGTCGGTCTATCTCTCGCTGCGCGACTGGCACGCGGACGAGGAGACGACGGCCGGCGCGCGCGATTTCTGGGGCCTTCTCACCGCGGAGGGCGAGCCGAAGGAGTCGTTCTATGCGATGCGGACGATGCTCTCCGCGATCCGGGACCGCGACTACACCGGCGAGCTCCACCTCGGCCCCGGCATCGAGGCGTTTCTCTGGGGCGGGTCCAACGACAACGCGGTGGTGATCTGGTCCGATGAGCCACGCGAGATCGCGCTCGACGCGGGCGTGACGCACCTGGTGACCGAATCGCTGCTGGGCGACTGCGAGCTGCTGACCTCGGACAGCCGGGTCTTCGATCTCTCACTCTCCGACGAGCCCCTGTGGCTTCACGGGGTGGGGGAGAACCTGGTTGTCCAGGCGGGCATCGAGACCGAGGTGCTCTCGGTGGCGCGGGGTGACGAGGCCGTGGGGATTCTGAGCGTCCGAAATCCCACGGCACGCACGGTCCAGATCGACTTCACCCCGCAGGCCCCCGGGGGCATTGAGGTCCCGGGGCTGCCCACGCTGATCGTGATGCCGGACCAGACGGCGGACATGACCTTCCGGGTCTCCGCCGGAGACGAGGCGCCCGTGGGTGAGCTCGACATCCCGCTCGAGGTGTCTCTCACCGGTCCGGCGCTGCCGATGGGCCCCATTGTTCACCACATGGCGCTGGCGGTGGAGGAGCCGTTCTCGGTCGCGCTGCTGCGCTCGACCTCCCTGGACGAGGATGGACATTTCCCGCTGCAGTTCGAGATCACCAATCACACGGGAGAGATGATCCGGGTGGAGAGCGAGATCCGGGCGGGTGACGTCACGCTCGAGAGTCCCGATCTCGACGTATTGGATTCGGGAACGATGAGCCTTCCCCTCGATCTGGCGGCGATCACGCCGGGGGACCTGGCGCAGGTGAGTGCGGAGTTCACCGCGGTGGGTCACACGGTGGAAGTCGGAAACAGTCTGCGGATCTTCCCCGTTCCGCGTCGCTCCCATGAGGTGACGATCGATGGCGACCTGAGCGAGTGGACGGGGGCTCCCACGCTCGACCCGTCTCAGTTCACCGAGGTGGACTTCAACCCGAATCTCAACGAGGGGCTCGACGACATGGCGATCTCCGCCTGGCTGGGGTGGGACGAGGAGGGGCTCTGGCTGGCGCTCGAGGTGCGCGATGACGTGCTCGACCTTCCGCCGAACCACATGATCTGGGATTTCGATGGACTCCAGATCGCGCTCGATCCCCGCAACGACGCCGTGCCGGATGAGGGCTTCAACTACGACGACATGGAGATCGAGATTGGTCTGCGGCGAGACGGCGACATCGAGCTCTTCCCGGGCCGGTATCCGCCGGGGCGGATCGAAGAGGTGGTGGCCGATGAGAGCGAGGTGGCCATCGTCGCCGACGAGGAGGAGGGCGTGCTGCGCTACGAGCTCCACTTCCCGGCCGCCGTGCTCGACCCGATGCCGCTGGAGGCGGGTGCGGTGGTCGGCTTCAACCTGATCCACAACGACGCCGACGAGGGCGGCCGCGAGGGCTGGCACGAGCTGGCGCCGGGGATCGGCTGGGGCAAGGACCCGGCGGCCTATCCGGCGATCGTTCTCATGCCCTGAGGGATAGCTGGGGATAGCTGTTGACCCTCCCGATTCCGATGGGCACTGTGCCGCCTCTGTGACCGTGATCAGGAGGAAAGAGAGCCATGGCCAAGACCCACAGAATCGCTCTGCTCGGAGGCGACGGCACCGGGCCCGAGGTGGCGCTGGAGGGCAAGAAGGTCCTCGACGCTGCCGCTGCGAAGTACGGTTTCAAGCTCGAGTGGGAGGATTTCGACTGGGGCGGGGACCGCTATCTCGCCACCGGTGAGGTGCTGCCCGACTCCGCCGCCGACACGCTGCGGCAATTCGACGCGATTTTCCTGGGGGCCATCGGCCATCCCAACGTCAAGCCCGGCATCCTGGAAAAGGGGATTCTGCTGCGGCTGCGCTTCGAGCTCCAGCAGTACATCAACCTGCGGCCCGTGAAGCTCTACCCGGGCGTGTGGACGCCGCTCAAGGACAAGGGGCCGGAGCACATCGACTTCGTCGTCGTCCGCGAGAACAACGAGGGGCTCTACACCGGCTCGGGTGGCTTCCTGAAATATGGGACACCCGAGGAGGTCGCGGTCCAGACCTCGATCCAGTCGCGCGCGGGGTGCGACCGCTGCCTGCGCTTCGCGTTCGAGCTGACCCGCAATCGCAACAGGGCGAAGACACTGACACTGGTGGGCAAGACAAACGTCCTGACCTATGAGTACGATCTCTGGGAGCGCGCCTTCCACGCGATGGGCGAGGCCGAGTACCCGGACATCAAGCGCGACTACAACCACGTCGACGCGTGCTGCATGTGGTTCGTCAAGAACCCCGAGTGGTACGACGTGATTGTGGTCAACAACATGTTCGGCGACATCATCACCGACCTGGGCGCGATGATCCAGGGCGGCATGGGCATCGCCGCGGGCGGCAACCTGAACCCCGACGAGGGCGGCGTCTCGATGTACGAGCCGATCGGAGGCAGCGCGCCGAAGTACACGGGCAAGAACGTGATCAACCCGATGGCGGCGATCGGTGCGGGTGCGATGCTGCTCGAGCACAGCCTCGGCGAGAAGAAGGCGGCCGACGCGGTCGAGCGCGCGATCATGAAGACGACGGCGGAGAAGATGAAGAGCCAGAGCGCCGGCCAGATGGGCATGGGCACCACCGAGGTCGGCGACTGCGTCGCGCAGTTCGTCGCGGACGGGGTGTGAATCCCGCGCATCCGCCGCCGCCCTTCGGGCTTTGGCGGACAGGGATTCACAGATGACACAGATTGAGGGGGTGCGGCGCAGGCCGCGCCCCGATTCATCTCATGTGAGTGCGGCGGCGACTTGCCGCCGCGTTTTGATATGGAGTCCGCGAGCTTGCTCGCGATTCTCTTTGGCACAGGCAAGCCTGTGCACTTCCCATCGATCCTGATGCACCCCGACCTCAGCCCTCTCCCCCAATCCACAGCCCCATCCCCGGGGCGTTGGCGGGGCGGCGGGTGAATCCGAAGGGCTCGTAGAACTCCGCGGCGCCCTCGGCGGCCATCAGGCCGACGTAGGAGCCTCTCCCTCCCACCGATTGCACATGGTCCATGAGCCGCTGGGTGATCTCCCTCCCCAGGCCGCGCCCCTGGTGGTCCGGGTGAACGATGATGTCCTGAAGGTAGAAGGCGAGACCCCCGTCGCCGATGACACGCCCGCAGCCGATCACCCGGTCGCCCTCGAGGACGCACACGGAGTGCAGGGCGCCCCGCAGCCCTCGCGCAGTGATCTCGGGATCAGCATTCTCCCAGCGGACGGCCTCGCGCAGGGCCATGAACTCCTCCACCGTGGGAGCTCTGTCGACAATCCGATACTCACCCATCTCAGCCGATCTCCCGACGCTGTGAATTGCGGGAAGATAAATGGGCCTCGCCCTTCATTCCCCCTCACCCCCTTGATCCCCCTCTCCCGCGAGGGGAGAGGGGGAGGGGGTGAGGGCTGTGGCCCATTTTCAACCTTGCTGCCAGTGGATGGCGGAAAGATCTGCAATCAGCCGTTCCCGGGTGCAAGAGAAACCGGGACCGATTCACGGTCCGTGATCCGGTCAGGCTCAGAGGCGTCGCAGCCCCATCAGCCTGCAGTCGACCCGGGACTCCCTGCATCGGAAGAGGAGCCCGCCAGGCAATTGTACACGCCGGCGAAGATGCCGCCGGCGACCACACCATTGATGAAGGCGTAGATCAGTCCGATCACGCTGCCCATCGCCGAGAGGCTGTAGCCGCGGTAAACGCGCCCCAGCATCGTCGGGCTGCCGGTGGCGCCCTCGATGAGGATCACCCACCAGGTGACCAGAAAGATCCCGATTCCCATCAGCAGTCCACATGTCAGTGCAAAGGCGCGGATGTCGAGTCTCATGTCAGACCCCCCTGTCTTCGATGATCTGACGGGCGGCGGAGAGGCCGCCTGTGACAGGCTCACAGCTCCTCCTCTTTCGTGGGGAGTTCAAGGCCAAAGGCGGATGAGAGCGGGATTTCAGAGGGTGCCCCGAGGGCTGGACATTCCCGATTGACCAGACGAGGGGGAGCTGGGCACTGTGCCTCCCCTCAATCCCACGGAGACGAGCAGCCCATGTCCACCACCCACTCCATCGCGGTCATCGGGGGCGACGGGATCGGCCCCGAGGTCACCGCCGAGGCGCTCAAGGCCCTGCGCGCAGCCGGGGCGCAGCACGGCATCTCGTTCGAGACAACCGACTACCCCTTCGGTGGGGCCCACTGGAAGAGGACGGGCGAGACGCTTCCCAGCTCGGCGCTCGATGAGCTGCGGCGGCACGATGCGATTCTGCTCGGGGCGGTGGGTGACCCCACGACGCCCCCGGGTGTGCTCGAGCAGGGGATCCTGCTGCGCATGCGATTCGCCCTCGATCTCTACATCAACCTGCGTCCGATCAAGCTGCTGCCGGGGGTTCGGAGTCCGCTGAGGGATCGGGGGCCCGAGGACATCGACATCGTGATCGTCCGCGAGAACACCCAGGACGTCTACATCGGCGCGGGTGGGACCGTGCACGAGGGCACGCGCAACGCCGTCGCGCTGCAGCAGGTGGTCGAGACGCATTTCGGCATCGAGCGCTGCGTGCGATACGCCTTCGAGACCGCGCAGCGGCGCGGTGGCCCGCTCCATCTCTGCGACAAGGCGAACGTCCTCACCCACGCGCATGGCCTCTGGCGGCGGGTCTTTGCCGAGGTGGCGACGGAGTACCCCGACGTGAAGACGGGTGAGGTGCTGGTCGACGCGATGTGCATGTATCTCGTCTCCCAGCCCGAGCGCTTCCGCACAGTGGTGACCACGAACATGTTCGGTGACATCATCGCCGACCTCGGCGCGGGGATCGCGGGTGGAATGGGCTTCGCCGCGAGCGCGAATCTGAATCCCGGCGGCGTCTCGATGTTCGAGCCGGTGCACGGCTCGGCACCGGACATCGCGGGGCAGGGCAAGGCCAATCCGATCGCCGCGATCCTCAGCGCGGCGCTGCTGCTCGACACCATCGGCCACCCCGAGGCGGGCGAGGCGATCCGGACGGCGGTCAACACCGCTCTGGGCGAGGGGTGGATCGATCTCTCGCCGGGGGCGCTGACCACGTCTCAGATCGGGGACATCATTGTGGGCTCCCTCGCCTGAGGGAATGGTCTGGACGGCGGCGCGCGCATCTCCCATGATGCGCACCGCAGGAGGAGCCGAATGTCGATTCTTCGCAAAGACCCTGTGACGAACGGCTGGGTGATCATCGCCGAGGAGCGGGCGATGCGTCCTCTCGATTTCAAGCCCGCCGATCCCCCGAGCACGGATCCCGCCCGCTGTCCGTTTTGCCCGGGCAACGAGCATCTGACGCCTGCCGCCATCCGCACGGTCAATGGCTCCGGTGGCAAGTGGTCTGTCCGCGTCATCCCCAACAAGTTCGCCGCCCTGCGTGTGGAGGGTGAACTCAACCGCCGGGGCGTGGGGCTCTACAGCGAGATGAACGGCATCGGGGCCCATGAGGTGGTGATCGAAACCCCCGAGCACGGGCAGCGGATGCACTCCTTCAGCGACGAGCAGCTGATCACGGTGGCCCGCGTCTGCCACGAGCGGGTCATCGACCTCAGCCGCGACCAGCGGTTCCGCTACGTCCAGATCTTTCGCAACTTCGGCCCGAAGGCGGGGGCGAGCCTCGAGCATCCCCACACCCAGATCATCGCACTGCCGATCGTGCCCCGATGGGTCAAAGAGGAGCTGGCCTGTGCCCGAGAGCACTGGCAGCGCACCGAGCGGTGTGTTTTCTGCGACATCGTGGCCCAGGAGCGGGATGACGGAGAGCGCTTAGTCTATGAAAACGAGCATTTTCTGTCCTTCATGCCGTTCGCGTCGAAATTTCCCTTCGAAACCTGGATTCTGCCGAAAATCCATCGGGCGGACTTCCGGCTTGCGGAGGCAGGGGAGCTCCAATGTCTGGCGGATGCCCTGCGTCAGACACTGAAACTGTTGGCTTTGGGCCTCGCCGACCCCCCTTACAATCTCATGCTCCACTCGGCGCCGTTCTCCGCTCACGATTCCGAGCTGCTCGAGAACACGGCCAATGACTACCACTGGCACATCGAGATCATCCCCCGATTGACGATTCCGGGGGGTTTTGAGTGGGGCACGGGCTTCCACATCAACCCCACCTCTCCTGAGACGGCCTCCCGATTTCTTCGCGAAGCTCAGGCAAGCGCTTGAAACTTCAGATTCCGGGATGCAAGATTCCCAGGCCGGTGTCTCTTCTTTTCAGCGGGAAAGCGATCTCTCCAAGCTGCGGCATGTTCAGAGGGGAGTGATCCCGGGACAGCACAGAGGGATTGCCATCGCCGGGGGTTTGACGGAGGCCAGGACGCTGGGCAGAGAAGGGTTTATGGGAATGCGAGCATTCACTCTGATCGAGCTTCTGATCGTGGTGGCGATCATCGCCATCCTGGCCGCGATTGCCGTCCCGAACTTTCTCGAGGCCCAGACCCGAGCCAAAGTGAGCCGGGCCAAGGCGGATATGCGGTCGTTGACCACCGCCCTCGAGTCCTATCGCATCGACTGGAATCAGTATCCCCCGGTCTTCAATCCGAGTGAAACCGGATCGTTCAGAACCACAGCGTGGATGCCCTTCCACTCGGGCCGTGGCCCCAGTGTCTTCGGCAACGGCCAGGGCCCCAACATGGAGGCTGTTTCAGCCCGTTTCATCCCTCTGACCACGCCGGTGGCCTATATCACCTCGGTGTTCGCCGAGCCCTTCCAGGTCGCGGGCCTCGCCGCGGCGGGGGCTGTTTCGGGCGACCTGCCGGAGTTCTACGACACCTTTGATTACACGATCGCCTCGGATTTTCTCGTCGCAGGTGACACGCGGGGCTCCGGAATCACCTCGGGGGGGGCCTATCACATCGTGTCCGTCGGGCCGGATCGCATCCAGGCCTACGGGGGCAACACCATCACCGGGAGCACGGGACCCCAGTCGCCGAACACGCTCGGCTGCGATTACGATCCGACCAACGGCACGGTCTCCACGGGGGATGTCGTCCGGGTCGGTCCCGGGGCACCGGGGGAAGAGGCTTACTACAACCGGGCCACAGGGCCCTACGCGCGTTGACGCGCGATTGACCAGTTATTGGATCCTTGCCCATGAGGATCCTGAGCTCAATATCCTGAGTGAGGAGTGAAGCTGATGAGAGTCAGAGCATTTACGCTGATTGAGCTGCTGATCGTGGTGGCGATCATCGCCATTCTGGCGGCGATTGCTGTCCCCAACTTCCTGGAGGCCCAGACACGGGCGAAGGTGAGCCGGGCCAAGGCGGACATGAGGTCGCTGACGACAGCGATCGAGTCCTACTACATCGATCACAACCAGTATCCCCCCATCTTCGTCTCCACCGCCTGGAAGCCCACCGGTGTGGGCCCCAGCGTCTTCCGTCCCGGCCAGAATGGTGTCTCGGCCCGGTTCATCCCCCTGACCACACCGGTCTCCTATATCACATCGGTGTTCCCAGAGCCCTTCGCTGTTCTGGGTCTCGCCGCGACGGGTGGCCCCTTCGGGAGCACTGCGGAGTACGACACGTACGATTTCATCATCGCCAAGGAGTTCTACGACGGCACTCTCTCCTCGTATGATGAGGGCGCTGCGGCCTCCTCCGGCGGTGCATGGCGCCTCAGCTCGACGGGGCCCGATCGCATTCAGGCCTACGGCGGGCGTTTCGTCTCCGATGGCGATGGCTATCCCCCCAATCAGTTGGGTTGCGATTACGACCCAACCAACGGCTCCGTCTCGCCCGGGGACGTCGTCCGTGTGGGTCCGGCGGCCCCCATCACCAACGACGCACCCTACTACGATCGCGCCTCGGGTCCCTATGCTCAGTGATGCGGAGCGGACCTGACGCAGATCTCAGCGGCCCCGGGTGACCGGGGCCGCTCTGCTGCTCATCCCCTGAGCGGTTTCTCGAAGGCCCAGAAGATCCGATCCGTCCAGGCCCCGCAGCACTTGGAGTAGAAGCGGATCGGGCCGACCCAGGGAATCACCGCTCGTCGGTGGCCCTGGCGCCGCTGGTCGCGCAGCGCCGCCCGTGTCAGGACCCGCCCAAGCCCGAGTCCCCGCGAGGCCTCGCTGAGCCCCGTGGGACCGAAGTGCCCGGTGTTGACGTTGTTGGAGTCGTAGGCGCCGAAGCCGAGCATCTCCTCGCCGCGCAGTGCGATCCAGAGGCTGATGGGCGACTGCTCATAGCAGGCGAGGATCTCCTCCTCCCAGCCGGCGAACTCGCGCCGCGCCCAGGCGGCGATCGCCTCACGGTCGCCCTCCTCGGCCCGGCGGACGGTGATTCCGCGCTGGGCGAAGCCCACGATGTCCTCGTCGACATCCTCGAACTCATCCGATGTCAGCCCGCACATCAGGTTCAGGTTGGTGTGGGTGACATGGTAACCGTGCTTGGTCAGGAAGCAGGCCGCGGCGGTGTATTGGAAGTCGACACCGGGTGTCAGGTAGTTCGCGGGGACGTCCATGAAGCCGATGCGGGTGACTCCGCGCTCGGCGAGCCGCCGCTCCACCTCGGAGAGAAGCGCCGATCCAATGCCCTGCCTCTGCCAGGCGGGGTTGACCGCCATCAGCCTCACCCACCCGCGGCGCTCGCCCGCATGGTCTCGCGCGACGGCCTGGGTGAATCCTCTCACCTCGCCCGCGATCTCATAGCCGAGCAGGAGCGCGGCATCGAAATCGTGGGCACCCAGCGTTTTCTCCCGCACCAGGGCGGGAGTCCAGGGATGGGGCTCCAGGTCCAGCGACTTCGCGCAGATGTCGGTCATCTCGGCCAGATCGGCCTCGGTCAGCTCATGGATCATGCGGTGACTCTCATCGATAGATCTGCCAGGATCGGGCGGAGGTGATGCCGATGAGGGAGGTCTCGGGCAGCCATCCCTCCGTGCCCCCGACGTCGCACTTCCACCAGTTCGAGCCCGTGGCGAGGACTCCGTTGAGCGTGTGGGGGAGAACGAAGCCATACTCTCCCTCGGTGACACTGGCGAGCGCGGCATAGTTGGTTCCCGGGCCCAGTCGGAGCGAGGTGTCCCCCTGCAGCTCGACGGTGAGGCCCTCGGTGAGCTCGACCGACTGCTCACGGGGCAAGACGTCGACCATCATCAGCCCGTTGCACGTGGCGCGCTCGCTGCCGTCCGAGGGGTTGTTGACAATGCCCATTCCCTGGATCCAGAGGGCGGAGGAGCCCCCGCCGTCGAGAGAGGCCCCCTCGGTGGCACCGAGCTGGGTGATCATGAAGTTGGCCAGCTCCCCAAAGGTCATCCCGATGCTCGCGGAGCTTCGGCCATCGACCACCACGAAGAAGACATGGGTGGCGTTGAAGCAGATGCCCGTCCGCGGATCGCGAGTGGTGTCGGGGCTCGGCGGATTCGTGGCGGTGCTGGCGATCACGATCTCGCGGTCCACCCCCACACTGCCGTAGGCCTTCGTCCAGTCCTGCGCGGGGTGGGGTGGTGTGCGGCCGAGAAGACCGTAGTCTCGGATGAGGAGCTGGAGATCGAGAGATTCCCCCACGGTGCACTTTGCCCGCAGTGTGTCGGCCTGCGATCCCGTGCCGGAGACCACCACGTGGTCAAAGGGGATCACGGTGTCACCGACGCCGTCGCGCACCGCGATGATCGTGCCGTTGCATGAGTTGGCCGGGACTCCGTGGGGGATGGGGAGAGCCGGGCGGTTGACCTCCACCAGGACCTCCACACCGGTGTCGTCAGTGTGGGTCGAGCTCGCCCACTGGGGTGTGTAGACGATCAGGTCATCGGTGCCCCGCTCCACGTTGAGGCCGGTGAGGTTTGCCGTCGACGCATCCTCGAAGATCACCAGCTGCCGGCAGTCGCTGTGGTCCCCACTGCTCACGTCGCCCCCGATGTGGGGGACGCCCCAGATCGTGTGATAGTAGCCACTTCCGCCCCCGAAGAAGCCGTACCACCGGCAGAACCAGCCCCCCTGGACTTGGCCTCCCACCGGGCGACCCGTGTAGGGACCTCCGGGGTAGTACTCACGCTCCCAGTAGTCGCCATTGATCGCGGCCACGACGTCGTTTCGATGCCCCCACGCCTGGTAATGGAAGCCAATCGTGTCATCGTATCGGGCGGCCATGGCGCTCACTGTCTCGCGGCCGTCGTTGGCGAGCCCCTCTTTGTAGAACTGCCCCTGAGCGATCATGGAGTCGACGGTGCGGCCCGCCGCGTCGCTCAGGTCCATTCGCGCGACGAAGACCTCCACCGGTCCCGCCAGGTTGAACTGCTGATAATCGAAGCCCGGCTGAATCTCTGTCCACTGGGCTGGGGCGCTCCCCCCAGCGAGTGCGAGAAGAAGACACACTGACCAAGTGAACCTCACGGGGAACCTCCTGGACTGCCATCTGCCACTCAGTCTGGGGCCCTTGCCGGGGAATGTCAAAGTGGGAGAAAGGAAAGGGCCGCCTCGCAGGGAGGCGGCCCGAAAAGCACGAGTCCGGTGACGGGCACCGAGACGTCAGTTGACCCTCTGGAAGTACTCCTTGGAGCCCTTGGGGTCGGCCTTCATGGTCTCACCGCCGGGGGTCCAGTTGGCGGGGCAGACCTCGCCGTGGGTCTCGACGAACTGGGCTGCGCGGATGATGCGCAGGACCTCGTCCACGCTCCGCCCGAGCGGGAGGTTGTTGACGGTGTAGCTCTGCAGGATGCCCTTCCCGTCGATGATGAAGACGCCGCGCGCGGCGACTCCGGCCTCGAGCAGGCAGCCGTAATCATTCATCGCCTGCTTGGAGAGGTCGGCCAGCAGCGGGTACTTGATCTCGCCGAGGCCCCCGTCCTTGCGGGGGGTGTTCTTCCATGCCAGGTGGGTGAACTGGGAGTCGACAGAGGCGCCGACGATGACGGTGTTCAGCTCCTCGAACTCCTTGATCCGGTCGCTGAAGGCGATGATCTCCGTCGGGCAGACGAAGGTGAAATCGAGGGGGTAGAAGAAGAACACCACGTACTTGCCGGTGATCTTCTGGTCGCCGATGGTCAGCGTGCCGTTGGAATAGCTCAGCTCCTGGAACTCACTCCCCACAACGGCGGTGCCGCTGAACGCTGGGGCAGGGCTCCCGACCTGAAGGGCTGTGCGGCATTCGGTCTCAGACATGCGATTGAGTCTCCTTTGGCAGTCTCACGCTTTGGTGGTATGGGTGAGGCGCTCCTCGCTCAGCGTCGAACACCACGGGGGGCCTGTTTTCCCATTGCCCGAGGACCAATGACAGAACCGTGCCACCGGGCCAGGGGATTCTCTTTTTCATTGCGCATGGCCCCCGGGGCAAAGACCATCGATTGATTCTGCGTCACTTAGGACCGTGAGCGAGAAGTCATGATCCGTGTGGGACCCGCCGGTTGGTCGTACAGAGATTGGGAGGGTATCGTCTACCCCAGCCCCAAGCCGCGAGGGTTTCAGCCATTGCTGCTCATCGCTCGGATGTTTGATCTCGCTGAGATCAATGTCACCTTTTATCACCCCCCCAAACCCGAGGTCGCCGAGGCGTGGTGCAACCTGCTCGACCGCGCGGAGGCCGAGCGATTCCGGTTCTCCGTCAAGCTCTGGCAGGGCCTGACTCACAGCACGGAGACCCCTGACAAGGGGGAGATCGAGCAGCTGCGAGGGGTCTGCGAGGTGCTCAGGGCCCGCGGAAGGCTCGCGGCGGTCCTCGCCCAGTTCCCCTGGTCCTTCAAGAATCGCCCAACCAGCCGCTCGCATCTGATGCAGCTGGCGGAGGTCTGGGGGGAATTCGGCTTGGCGGTCGAGGTGCGCCACGGCTCGTGGGACAACGAGTCATTCCGCCGTTGGCTGGGCGAGAGCGACATCGCGCTCGTCAACATCGATCAGCCGATCATCGGCGAAAGCCTGGGGCCGAGTGCCCACGTCACCTCGCGGCGGCTCGCCTACATCCGCCTGCATGGCCGCAATCAAGACGCCTGGTTCAACGAGCAGGCGGAGCGCGATGACCGATACAACTATCTCTACTCGTCCGAGGAGCTCGCCCCCTGGGCGGTGCGCATCGGCCAGGCCAGCGAGCAGGCGGAGGAGACGCTGGTGGTGGCCAACAACCACTTCCGGGGGCAGGCGGTGACCAATGCCCTGGAGCTGCAGGCCGCGGCCAACCCCGACCGGGAGAGCCCTGTGCCCCAATCGCTGGTCGAGGCCTATCCGAGCCTGCGCAGCGTCCCGGGGCTCCGGATGGCCCCCGCGGAGGAGTTCACCTCCCCGGAGTCGGAGAGCCGGAGGGCTGAGGCGGACACGGGGCAGCTCGAGCTGTTCTGAGGCGATGAGTTCGAACTTCTACGAGCGGATCGGGGATGAGTATGACCTCATGACCGATGCCGATGAGCGCGCAGGGCGCGAGCTGCCTGTCATCCTCGACCTCCTGGGGCTCCCTTCGGACAGTCGGATCTTGGAGATCGGATGCGCCACCGGAGCACTCGCGGCGGCGCTTGGGCGTGAGGGTCATGAGGTGATCGGTCTCGACCCCGTGGGCTCTTTCATCACGATGGCGAAGGGGCGCCGCGATCTCCCAGCCTCGGTCTCCTTCGTGCAGGCCCACTTCGAAGAGTGGTTTCCTCATCAGGGAGAGGCGTTCGACGCAGCGCTCTGCCTCGGTCACACCCTGCCCCATCTGGTCGCCGATCGCCCTGTGGCTGATGTGATGCGCGACATCGGGGAGACCCTGCGCCCGGGGGGGCAATTCCTGGCGCAGATGGTCAATCCCTCCCTGGTGGAGGCGCGTGGCCACTGGGAACCCCCTGCACGCACATGGGAGCGGGGTGGTGTGAGAGTCACACTGAGGCGGCGCTGGATTGACAGGGGTGATTCGCTCCAGCTGCGGATCACGCGGATCACCGACTCCGATGAGGGGACCGCTCAGAGGAACTGGGATCAGACACTCCCCAAGGTCCGCTCCGAGCAGATCGCGGAGATCCTCCGAGGGGATCCCTGGACTGATCTTCGCCTCCTCGCGGATGTCGCGGGGAACGCCTTTGAAAAGAGTTCATCGCCCGCGCTGGTCGCGCTGGCTCGCCGTCGATGATGCGTCTCAGGGTTGCAAGGCCGCTGCGAAGCTGCTGATGTCTTCCCCGCAGCGCTGATCCTGATCGGGGAGAGTTCTCAATGGCCCGGGTGATCTGTTTTCTCCTTTCCATTCTCACAGGTGCGGCGGTCGCTCAGACGCGCGTCTATCGCTTCCCCCCCGAGGGGCCGCAGGACAGCCGCACCGAGGCGTTCGAGGTGGGCGTGGTCGGCCCCGCCGACACCCCCCAGGCGGCGAGGAATTACATCGAGGCCGCGGACTGGTTCACGCTGCCCCCGGCGAACTTCGCCCTGCCACCGTATCACCGCGAGGCACTCGAGGGCCTCCGTGTCTGCCTCGATCCCGGTCACGGGGGTGACATGGATCGTGCGGGATACAAACGCGGGGCGACGGGATACCGCGAGTCGGTGATGAACCTCGAGGTCGCGACGATGCTCCGAGAGTTCCTCGAGGCCTCAGGTGTCGAGGTGGTCCTGACGCGGGATGGGGATTATGAGACGCCCGATGACGGGAGCCTGGAGTGGCGCGCGCGGCTCGCCGACCGCGAGGACTGCGACCTCTTCATCTCGCTCCATCACAACTGGAGCCGGCGCTCGACGGCGAACTATCTCTCGATCTGGTACCACTCGCGCCCCGACGATCCGATGGCCGCGGTGGACCTGGCGCGGTGGGTCACGCTGGAGCTGAACGACCTCATGCGCCTCAGTGAGCCGCAGCACGCGGGGCTCTACTCGAGCTGGCTGATGTATCCCCCGGACGGGCTGGCCGACGAGCGGCGCTTCGACACCGTGGAGCGCCAGCCCTCGGGCTTTGGGGTTCTCCGCAACGCGCGTGTGCCGGCCATCCTGATCGAGGGTTCATTCTACTCGAACGCGTGGGAGGAGCTCCGCCTGATGGACCGCGAGTATCTCAGGCGCGAGGCGTGGGGCATCTATCTGGGCATTCTTGACTACATCTGGACGGGGATCCCCTCGATCTCGCTTCACGAGAGTCAGCCCGAGGTGGTCGAGGGGCCCCGCCCCGAGATCCGCCTGACACTCGATGACGGCATGCACGAGGGCTGGGCCCGCAACGCGCCGCCGCGCATCCACTTCGACACGCTGCGCGTCTACATCGACGACGAGCGGGCCACGCTGCGCTATCGTCCCCAGATTGCGGAGATCTTCGCCACTCCGCGCGAGGATCTCGCACCTGGGGAGCACACCCTGCGCCTGCGCGTGCTCAACGTCTGGGGCAACTGGTCCTGGCCGACACAGATCCCGTTCACGGTCGAGTGACAGGGGAGGAGTGAAATGATGCGAGGATCGCTGATCTGCCTGATCGCCGCCGCTCTGGCGGGCCTCACTTCGATTGTCCAGGGGGCCTATGTCCCGGCCGATCCCTGGGACGACGGCCGCTCGGGGCTCGGCGCCGTGACCGAGGGGATCGTCGGGCCCGCGCACACCGAGGAGGCGGCGGTGATCTATGTGAGCAACGACGATTGGTTCACTCTCCCGCCCCTCAACTACATACCCCCGCCCTATCACCGCGATGCCCTCGAGGGCGTGCGGATCTGCCTTGATCCGGGACACGCGGGGGGTGTCATCCGCGAGGACGGACGCATCTCCGAGGCCATCATGAATCTCGAGGTCGCGCTGATGCTGCGCGAGTTTCTCCAGGCCTCGGGGGCCGAGGTGGTGATGACCCGCGAGACAGGGGAGGACACTCCCAACGAGGGCAACCTGGAGTGGCGCGCGCGCCTCGCCGACCGCGAGAACTGCGACTTTTTCATCTCGATCCATCAGAACGCCACGCGCCGGGAATCGGCCAATTACATCTCGGTCTGGTATCACTCGCGCCCCGATCACCCGTGCGCGGCCAACGACCTCGCGCGGTGGGTCACGGTGGAGCTTCACCGTCTGCTGCGACACCACGAGCCGC
Source organism: Candidatus Sumerlaeota bacterium (assembly GCA_016928695.1). Classification (GTDB taxonomy): domain Bacteria; phylum Sumerlaeota; class Sumerlaeia; order JABWBI01; family JABWBI01; genus JAFGKF01. Next base: position 5,199 of record JAFGKF010000240.1, on the reverse strand, counting down.
AGCACGCGGGGCTCTACTCGAGCTGGCTGATGTATCCCCCGCGGGGCCTCGCCGACGGTTATCGCCACGACACCACGGAGGGGCTGCCCTCGGGCTTCGGGGTTCTGCGTTCTCTGCGAGTGCCGGGGATCCTCATCGAGGGGGCTTTCCAATCCCATCCCGAGGGGGCTCAGCAGCTGCGCGACCGCGAGTATCTGCGCCGCATGGCGTGGGGGCTCTACACCGGGATTCTCAACTACGTCTGGGCGGGGATCCCGTCGATCGCGCTCCATGAGGACCAGACCGAGGTGGTGGAGGGGCCGCGGCCCGAGATTCACCTCTCGCTCGACGACGGCATGCACGAGCGCTGGGCCCGCAACGCGCCACCGCGGATCCACTTTGAGACACTCCGCGTCTACATCGATGACGAGCGGGCCACCCTGCGCTACCGGCCTCAGACGGCGGAGATCTTCGCCACCCCGGGCGAGGATCTCGCGCCCGGCGAGCACACGGTGCGCCTGCGCGTTCTCAACGTGTGGGGCAACTGGTCCTGGCCGACGGAGATCCCGTTCACCGTTGGAGGCACCTGAGCAGTCCTCACCCCCCCCCTCTCCCAAGTGTGGGAGAGGGGGGGTGAGGAGGTTGGGTCCGGGAGTTGAACTCCCGGACCATTGACAGCTGAAAGGAGCTCACCATGCCCAGCACCCTGCCGGCTTTTCAACACTCGCTCACCACAGCCATCGCGATGCTTGTGATCACCATGCTCCTGTTCGTGGCAGTCATCGCCTCAAAGTGGAGAAAAGTGCCACCGAACAAGGTGATGATCAAACATGTCGGCACGCGCCGGATGTTCGTGAAGCGCGGTGGAACCATAGAGATCCCCATCATCGGCGACTGCCAATATCTCGATCTGAGTCCGATCACAGTTCCCATCATCGACGACAGTGGGTTCGGCCTGCGACCCTCCGTCACCGTCTGCATCGACTCCGAGAGCGATGAGTCACTTGGGCGCGCCGCGGATCGTCTCGCCGACCTCGATTCCGAAGATCTTCGGCGTCTCGTGACCGATCTCGTCGAGCAGTCGAAATATGACATCGGTCTGCGCGCTGAGGATGTGCATCCCGCCGATGCATTCGATGCGTCGCTGCGCGCCCGGCTCGCGGAGCTCGGGATGAGGATGATCGGAGATTGAAATGCGCGAGTGGACGAAGGTGCCTGGCTGGCCGCCGCTGTCACAGCACCTGTGGGCATGGTCGGCAGCTTCCACATTTTGACAGGATCACAGGATTCAGAGGATCGGGGATCCTGTCGATCCTGTTGATCCAGTCCAGAGGCTCTGTCACGCCTCGGCGGTCTTCTCCCCGGCGCGAATGATGAGCACGGTGAAGTCGTCGGGGGGCTCACTCTCGCCCAGGAAGGAGCGCGTCGCCTCCCAGATGCGCCGGCAGATCATCTCGGGTGTCTGATCTCTCGAGGCCTCGATGAGCTCGATCAGACCCTCCTCGCCGAAGACCTCGCGGTTGGGGTTGAACACATCGGTGACCCCATCGCTGAACATCACGAGCATCTGGCCGGGCTGAAGCGTCAGGGTCTCCTGCTCGTAGATCTCGCCCCCCTGGACCCCGAGGATCAGCCCCCCGCACTCGAGACGGCGCGTCTTCTCTCCGGCGGTGACGAGCAGCGGAGGGGGGTGTCCGGCGTTGGTGTGGCTGAACTCGCCGGTTCGGGTGTCGAGCAGTCCGAACAGCATGCTCATGAACATGTGGCGGGGGGACTCGGCGGCGGCCCACTGGTTGAGCTGGGTGATCACCGAGGAGGCCTGGACGCCCCCGCGTGAGGCCTCGGCATGGAGATAGGCGCGCATGGCGGACAGCATCAGCGCGGCGGGGACACCCTTGCCGCTGACGTCGCCGAGCGCCACCGCCCATCGTCCGTCGTTTGTCTGCCAGGCGTCGTGGTAGTCGCCTCCGACCATTCGGGCCGGTTTGGCGAGCACAGCCCAGCTCCAATCGCCGGGCAGGGGGGGAAGCTCCTTGGGCAGCTGGCTCTCCTGGAGGTCGCGGGCGATGGACATCTCGCGTTCGGTCCGCTCCTGCTCGCGGAGCCGGTTGCGCATGTCCAGCGCGGCCAGGGCCGCCGCGGTCTGGTGGCCGAGGTTGCCCGCCATGAGGGCATCCTCCCGGCTCAGCGCGCGGGTCTCGACGGTGGCGTCGAGGTGGATGCCTCCCCAGACGGTGTCCTGATAGATCATGGGGGCGCAGATCACCGCGCCGAGCTGGTCGCGGACGGGATCGCTTCGCTCGAGAAAGGGATCGCCCTCGACGGGATCGTCCCCTGGTCCCAGGGAGTGAACCACCTGGGCTGTGGCCACGGCCCGGCGCATCAGGGCACGGCTGATGGGGAGGACGGGGCGTTTGCCTGAGAGACGCGAGCGCGAGGCCACCGCGACGAGGTTGACGGTCTCACCCGGGCGTCGCAGCAGGACCACGGCACGCTCGGCCCTGGTGACCTGGATCGAGATCGAGGCCAGCTCCTCGGCCAGCGCCAGCTCGGACTCGATCTCGTGGAGGCGGGTGCTCCAGCGCAGAAGGGTCATGATCTGCTGTCGATCCAGGAGCTCGGGGCGGAGCTGAGGAAGCGTGCCGGGCAGGGGGACCTGGACATCGACCCGGGTGTGGGGGAGGTGGTTGGTGGAGAGAGCGCCGGGCTCCTCCTCGGGGGCGACGTAGATCATCCGGGTGGAGCCCATCCGGATCTCATCACCGCTCTGCAGGACGATCTCCATCTCGACAGGGGCGCCGTTGAGAAAGGTCCCATTGGTTGAGCCGATGTCCTCGAGGATGGCGGCGTCCTGGTCGAAAGAGAGGACAGCGTGGTGTCGCGAGACCATGGGGTCGGCGATCTTGATGCCGAGGCGTGGCTCGCGGCCGAGCATGATGAACTCCCCGATGAGGGGGAAGGTCATGCCACCCTGAGGACCGCTGATGACGCGGAGATACGATCGTTGGCTCATCGGGTCTCCCCTCTCACGGTCAGGTGCAATGGGCAATCACAAAGGGTTGGGAGCAGGGGTTTCCTCGGTTGACGGTCCGAGGGGGGCGCTCTACGGTGGGAGCCGGCGAGGGGACGCCCCCCCTCCATGAGCGCCGTCAGGCGCGCCCCACTGCTGGATCGAGGATTTCAGCCATGGCCAAGAGAGCCAAAGCCGCCCGCGTCAGTCGCCGAATCGGATTCGGACGCCGTGAGAAGCTGGTGGTCATCGGCGCGCTGGGTCTGATCGCCATCGGCGCGATCCACTTCGTGATCTTCAATCCCCGCATCGACCGCCTCAATGCGAAGAGAGCCGATTTTGAACGGGTTCGGGGCGACTACGAGCGGATGCAGAACCATGTCTTCATCGAGCGTGAGATCAACGAGTACAACAGCCAGACCAGGGTCTACCGCGAACAGCTGGTGCAGATCGTGGCGAAGGAGAATTTCAGCATCGCCTCTCTCCTGGGCCCCGAGGAGAGCAACCGGGCTTTCCGCGAGCGCGTGCGGCGCCTGACGCGCAAGTGGCTCAGCCATCAGCGAAGTCGGAGCGCCGATGCGACCAGCCTGGATTTCATCGGGATTCTCCGTGATCCGTCGAACGTCGCGCGGGGCAATATCCTCTGGAACATCCCCGATGGCCTGCCCGAGGGCGTCACGTCCAGCATGATCCAGGACAATCTGCTCGCCGCCCGTGGTGCCTATCGTCTGATCCAGTTCCTCAGCAGCGATCCCTCGGTCCACCAGCGGGAGTTCAATGCCCACATGGTGGAGCTGGGTGTGCCTGTCTTCTACCTCGGTGCGGATCACATCTCTTATCAGCGCCCCGAGGCCCAGTTTCCCGATCAGGTCTATCACCCCTATCGGCTGGTCCCCGATGGGGTGGAGCGCGACTTTGGGGGAGATGTTCTCGAGGAGCAGATGAGCTTCCCCATCCCGCTGCCGGAGTGGCAGTCGCTGCGTCTCCCGGCTCCGATCGACACGTTCTGCGCCTGCGCGCACATCGAGCTGCTTCTCGACGCTCTCTATCCCCCTCCGTTCGACGCGGCGACGATGGCTCGCGCGGAGTCCAATCCAGCAAGCCTCACCTCCGAGCAGCAGACGGAGTATCAGCGGTGGCAGAGGAACCGTGAGACCGAGCGTGTCGGCAACGATCAGAGGCGCGGTCTCGAGGACCTTCTCGACGTGAATTTCAGCACCTACACGGTCTACTACAATCTCGCCCTCGACCATGTGGAGCGCCTCGTCGACATGGCGATCGAGATGGGCCTCTCGCGCGTGATCATGGTGAAGATCTTCAAATATGTGGAGATCCGGGAGATCCCTGACCCCTGGGAGATCCCCGAGCCTGAGCCGGAGCCGGACCCGTCCGCGCGGGCGCCGAGTGGCCCCCAGGTGTACGGGGAGGAGATGTACGAGAGAGGTGCCATGGAGGATCCCTTCGCCGCTCCCGGCGCGACCGACCCCTTCGGGGGGGGAGGGGTCTATAGCCGCCAGCAGCGGCAGATGGCACCTCCCCCGCCCGCCGGGCCGCCCATTGTCACGGTGGCCCCGATCAACATCCGGGTCACCGGTGAGTACTCCCGGGTGATGCAGTACTTCATCGAGCTGTCGACCGGGCCCTCCTTCTACAATGTGGAGGAGATCTCGATCCGCACGGAGGCCAATGGGATGCCCCTTCCGTATCTGGCCGAGGGTCATGTGGAGGCCAACATCTGGGTTTTGGCTCCGCTCTATGTCCCGGGCATCAACCCCGACATCGGCAACGCCGCCCAGCAGCTCGCTCAGAGTGCGGGGTCAGGGAACTGATCCCGATGGAGAGAGCTCCGGTGAGCGATGGGGAGGGGCTGGCCTATCAGCTTCTCCGCGTCGACAACCGTGTGGTCTTCGCCGCTCTTCAGGGGCACATCCGTCTGGCGGAGGCGGGCACACTCCGTGATCTGATGCAGGCGCTGGGGCAGCATCCGGCCGAGGCCTTCTATCTCGATCTGACGGGGATCCAGTACATCGACTCGACGGGGCTGGGTCTGCTGATGGCGCTGCACAAGCAGATCCATGAGGCCGGGGGTCGGCTGCATCTTCTCCAGCCGGCGAGGACGGTTCTCTCTGTCCTGCGTCTCTCCAAGCTCGACCGGGTCTTCCATCTGGTGTCGGAGGAGGATGCGTCAGATCTGCGATCACAGCTGCTGG
>JAFGKF010000027.1 GCA_016928695.1 Candidatus Sumerlaeota bacterium | reverse complement strand
GGGGCGGCGCTCGCTTCGCTCGCTTTGCCCCGGGCTATGTTCTTTCGCGCCTCCGGCGCTTGATGAGGTTGTGAAACCACTTGTAGAGAGGATGTTCCGATGACCATCAGGGAATTCCACAATGAGTTCATAGCTCTCTCCCTGCTGGGCATCTGCAATGCGAAGATAAATCCACACATCTCCCTGGATAGGATCACCGCTAGGGTAGCTCTCATAATACGCTGCGCCAAGCTCCAGGCCGCTGATTTCGGTTGGGGAGGCATTCCCGATAGACAGCCCCCCAGCGACGCCAGCCGAGTCATTCACGCGCAGATTGTCATCAATGACCACATCAGAGTCAGCGTCCCGGAGAACTCCACGAAACACAAGATCACCACCGTCCTCAACAACAAGCGTCTCCTGTCCCCCATCGAGGACGCGAAGACTAGGAGCTGTGCCGTTGCTTTCGATCTGGAGCGTTGCGTTGTTTGCAGAGTCTCCACGTACCTGGAGCTGAGCCCAGTTCCATCTCATGAAGTTGTTTGCTGTGTGATAGAAGTCGACATACGCGGCGGGAGTTGTCGTGTTCCACCCAATGCGATTACTTGCAGCATCGACGTAGAAAGTCCCATCATCAATGTCGAGACTATCATCGATAACCACCGGTCCTGATGTGTTCAGGATACTGTCGCTTACGTCCAGCGGGGCATCAATTCGCACGGCATACGCCGTGATCTCTACCTCGCCGGGCTCCTCAGTGAGACTGATCACAAAATCATCGCCCTGGTCGCTTTCGAATCGAAAGGCACCCGTAGCCCCAAACGATAAGTCCCCATCACTCTGAATAAGTGCTCTGCCCGTGCTCCTATCTGCCGCAGCCACGAGCGAGAACGCATTCTCGCCATCCGTGTCCGTCAGGCACATCTGTGGCGGCCCGTTCCGTTGGACAACGAGATCATCAGCAACGAGGATCGCATTGCCCAGAGAGCTGTGAATATACCCATCAACATCAAGGACGCCCACGTTCACATGTCCAAGATAGCTGCTGCCATCGACATCAAGAGTGCCTGCATTCACATATCCAAGGAAGGTGTCGCCCTCGACGGCGATGTCGCCCTCTGCGTACAGAGACCAGTCGTCATGCTGGCCAGCTGATGATATGTTGTTTGCGGCGATATAGATACCATAGGCATTGGCAATGTAGTCCCCGGAAATGCCAACGCCGGTAAGGGGGTCGCCCACATATATCCCATACGCAGTAGTGATTTCTGAAATGGAACTGACGCAACCCTCTCCAGCGGCAAAGACAGAAAACAATCCGCCAATAGCATTCAAGACGTTGTAGGCTTGCTCATCGGCTAGTGTGGTGTTTGTCATCCCTTCATACAGGTCCCAGCTGCGACCATCGACAACAGCACGTACGCCGACAGCAAGGTCGTTGGATCCTGGGATGCCTTCATAATCATCCAGGAGGCGCATTGTCGGAATCGCTTCGAAATTGCCTGCAATCATGGTGGGGACCTTGCCGAAGGAAATGGCGCCAAGGGTGGATGCGTCAAAGGTATCGTGGTAACTTGTGTTCGCATAAACGCCCGTCAGATTACCAAACTCAGGTATGCCATACGCGCCTATTGTTGGGCTGGCCGTCGCGCCTGTTGTGAAGCGGTTGGCTACCATCCGAATCGGCGTGATCGATGCGCCTGCAGCAATGCCCATGAATTCATCGGTGCGCTGGACTGTGGCAGCACCATGTGTCCATGTATTATCTGCGGGATTGTCGATGGCGCCAGCTTGCCCAACAAATCCGATAAAGATACGACCAGTTAGGTCCCAAGCGCGGTCAGCGGCGGTATCCAACTCGTCGTCGAAGCCGCTCATAATGCATGCCCTCTCCAGGGCGAAGTTAACGTAGCGGTAGAATGTGCCACCAATGGTGGTTGTGGGGTCATCTTCGGAGTCAACGGTCTCGTAATGGAGGAATTTGGTTTCTGTCTCACGGAGCTCGGCGGAGCTCTGCAGGCTGCCGATCTGAATGAAGCGAAGGCCTTCACCGCGACCGTCGCCCATTAGGACGGAATTGCGGATTACGAGAGCTTCATCTTGGATGTCGAGCCAAGAGGAATCACTGGGCCAATATCCAACGCCAGGACCGGGGAAATGCCTCTCGGGCGAAGCGTAGGTGGGAAAGACATCTTTGGCAACAAGGGGGTTCGGAACAAAAGGAATCGACAGCAGGACCGCAAGTAGTGGTCTGAAGTACATGGCTGGCCTCCTCATGTTAAGCTGCATGCAATCTGTGCTATCACTCAGCCCTGAAGACTGTCAGCTCCGCGGGGATACCGAGGATGCCGATTGTCTGATTCAGGGCGTCGATGATGTGCTGGTTCTCTTGCCGCACATCGAGGTCCTGCTCCATGTGGATGAAGTGGGCGCTGGACGTGCTCGCGTAGTTGTCGCAGCACAGCGCCCACTGAACGCCATTGGAAAACCGTCCATTGGTGTTGTTGGTTGCCCCCAGCACGCCGATGTCCGGGCTGTAGACACCGGCGACGGACAGGTCTGTGCCATCGGCGAGGAAGCCCTGGGCGTCGATCTGATCGGCCAGGACCTCGCTGAAGTTGGTGTCCGGGGGATCCCAGTTTCTCCCCTCGGAGATGATCACATCGATCGGCTCCGTGGCCCATGTGGACTGGCTGTAGCCGTGGATCTGAAGCACATAGGCGCTCGGGTCATTGAGCACGAACTGCTCGTGGGCCATCTGGAAGAACGTGACGACCGAGTGGGCACAGTCCGAGATGCGGTAGGGATCGCCACCGCTCATCGTCCCATCGCACGGGGTGTCGGTCGTGGAGCTGTTCCGGTGTGTGCCCGCGATGATGAGGAGGCGCGGCCTCACCTGCACGAGGATGTCCCCTCCCTCCCGCAGAGTCAGAGAATCGTAGAGCGGATGCGGGACCTCGATGCAGAGTCCGTTCTCCGAGGTGTTGTCGAAGATGAAGGTCCCCAGGCCTCGGAATCCCGGCTCGCCCACATCGGCCTTTTCCTGGAGCACGTGGAGCGTCGCGCCGAGGCCGGTGTCCGTCCACTCAATGACCTCGTAGCCGACCTGGTCCGCGATCCAGTGGGCGCGGGTGTGCTCCCCCGCCAGCATCAGGTCGATCACTCGGCGAAAGCGGACGCGGTCGAGGGCATCGGGGATGACGAAGTCGTCGCCGTCCGCGGCGCTGGCCAGCTTCGGCCCGCCGAAGGCGGACTGGTCGAGGAAGTCGATGTAATTCTCGATGCCTCCGGTGTGCAGGACCAGAGGGAGGGTTCCATTGGTGCTGTCGAAGGTGTGGGCCCCCAGTGACGCGCTGGCAATGTCCGTGGTCACGAAGAAGTCCGCGCCATCGGGCACCCCCTCCATCCAGTGGGGTCCCACGTTGATGCGCTGGATCGAGCCGCTGCCCGTCGGTGTCTCGACCCCATAGGCTGAGAAGTCGACGGCGTAGCGCATATAGGTCGAGATCTGCGACACGTTGTCGAGACCAGCCCAGCCCGTCTGATCGGTGAGCGCGCCCAGGGCGTAGCCGTTGGCATCGGGAAGGGTCAATGCCCTCATGTCGCTCGGCTCGAAGGAGGGAACCTCTCCGCTGACGCCGTAGCAGACCGAGTCAACCAGGCTGCCGCCCGGCTCGAACAGGGCCACGCAGTCGCCCAGCCGGTGGAAGCTGGGTTCGAGCTCGATGGTGATGTCGAGCCCATAGGGCTGTGACGTCCAGGTGCTCGTGTCGGGGGCCTCGGGACTCGCGAAGGTGACAACACAGAACTCCCCCGGCTGAAGCTGGGGGACACCCAGCGCCGCGGGGGCAAAAGAGCCCTCGCCGAGGGGATCCGTCTGCTGCGCGCTCGGATCCAGATCGGTCAGCACCCAGTCTGTCAGGTCCACAGCAGACGGGCCGCTGTTGAAGAGCTCCACTCTGTCCCCATCGCTCTCCGTGATGAGAACGTCGGGGTGGATCTCGGTGATGAGCATCTGCGCGGATGCTCCTGCGACGAGTGCGGTGAGCAGCGCGGAGATCGCCCCCAGCCGGGATCCGGAGTTTGAGCTCATGGGATCCCTTCTCAGTCCCCGATGATCGAGTCGCCGGGGCCGGCGAACGAGATGTTGCCGGGGCTGAGGGTTCCGTTGGTCGGGTCGTAGGTGTCCTCTGCCCCGAAGCCGGCGGGGAATGTGTCATTCGTGCTGTTCAGATCGACCCTGGAGGGCCCGGCGGATCGCAGGAGCCACTTCGTGGCCGTGTTCTGAGCATAGAAATTGTTGTAAAATGTGGTGCTCAGCGAGGCGCCGAAGTAGCTGTCGCGGTCGGAGCATCTCCAGTAGCGGCGGAGCGGGTCGATCTCGTCCGAGAAGATGTCCAGCGGCACCGAGGTGATGTACGACACGGGTGTCGTCAGTGGAATGTAGCGGAGGATGCGTGGATTGAGAGTTCCATAGGTCCCGTCAATTGTCACGTCTCCCCCGACAGGGATTCCCCAGACCTCACTCGTTCCCCCGGAAAAGTGGAAGGGGACATAGCGGTTGTAGTCGATCGCATAGGACTCCAGGGCCGTGGCCATCGAGCGCATGTCGCTGTAGGTCCTGCTGACCTTTGCGCGCGTCTGCGCCTCCAGGAAATTCGGCACCGCGATCGCCGCGAGGATGGCGATGATCGCCACGACGATCAGCAGCTCGATCAGTGTGAACGCATGGTCAGAGCGTATTCCTTTCACTGTTTCACCTCCCTTTGGTCATGATGTGGGCACACTCCCTTTTTGGCCATCCCGCGCCCGAGGCCAAGGGGCACCCACCTCCCGGCAAAAGGACAGGGCAAGTCCCAGACCAAACCCCTTCATATCACTCAACCCATGTGACCACAAGGCCACAGTGGTCGGCTGGAGGGGGATCTGTCCGATGATATGCCTACCCATTGGCAATTCTCACTGGCAATTGGTGCCAACCCTGGCGAATGCCCTGGAGTGCTCCAGAAAGAGGGGTGTGGACCTGAAACCATTGCCACTGGGGCACTTCTGTGATTGCGTTGCCTGAGATTTCATCCTGCGGCACGGATGTGGCTCCGGGAGATCCGTGGAGTCATATCGGTGCGTTGCGCAGACTGAGTCAGCATGCGTCCCTTATCCATCCGATTCCGCCGCAGCCTTCGCTGGCCGCTCCTCACGCTGATCTTCATGCTGATCACGGTGATTGTCATTGAGCTGGCCCTCCTGGCGCGCCTCGGTGTCCAGGTCGCCTCTGGGCAGCGAGATCTCGCCATCGCCACATCGGAGCAGATCGCCGCCATTCGCATGGAGAACAATGCCCGCGAGCAAGACATGGCGCTGTTCCGCTATCTGCGAACGGGTGATCCCGTTCATCTCGAGCACTTGGCGAACACCTGGGTCGAGTTCCGCCAAATGCTTGTCGAGTACCAGTCCGATCCCGCTCTGAGACCGGAGGAGTCCGCGCTGCTGGGGCACATCTCGAGGCTGGAGGGCCAGGCCGACACGCTCGCCGGCGTCCTGATCGCCCTGCGGCAGCACAAGGCCACCGATTTTCTCACGCTGAGGCGTCGATTGGATGAGGCGAGCGCTCTGCTCAACACGATGCATCTCCATGGGGGGACAGGTGATGGGGATTGGCTGCAGACGGTGCGGAGCGTCGAGGCGAACCTGGAGCGCATTCTCCTCGCCGTCAGCGGCTATGTCGCGGTGAGTGACCCCGCGCTGCGCGAGGGTTTCCACAGCGCCGCCGCGCAGATGCGCGGGCACCTCGAAGCGCTCTCCTCCATGGTGGACACCCCCGATCTGATCGCGCTCTCGGAGTCGCTCGGCGGGACTGTGGGGGATATCGCGTCCCTGGGAGAGCGGATCCTGGCGACCCAGGATGATGAGGCCGCCCATTTCGCCCAGTACGCCGAGGTGCTCCAGACCCTCAGCCAGGGGGTTCTCCGCGAGGGGCTCCAGCGCGCCACCGCGGATCGGCAGATCGCGGCGCGAGAGCAGCTGGGTGCCCTGATCCGTCGGACGGTGCTCAATGGTCTGATCCTGGGGGGGCTGACGGCTCTCCTGGGTCTGGGGGGCGCTGTCTGGCTCTATCGCCAGGCCATCAGCGCCCATGATTACTCCCACATGTTCCAGACGCTGATCGACCACGCCCCGTTCAGTGTGCTGCTCTGCCGGGCCCAGGGGACCGTCACCTATGCGAACCCCGCCGCCATCGAGCTCCTCGGCCCCGCGGATCCCGGTGAGATCATTGACCACCCCAATGTGCTCTTCGACTCGGCCCGGACGCAGGAGTCTCTGCGCTCCCTGTTCGAGCGCGCGCGCGGAGGGGAGGTGCTTCACACCCATATGAGCCTCGATCCGCGCGATCTGCCATTTGCCACGGCGCACGACGAGACCCTGCATCTCCAGGCATCGCTGTTCCCCATCCAGGCGGAGTCGAGACGTCAGCCGACCGTGGTGATGGTCCTGCGCGACATCACCGCCCGGGTGCAGGCCGAGAGGGCGAAGGCCGCGGCCGAGCGGGAGATGGAGGAGCAGCGCAGCCTCTCGATCCGATCCGATCGCCTGCGCTCGCTGGGGGAGATGGCGGCGGGCATCGCCCACGAGCTCAACCAGCCCCTCGTCGGAGTCCGTGGATTGGCCGAGCACATTCTCCTCGCGCTGAAGCGGGGCTGGAGCATGGACACCGAGATGATCCGGGAGAAGTCCTCGCTGATCGTCGCGCAGGCCGATCGGATGGAGCACATCATCGAGCACATCCGCCTGTTCGCGCGCGAGTCGGGGCGGCCCGAGCTGGTGAATGTCTCGCCCAACCAGGTGGTCCAGTCGAGCCTGGACCTCCTCGGGGCCCAGCTCCGCGACCACGGCCTCGAGCTCGAGATCGACTTGGCCGAGGCTCTCCCCTTTGTCCGTGCGAATCCGTACTCCCTCGAGGAGGTGGTGATCAATCTCATCATCAACGCCCGCGATGCCATGGAGGAGCGGCTGCAGTCCACCCCGGAGGCCCCACCGCCTCACCTTCGGATCTCGACACAGCTGAGAGACGGCGATCAGCCACGTGTGATCATTGAGGTCACCGACTGGGGACACGGGATCTCGGAGGCGGTGATTGACCGCATCTTCGATCCCTTCTTCACCACCAAGGGGCCGAACGGGGGCACGGGTCTTGGTCTCTCGATCGCCCGCGCCATCGTCGAGGAGTTTGGTGGCACTCTTGACATTCGCTCCTCGCCAGGCGAGGGGACAGTCGCCACAGTGGCCATCGAGGCCTCGGATGAGAGAGGGGATGCCTGAGTCCATGGATCGTCCACTGCGAGTTCTGCTTGTCGACGACGAGGAGATTGTGCACCAGACCATTGGGGACTATCTCCGGCACGCGGGTCACTCTGTCAAAGGCGTGCACAGCGCCGAGGAGGCACTGCATGAGGCCGAGAGCGGAGACTGGGACCTCGCCCTGTTGGACATCCGCCTGCCGGGGGTGAGCGGGATCTCCGTCCTCGAGCGTCTCCAGGCTCTTCAGCCCGATCTCTCGGTCGTGATGATCAGCGGTCACGGGACCATGGACACGGTGATCGATGTTCTCCGGCGGGGAGCCGTCGACTACCTGAAAAAGCCCCTCAGGCTCGAGGAGCTGGACGCCATCCTGGCGAAGGCGGACCGAATGCACACCATGAGGCGGCGCCAGCGCCACATGGCCCAGACGATCCGCGATCTCCAGGGGCCGCTCATCACACCGCCCCTGGTGGGTCTCAGCCCTGCGACTGAACGGACGCGTGAGGAGATTCGCCGCGCCGTGGAGGGGGACTGCAACACGGTGCTGCTCACGGGCGAGACCGGCACGGGCAAGGAGGTCGTGGCACATCAGATCCACCGTCAGGCCGCGGGCAAACATGGCCCCTTCGTCACCGTCTGCTGCCCCGCACTCTCCGAAACGCTGGCGGAGAGCGAGCTGTTCGGGCATGTCCGCGGGGCCTTCACCGGGGCCGTCGGCCCCAAGCCGGGCTACTTCGAGCTCGCTGACGGCGGCACGATCTTTCTCGATGAGGTGGCAGACCTCTCCCTGACGCTCCAGGCGAAGATGCTCCGTGTCCTCGAGTCGCGGACGCTTCGCCGTGTTGGCGGCACCCGCGAGCTCCACGTCGACATCCGTATCATCGCCGCCTCCAACGTCAGGCTGGAGGAGCTCGTCGAGAGCGGGGCGTTTCGCCGAGATCTCTTCTACCGCCTGAATGTCTACCGCATTCATCTCCTCCCTCTCGACGAGAGGCCTGAGGACATCGCTCCGCTCGCCGAGCATTTTCTCAAGAGCTGTCTCACCAGCCGCCCCAGCGAGGTTGAGGGTTTCGCAGAGGAGACGCTCGAGGTCCTCCGATCTCACCACTATCCCGGCAATGCGCGGGAGCTGCGCAACATCGTCGAGCGCGCCGCGATTATCTGCCGCTCGGGGCTGATACAGCCCGAGCACCTCGCCTTCGCCGAGACACATCGCTCGGCAGCGCTCTCCCCCGGGGGCGGAGAGGGGGATGGTGAGATCGAGCGGATCCGGGAGGCTCTGGTGCGGGCGAAATGGAATCGCCGCCAGGCGGCCGAGGACCTGGGGATGCCCTACTCGACGCTCCGCTACAAGATGGACAAGCTGGGGATCACCTGAGCTGAGAAAAGCGGGACCACCGGTTGCCCGGGGTCCCGCTGAGGATCAGAGGTCCGATCTGTCAGTCGGCGCTGAAGACCGAGAGCTCGACGGGGATGACCTGAGGCACTCTGATCAGACCCTCATAGTTGTTCCCAAGGAAGACATAGTAGTTCGTGCCGTCGGTGGCAAAGGCGTTGCTGAAGATGTTGAGGTCGGTGCTGGGACTGCTGGGCTGCACCGCCTCGATGTCGGGCTCCGAGGCCACGATCTTGTCGAAGACACCGGCCGCTGTGTACTCCTCGATCCGGTCATCCGTGGTGGGGGCGCCGGAGACAGCCCCGACGAACCAGAACACGCCCACGCGGTTGCTGGTCGCATTGTATGCCAGCGACGCCTGGATCGGCGTGCCCCCCAGTAGCCCGGCATCGAGCCAGAGCGAGACCGCCCCGCTCACACGGTCGACCTCGACGATGTTGCCCCGCGTCGGACCAGCCCCGCTGGTGCCATTGCAGACCAGGATGTTGCCCCCCGGGATGACGACCACATCCGAGCACGTGCCCTTGTCGGTTCCTCCCACGTCCCCAGAGGCCGTGGAGACCGCCGCCAGCGTCGCGGTTCCGCTGCCGCCGGAGATGATGGTCGGCGTGCCATTGGTCGCCGAGGCATCGAGCGTGTAGATGCCGTTTGTCGTGGTGTCGTTGGCGAGGACTGAATCATCGATGCCGATGATGAGGGTGTCGGGGTCGGTGCTCAGGTCGATGCCAAGCGAATAGTCCCCTCCAGCCGACGCGCCCAGTGCCGTGGGATTGGCGGCAATCTCGGGGGCGGAGAAAGAGTTGCCCCCTGTGCTGGGGATGCGCCAGATGTACCACTCCGGGGTCGCTGGAGTGGTGTTCGTTCCGAGGAGATAGACGTTGTCGTTGTCACCGACAGCGATGTCGACACCGCCGATGTTCTCCGTGGTGGCCAGCCCCGCCGCGGTCTGAAGTGCCGCCTCCGAGGCGATGACGGCGAAGCGGTTGACCCCACCGCCGGGCGCATCCTCGTCGAACAGAACGACCGAGTCAGCACCATTCACACAGTCGAACTGCGTCTCGAAATAGACAAGTGAACCGTTGCTCAGCACATCGAGGCAGTTGGGATCGCTGTCGTTGCCCGGCGACTGCAGAAACTCACCGAGTGTTCCCGCGTTGAATGTGCCGTCATCCTCGACGAGCAGCTCGATGGGGGCTGCCATCAGCGAACGGATGATGAGAATCAGTCCAATGGACAGAATTGTCAGACGCATCATGATACCTCCCTCAGAGATCAAATGTGAGGGGCACTTTTCGCGGAGCGGGGGTGTACCCTTCAGCCCACGGCGGACAGGGGACTTCGGCAACCTCGCCACATCGGCACACTGCCCACAGACTCAGATCCCCCGCTGAGATCGATCGCGAATGTTCCCCCCACTTCTCCTCCGAATAGCACAAGATATGGACCACATCTGGCCATGATCTATAAAGTGCGAAACCACCGGGGCGCGCATCCAGAAGGGAGAAATCGAACCGGCGCGAATCGCCAGTGCCTCAGTGAAATCTGCCAGCACAT
>JAFGKF010000026.1 GCA_016928695.1 Candidatus Sumerlaeota bacterium | reverse complement strand
CAGAGACCGCCGAGTCCACATGTTTTGGAGTCCTGCGGCTTGCCGCAGAAGCACGGGCAAGCCCGTGGACTCCATATCAAATCCGCCTCAATGCTCCGCGCCTACCAAAATGGACTCAACTTTTCCCCAATTCAACCATCAGCTCCGCGACCCGCCGCGCGGCATCGGGCTGGGCGACGGAGCGGGCAGCCTCGGCCATCGACGCGCGGCGCGGGCGGTCCCCGATCAATGCCGTCACAAGGGAGGCGAACTCCTCACCGGACTGCGAGCGCTCATCGAAGATCACCGCCGCCTCCGCCTCGACCAACCGCCGCGCATTCGCCCGCTGATGATCGTCGAGCGCAATGGGAAGTGGCAGCAGAATACTCGGGAGCCCCGCCTCGGCGAGATCGGCCACCGCACCCGCCCCAGCACGGCTGATGACGAGGTCCGCCGCTGCCAGAGCCTCGGTCATGGGCCAGAGATGTCCGAAGAGGGCGAGATTCGAGGGTCGAGGGTCGAGGGTCGAAACCTGCTCCCGGACCCCATCAAGGTTTCCGCTGCCTGTGATCCAGATCAGATGCACGGGGGGGCTGGGTGGATCAGCCGCCCAGCGCTTCAACAGATCCATCACCAGCCCATTCAAAGTCCTCGCCCCCTGGCTGCCGCCGACAACCAGAAGACAGACACTGTTCTCCGGCACTCCCAGATTCCTGCGTGCTGTCTCACGATCCAGATCGGATCGACTCCAGGTGAGAGGATTCCCCGTCACCTCGATCCGCTTCGCCCTGAGACGCTCACCCGCCGCGGGATCGCTCACGGCCACCGCCGAGACCTTCGGGGCAAGACGACGCGTCACACGCCCGGGGATGCTGTTGGGCTCGAGGAGCACCGTCGGAACGCGCGCCATCCACCCCGCCAGTGCCACGGGGGCGGAGATGTAGCCCCCCGTCGCAAGGATCACATGCGGGCGCTCACGGCGGATCAGGCGCCGCGCCCTGAGCAGCGCGGGCCCCATCGCCAGCCATGTGCGCCAGCGACCCCCGCTGGGCGGCGGAACGGGGAACACCGCGGGCCCGATCCCCGCCGCCCGATAGACCTCGGTCTCGACGGGGCGGTCGCCCGACACGAAGCGGCACCGCCAGGGCGGATCGAGAGACTCCAGCGCCTGCGCCACGGCCACTGCCGGCCAGATGTGCCCGCCGGTCCCCCCGGCGGCCAGCAGTGCGCGGCGCATCTCAGGCGCGCTTTCGCCGCGGGTCAACGGTCTTGCACCGGTGATAGACGATGTTCATCAGGATCCCGATCGCCATCATATTGATCAGGATCTGCGAGCCCCCATAGCTGATCAGGGGCAGCGGCAAACCCGTCGTCGGCATGCACCCGGAGACCACCGCGAGGTTCACCATGGCGGGGATCCCGATCATCAGCGCCAGGCCGCAGGCCAGCAGGCTGCCGAAGGTGTCGGGCATCCGATGCGCCGTCGACAGCCCGACGACCACGATCGCCATGAACAGCAGGAGGATGATCGTGCAACCGATCAGCCCCAGCTCCTCGGCGATGTTCGAGAAGATGAAGTCCGTGTGGCCCTCGACCAGAAAGTAGTACTTCTGCAGCCCCTCGCCGAGACCGCGGCCGAAGATGCCCCCCGACCCGATGGCGATCAGCGACTGGTCGAGCTGCATTCCGTGGGTCAGGCGGTACTTCTCGGGATTGAGGAACGCCAGGATCCGCTCGAGCCGCCACGGGGAGCTGAGGATGAAGAACAGAAACGCGGGGATGGCCGCGCAGACCAGGCTCAGCAGATGCGGGATGCGCATCCCGGCGACGAACCACATCAGCCAGACGATCACACTGAGAACGAACGTCGCCCCGAGGTCTTCTTCCATCACGATCGCCATGAGGAAGACGCCCGTGATGAGCGTGGCCGGCAGGAATCCCCCCATGAACGATCGGATCTCGTCCTCGCGCAGCTCTGACAGCGTCTTGGCCATGAAGATCACCATCGCGAGCTTGGCGAACTCCGACGGCTGGAACGTGAAGCCGAAGAGCCGGATCCACCGCCACTGGCCGTTCGCCTTGTGACCGATCCCCGGCACATAGCAGAGGAAGAGCAGAAGCAGGCTGAGGCCGAGGATGGGCAGGGCGAACTTTTTCAGCCGCTCGTAGTCCATGCGCGCCATCACGAACAGCAGACCGAGCCCCAGGAGCACCCACCGCACCTGGCGCCGCAGGTGGAAGAAAGCGTCGTGCCCGAGACGCGAGGAGCCGGCGTCGATGTAACCCGAGGTCGAGTAGACCATCACCAGCCCGAGCGACACCAGAGCAAGCGTCATCACGAAGAGCGCCGTCGCCGACGGCGGCGCGGGTCGACGCAGAGCCACACTCATGCCTGGGCCGTCCCCCGCTCGAGAGTCTCCCGCACCGCCTCGCGGAAGCGATCGCCGCGGTCCTCGAAATCACGGAACATGTCGAAGCTCGCGCAGCCCGGTGAGAGGAGAACGACGTCGCCCCCACGGGCCACCTCTCTGGCTCTCTCCACCGCCTCGCCAAAGCTCTGAGCGCGGTGTGACGGGACGGAGGCCGACCAGGCCCGCTCCATCGCCTCGGCCGCCTGACCGATCAGGATCAGCGTGCGGACGCGCGACGCCACGAGGTCGGTGATCGTGCCGAAGTCCTCGCCCTTGGGGAGCCCTCCCGCGATCAGGATCACCGGGCGATCGAAGCTCTCCAGCGCCGTTCTCAGCGAGTCGATGTTGGTCGCCTTCGAGTCGTTGTAGTAGTCCACACCCCGCTCGTTGGCCACCCACTCGATGCGATGCGGAACACCCTCGAACGACTGGCACCGCTCCGAGATCGAAACGCACTCGACGGCGCAGCGCCGCGCGATCGCCGCCGCCACCATCGCGTTGGCGAGACTGTGCCGCCCGGGCATTCTCACATCCGATGTGCGGAGCAGGGTCTCGACCCCACCCTGCTCCTCGAGGATGATGGTGTCCCCCTCGATTCTCACCGACACCTCGGGATTCCCTTCGAGGCTGAACTCCAGGCGCTCACCGCGCCAGCTCTCCACGACCTCCAGGGCCTGGGGGTCATCGGCATTCACGATCACTGTGTCTGTCTCCATGAGATTCCGTCCCATCTGCGCCTTCGCGTGGATGTAGCCCGCCATGTCCCCATGGCGGTCGAGGTGATCGGGCCGAACGTTGAGCACGGCGGCGATCTTCGGATGGAAGCGGTCGAGGTGCTCGCACTGGAAGGAGGACACCTCCACCACAAGGGTCGCACTGGGGACGCAGGCCTCCGGGCGGCGAACCACGCCGCACAGCGCCTGGCCCACATTGCCTGCGAGAAAAGCCCCGTGCTCCTCCCCCCCGAGGAGATGGGCAGCCAGCGTGGCCGTCGTCGTCTTGCCGTTGGTCCCCGTGATGGCGACCAGTCTGCCCCGGATGAACCTCGCCCCGACCTCGAGCTCGCTGAGCACAGGGAGACCGAGGGCCGCCGCCTCCCGCAGCCTCGGATGCGAGGCGGGCACGCCGGGGCTGACGACCAGGCAATCCCAGTGGGACAGCGGATGCGGCAGGCGTCCCTCCGCCGCGATCTCCACGCCCTCGGGCAGTGCACCGGCGCGCTCCCGCTCGGCTGAGCTCGCCGCAGGCCTCACACGGTCGAGAGGGGCATCGTCCACCAGCGCGACGGACGCCGCCAGGGGCTGGAGCAGCGCCACGGCAGCGAGCCCCGAGCGCGCGGCGCCCCAGACCAGAATGCGTTTGCCCTCGAGTCCGATCACCGCGGCGTCACCTCAGCTTGAGTGTGGCGAGTCCGAACAGAGCCAGAATCGCCCCGATGATGTAGAACCGGGCGATGATCTTGGACTCGTGCCAGCCCCGCCGCTCGAAGTGGTGGTGGATCGGCGCCATGAGGAAGACGCGCTTCCCCGTCATCTTGTAGCCCCCGACCTGGATGATGACGCTGAGCGCCTCGATGACGAAGATCCCACCGACGATCACGAGCAGGAGCTCCATCTGAAGCACCAGGGCCACGCCGCCCAGAAGGCCGCCGATCGCCAGCGAGCCGACGTCGCCCATGAAAACCTCGGCCGGGTGCGCGTTGAACCAGAGAAAGCCCATCGCCGCCCCGATCAGGCAGCCGAGGAGCACGGCCACCTCTCCGCCTCCCGGCACGGTGGGGATGATCAGGTACTGGGCCAATGCGGGCCGGGCCACGATGTAGGCGATCACCGTGAAGCAGAGCGCGACCATCGCCGTCACCCCGATCGCGAGGCCATCGAGCCCATCGGTGAGATTCACCGCGTTTGAGGAGGCGATGATCACCAGCGCCGCCCACAGGAGGTAGAACCAGCCCAGGGACGGGTAGAGATTCTTGAAGAAGGGGACCATCACATGGGAATGGCCCCGGATCATCACATGGAAGGTGTCCCCCGGCGGAGTGGTCTCGGCATCGATGATCTGCACATCGCTCCCCCAGGCAATGAACATCTCCTGATAGCCCTCGGCATCGACCGTGTGGTGATAGCTGGGCTGCATCCGAGCGGGCAGCCCCAGAAGGGCGAGGCCGAACAGGAGCCCGAGAATCAGCTGACCCGCCAGCTTGTATCGCGGCAGGAGCCCCCGCGAGTGCGACCGGGTGATCTTGAGATAGTCGTCGAGCCCCCCCAGGAATCCCAGCCCGATCATCAGGAGCAGCAGGGCCCAGACCACGGCCCAGCGCAGATCGCACATCAGCAGAGCGGGCACCAGCATCGAGACCAGGATCAGCAGGCCCCCCATCGTCGGCGTCCCCGCCTTCGAGCCGTGCATCTGGCTGAGATCGAGTGAGCCCTCGCGGTGGGTGATCGTCAGGATCGGCTGCCCCATCTTGAGACGCCGAAGCGCATGGATGACCGCGGGCCCCAGCGCGAGGCTCAGCGCGAAGGCCATTGTCAGGCCCAGCGCACCCCGGAAGGTGATGTACCTCAGAACACGCAGGGGGCCCTCGGGCTCCCAGAGATCGATCAGCCAGGGAATCACCTGCGCCTCACCTCCCGCAGAGAGTCGAGAATGCGCTCCATCGCCATCGCCCGGGACCCCTTGATCAGCACGACGTCACCGGCCCGGAGCATTCGCTGAATGTGCGCGGCGCAGGCCTGAGGCGAATCGAAGTGGCGTGAGTCCACCCCCTTCGCCCCCTCCGCGATCCGCCGCGCCTCCTTGCCGAAGGTGACCAGGTGGTCGACCCCCGCGGCCAACACCGCGCGGCCCATCCGCCGATGCGCTGCGGCGCTCCCCTTGCCCAGCTCGAACATGTCGCCGAGCACGGCGATCTTTTTGCCCTCAGCGCGGATCTCACCGAGAGCGCTCAGGGCCTCCGCCATGCTCTGGGGATTCGCATTGTAGCAGTCCACGAGGACCGCCACACGCCCGAGCCGCTGGACACGCGATCGGAGCCGGGAGGGACGGAAGCGGAGCATCCCCGCAGGGATCGCCTCCAGGGGCACTCCCGCGGTGCGGGCTGCAGCCGCCGCCGCAGCGAGATTGGCCACGTTGCACCGGCCGAAGACGGTCAAAGCGACCTCCACCCGGCCGGTCGCATCGGCGAGCGTGACCCGATGCCCCCCCAGGCCAAAGGGCCTCACAGCCTCGACCCAGAGATCGACACCGCGGCCCGGCCGCATGCCAAAGCGCACCACGCGAAGACCCCGCCGCTCGGCGCGCCGCGCGAGCTCACGTGTGGATTCGCCGTCGTCGGCGTTGAGCACCAGAGCACCGCCCTCCTCGATGTGGGCGATCAGCTCCGCCTTCGCCTCGAAGACCCCCCGCGCCCCGTTGGGGAACATCCCCGAGTGGGCCTCACCGACGTTCGTGATGAGACCGATGCAGGGCTGGATCATCGCGGCCAGCGTGTCGATCTCGCCCGGGGCGTTCATCCCGATCTCGAGCACCGCCCAGTGGTGATGAGGCCCCAGGCGCTGCAGCTGCCATGGCACGCCGATCAGATTGTTGAAGTTGCCCTTGGTCACCAGCGTGGGGGCATGGGCGGTCATCATCGCGCCCAGAAGATCCTTGGTCGTCGTCTTGCCACTGGAGCCCGTGACGCCGATCACCCGCACCGGGATGCGGCGCCGCCACTCCGCGGTGATCGCGCCCAGGGCGCGCAGCGTGTCGTCGACCAGCACCACACAGAACCTCGCCGACACCTCGAAGTCACTGGGGAGACGAGACAGGACAAAGCTGGCCGCCCCCCTCTCCACAGCCTGTGAGAGAAAGTCATGCCCATCGAAGTGCTCACCCACGAGCGCGACAAACCAGTCCCCGCGGCGGATCGATCGCGTGTCGGTGGACAGACGGCGGCACGCGCGTTTGGAGGGGCCCCGCACCAGGGTGCCCCCTGTGACCCTCAGGACCTCAGCCATCGGCATCCGCATCACGGGAGGTGCTCCCCCAGCCACTGGCGCGCCACCTCCGCATCGTCGAAGGGGAATCGCTGCTTTCCGACCTCCTGATAGGTCTCATGCCCCTTGCCCGCGATCAGGACGACGTCGCCGGGCCGAGCCGACTCGAGAGCACCGCGGATCGCCGCGCGGCGGTCGAGCTCGACGTGGAACGACTCGGCGCTCGACGCCGCGGGGGCAAGACCCCTCAGAACCTGCTCGGCGATCTTCGCGGGGTCCTCCGTGCGCGGATTGTCGTTCGTGAGCCAGATCTCCTCCGCCCCACGCCCCGCGATCTCACCCATGATCGGGCGCTTGAGCGCATCGCGGTCGCCGCCGCACCCGAACACCACGATCAGCCGATTGCCCTCGGGCGTGAGGCCACGGCACTGACGCAGTGCGCCATCGAGCGAGGCGGGCGTGTGGCTGTAGTCGACCATCACGCGGAAACCCTGCCCGCAGTCGATCGACTCCAGGCGACCGGGGATCCGGGAGCAGGCCGTGAGTCCCCTCTGGATCACGTCACGCGCGATCCCCTGCCACCGCGCCCAGGTCACCACCGCGGCGATGTTCATCACATTGCCAACGCCCAGGAGAGGAGTCCGCAGCGTCCACGGCTCTCCGTGGACCACGAGATCGATCTCGGTGCCGTCCGGGAGAGCGCGGTGCGACTCGATCCGCACCTCCGCATCGGCATGTGTGCCGTAGGTGAGGGGCTTCGTCTCGAGCGACCCCGCGAGATCCGCACCCAGCGGCTCATCCAGATTCACGATCGCTCGACCGCCCCACTCGGTGAGCAGCTCGGTGAAGAGGCGCCGCTTGACCGCCGTGTAGGCCTCCATCGTGCCGTGGTAGTCCAGATGATCCTGCGAGATGTTGGTCAGGATCCCCGCGTTGAACTCGATCCCCACCACGCGGTGCTGGTCGATCGCGTGGCTCGAGACCTCCATCGCCAGGGCATCGGCTCCCGCGGCGACCATCTCCTCCGCCATCGATGCCAGGGCCGTGGGGGCGGGCGTCGTCGTGGGGGCAGGCCAGCGGCGGTCCTCGAAGCGCCCCTCCACCGTGCCGATCACCCCGGGGCGCCACCCCGCGGCGGCCATCACCGCCTCCAGGAGATAGGTCGTCGAGGTCTTCCCGTTGGTCCCCGTGACCCCGACCACGTGCATCGAGTGGGTCGGGTGACCATGGAACGCGTGCGCCATCAGCGCCACCGCATGCCGCGCCGACGGGGCGAAGACCACGGGGATCGTCGAGCTCTCCACGGGGGGCTCGGTCACCACGAGCGCCGCCCCTCGCTCAGTCGCCTGGGGAATGAAGCGGCGCGCGTCGACAGCCGTGCCGGGGATGGCCACGAAGATCCCGCCGCGCACCACGGCGCGCGAATCCTCCGTCACGCCGGGGCACGGGGCCGCCGGCTCGACGGGGCACTCCAGGTTCGCCGCCGCCAGCACCGCTCCGATGCTGGGCCTCTCCGCGGGGAATGTGCTCGGAGTGCTCATCCCCCCTCCGACTCTTCGAAGACAAGCATCACGCGCGAGACACCGCGCAGCGAGGTGCCCGCCACCGGCGTCTGACTCACCACCCGCCCACTGCCCTGAAAGCGGAGCAGCAGATCACGCGTCGTCAGCCGCTGCGTGACCTCACGCATGGTCAGACCCATGAGGTTCGGCATCAGATGATCCGACTCGGCCGGGGGAAGATTGATCTGGGGCGTGTCGGACGACGTCGGAGCCTCGAGACGAGCCGCCGCCTCGATCACCACCTCGGGGGGCGCCTCACCCGCCACTGTCAGCGGGTCTGCCGAGATCCCCAGGATGTGGAGGCTCGCCTCCATGATCTCGCGGAACACGGGGGCCGCCACCTCGCCTCCGTAGTGCCCGATCCGGCGATTGGGATTGGAGACGAACACCGCGCAGGCGATGCGGGGATCATTGATCGGGGCCAGGCCCGTGAAGGTGGCGACGTACGAGTTCTCCATGTACTGCCCCAGATCCTCGTCGTAGCGGGTGGCCGTCCCCGTCTTGCCGCCCACGCGGTATCCCTCGATCTGAGCCTCGGTCCCCGTCCCGATCTCCACCGCCTCCTCGAGCAGGGCCGCCATCCGCCGCGCCGTCAGGCTCGAGACGACCGATCGCCGCTCCCGGGGGAGATCCAGCGCCACCTCGTTGCCCGCCGCATCCTCCACGCGCTGGATCAGGTTGGGCTGCTGCCACACGCCGCCGTTGCCGATGGCGGCCATCGCCGCCGCCGTCTGCAGCGCCGTCACACTGATCGCCTGGCCGATGGGGATCGAGATGCGATCGGTGCCCCACCACTCGCTCGGCCGGCGCAGGGTCCCCGTCCTCTCGCCGGGCAAGCCGATGTCGGTTCTCTGCCCCAGCCCAAAGGCCCGATAGGTCTCACACAGCTGCTCGGTCGTCAGCCGGTCGGCGACCTGGACCGTCGCGATGTTCGAGGAGAAGGCGAAGGCCTCATGCAGCGGGAGAAGATGGAAGCGATGCGAGCGATCATCCCGGATCGGGCGACTGCGGGCCGGGTGATACCAGATCCCCCCCATGCAGTCGATGATCTCCTCCTCGTCGATCAGCCCCTCCTCCATCGCCGCGGCGAAGGTGAACACCTTCATGATCGATCCCGGCTCGATGGCGTTCATGATCGCGCAGTTGCGCTTGCTCTCCTCGGGCTCGGAGGCGCGCTGATTGAGGTCGAAGGTCGGGCAGCTGGCCATCGCCAGCACGTCGCCGGTGGGGATGTCGATCACCACCGCCGTCCCCCAGTCCGCCTCGAAGTGCTCGACCGTCTCCGCCAGGGCATCCTCGGCGACGCGCTGAATCACGCTGTCGATCGTCAGGTGAACCTGGTGCCCCGCCGTCACCGTCAGGATCTCGAGGCCCAGCGGCTCCATCGGCTGAAGCGCCGCATTCTGCAGCGCCTCGCCCGACGCCGCCCGCCCCCTCAGGAGGTCGTTGAGAAGAAACTCGATCCCCGCCACCCCCTCGTTGTCGCCCGTGTGATCGGGACGGGTGAAGCCGATCACCGAGGCCCCCACGGTCTCCATCGGATAGAGACGCCTGGTCTCGGGGGCGAGGTAGACGATGTCGATCGAGCCCAGATCCAGGCCCTGGATCACGGCCCTGAGGCGATTGGCCTGGTTCGCCTCCATGCGGCGGACCAGTGGAATCCGCTGATCCCCCTGCAGACGACGGAGATACCCCTCCGCCGGCTGCCCGAAGATCTCCTCGCAGGCCCGCGCCACCTCCTCGCGGACATCGCGCGGGGCCGCCGAGCAGTTCACATACAGCGACTCGCAGAGCACACTGACGGCCATCGCCCGCCCCTCGCGGTCGAAGATCTCTCCCCTTCGGGGCATCACCTCGGTCGCATTCCGGTGCTGCAGGTCCGCGCGGTCACGGTAGTGCGGGTGGAGAGCCACTGTCAGATAGACCAGCCTCAGCATCAGCCCAAGGAAGCAGAGCAGCAGCAGGGCGACGACGATCGTCAGACGCCTGTGGTGCGTTCTCTCGAGGGGACGGCTCACTCCGGAGGCGCTCCTGAAAACAGGGATATCAAAGGGGGCGGCTGGGGACCCCCCCACGGGTCCCCAGCCAGACACAGAGCCAGCGCCGACGATGGAGTCAGCGGGGACGAGCGCGCGCCGCGAGCGCCAGCTTCAGCAGGAACACGATGAGTCGGTCGCGCCAGGTGTTCGTCACACGCGGTCACCTCGGGCAAGCAAGGCGGCGGGGAGGCCCGTGGCACAGGCCTCCCCGGTGTGAGTCACATCAGCGGGGAGCGGAGAGCGGGGAGCGAGGAGCGGGGAGCGGGGAGCCCCCGGCCCAGCAGATGGGGCCGCTGGGCCGGGGTGGGCGCGGGTGTGCGGGTGCATCGAAGGGCTTGTGAGCATCTCCATCGTCCGCTGGCGTGGCCTCTGTGTCATGACTGAGGAAAGGAGCAGGGCCGGGGGACGGATGAGGGCGGGAGAAGAGGCGGGATATCCCCCGCCCTCACCATCGGCTTGACCCCGGGGTGCCGCCTCGGTGCGATCGGTGGGTCCACACGGAGCGGGGAGCGGGAACGCGAGCGGGAACGGGGAGCGGTGTCAGCGGGGAGCTGGAGTGGGGAACGGGGAGCGGGGAGCGTCCACAGTCCACACGGCCGCGCGCGGCCCCTGGGGGCAAGTTCTATGGGCTGGTCTCAGTCCGTCTCTCTGGGCACGGCACCTCCTTCAGCCATTGCTCTCATGGCCCGGCCAAAGCCCGGCCAAGGTCTCGATCCACTGGCGCACCCCGGAGGGGTGGGCGTCCGAGTCGTCGCCGCCGCGCCAGATCGCCACGGAGTCCTCCACCTCTGCGACGGTCCGCGCGGACACCCGCAGGCGTTGGGTGGGATGCACCATCACCATCCCGAGCTCCGACTCGGCGATCTGCTGGATCCGCGCGCTGTCGAGCGCCGCCGTCAGCTCGCTCGACATCTGGCGCCGCTCATTGCGCAGGTCCTGGAGCCGGTGCTCCAGGCGCCGCGCCTCCGCCCGCAGGGCCGCCGTCCGCAGGCCCAGATGGACGTGGAAGGTGAACAGCGCCGTGAAAAACGCAAACCACAGGACCAGCTTGACCGTCAGGCGCACCGAGGCCACGCGCTGGGGCGTCGCGCCCTGCGTGACGGCCAGGGTCTGCCGCCGCTGCGTCAGCCGCGTCTGGCCTCTGCGCCGCGTCATGCCACTCTCCTCAGCGCCCGCAGCTGGCAGCTCCGGGCCCGGGTGTTGGCCTGGATCTCCTCGCGCGAGGGCTTCACCGCCCCGCGATGGATCCAGTCGAAGAGCATCCCCTCGGGGAGATCCGCGTGCTCGCCTTTGACCGCCGCGCGGAAGGCCCGCTTGACCACGCGGGCCTCCCCGCTGTGGAACGTCAGCACCGCGAAGCGCGCACCGGGTCTCATCGAGCGCAGAAACGCCGTCAGGCCACGCTCCAGATGACCGAGCTCATCATTGATCACCATCCGAAGCCCCTGGGCGGTCCGCGTCACCGGGTGAATCCGCTGGCGACGGATGCCGTGCCGCCGGTAGACGCCCGCCACAAGGGCCGCGAGCTCCTGCGCGGTGGTCACCTGCCGCCCCTGCTCGCGGCGGCGGACGATCGCACGCGCGATCGGGCGCGACAGGCGCTCGCCACCGAGCTCGTGCAGCGCGTCGGCCAGGGCCCTCTCTGACCAGGTGGAAAGCGCGGTGGCGGCGTCTGTCGTCATCTCGTCCGTCGGGTCGAACCTCAGATCCAATGTCTCGTCGTCTCGGTGGAACCCACGCCCCCCCTCATCTACCTGAAGGGAGTTGATCCCGAGGTCCAGGAGGCCCACATCGAAGCCATCCAGACCGAGATCACGCAGAGTGTCCTCGAGATCGGCGAAAGAGCCGTGGACCAGATCGACGCGTGAAGCGGCGTCGGGCGCCTCGCGCTCGAGGCGCGCGCGGCCCCGGCGGAGCACCCAGGGGTCACGCTCAATTCCCACAAGTCGGCCTTTGGTGACATGGCTCAGCAGAGCGAGACTGTGACCACCGGCTCCATACGTCCCATCGATCACTGTGTCGGTGTCCCTGGGACTCAGAGCCGCGAGCACCTCCCCGACCATGACAGGAATGTGCCCCTGCGCTGAATCGGTCACAGACCAGCCCCTGTCTCCTCTCTGCAGTCGTCCCGGTCACATGCCGGGCGCGTTGTCCCCCGAGGGAGACGGTCCCCAGTCGTCGTCCGCATTGGCCAGATCGACGACGTTGGCGTAGTCCTCGGCACTCATGTCCCCGGAGTGCTCAGCCCAGCGAGCGGCATCCCAGATCGCAAAGCGGGCGATGTCGCCCACCAGAACCACATCACGCTTGATCCCGGCCCAATCGCGCAGGGCCTGCGGCAGCAGAATGCGATTCTGTTTATCCAGATCCAGCTGCTGAGCTGTTCCGAGGAAAACCGTTCTGTACTTGCGCTTGGCCGCACCCTTTGCTCCCCTGTTGATGCGCTGCATGACGCGCGACCACTCGGTCAGCGGATGGACGGCCAGGCACTCGTTCTCCCAGCGACTGACCACCACCTTCTCCGCGCCCGAGGGGTCCAGGAGGAGCTGCTCCTTGAACTTCATGGGGATCGTCAGACGGAACTTCGGGTCCAGCGACTTGAACTCGCTGCCGCTGAACATGGGCGTCTGCGGCTCGGCGCTCATGCGCGGCCTCCAGAGACCCGATGGCGGAGAGCCCGGCTCAGGGCTGCAGAGGGAATCGGGATGACGCGATAGGGCTTCACTGACACTCCCTGACACTTTCCGCCACGCTTTGACACTCTTTCGGCTGTGTAAGTCCAACTGTCAAGACGTTTTTGTCCGGAAAAATGAAGAAAGCTGATACCCACAAGATGTGGTTTCCGGCTCCCCAAGCATTCACCAGATGATGTGTGTCCCACCCTGAGTGAATTCCATGGGATTCCCGCGAAATGTGATCTCACGCTGCATCCGGAGACGGAGATCCCATCAGATCATCGCGCGCCGCAGGCGCTGCAAGCTGGACAAGCCACCCACCAGCTGACACTCAAGGCGCACCGTGCGGACCTCGCTTCACCTCTCCCCCAGTGTGCGCCTGCTCGGCGCGCGGCAGAGTCTTCTCCAGCTGGTCACGCATCTCGATCCGCAGCGATGGCGGCCCGTCGTGGCGCTCCCCTTCTCGCGGGGAGGCTTGGCCGACGCACTCGACCAGGCGGGCGTGGCGCATGAGACCGTGCGCATGGGACAGTGGAGAAAGGTGAAGTTCTGGCCGCGGATCCCCTTCGATCTGCGAAGGCTGAGGCGCATCGCGCGCGCAGAGGGCGTCGACCTGATCCACGTCAACGAGCCGCACTCCGCGCCCTACGGCCTCCGCGTGGCGCGCGCCCTGGGGATCCCATGCATCGGCCACGTGCGCCTCGACAACGTCGATCAGAGACTGATCCGCAACTATGGCCTGGCTCAGCTGGACGCGGTCGTGGCGGTCTCGCACGCTGTCGCGGATCAGCTGCGGGGACTCCCCTCGGTCCACGTCATCCCCAACGGCGTGGATGGAGAGGCGCTTCGCCAAGTGGCTCCTCCACGCGACAGGGCCCGCGCTCGGCTCGGCCTCGGCGCGGACGATCTCGTGATCGGCCAGGTGGGTCTCATCACCCCCCGCAAGAGATGCCACGTGGCCATCGAGGCCTTCGAGCTCATCGCGGAGCAGTTCCCCAGCGCGCGCCTCCTCCTGGTCGGCGACCCGGGCCCGAGCGACGCCGGCTACCGCGATGAGATCGAGCGCCGCATCACCCAGCGCGACCTGGGCCGCCACGTCCGTCTGCTCCCCTTTCAGGAGGACATCGCGGCGGTCTACGCCGCGCTCGATGTCAATCTGCTGATCTCGGGCACCGAGGGCTTCGGCCGGGTCATCATCGAGGCAGCTGCGCTCGGCATCCCGACCATCGGGACGCGGGTCGGCGGCATCCCCGAGGTCATCCGCGAGGGCGAGACCGGTCTTCTGATCCCGCCGGACGATCCCACCGCGCTGGCCGAGGCTCTGGTGGCCCTCCTGTCCAACGCGGGGGGACGGCGCCGGATGGGCGAGGTGGCGCAGAGATGGGCCGACGCCGAGAACGGCATCGATCGCCACACCGAGCGGATGATGGCCCTCTTCGACCAGGTGCTGGCAACGCAGCGAGCGGTGAACTGAGGAGT
>JAFGKF010000239.1 GCA_016928695.1 Candidatus Sumerlaeota bacterium | reverse complement strand
AGGCCGGAGAGATTTCGCCAGGCGGCGCGACCGGCCAGGTGCATCTCCTCCCCGCCCTCGGACAGCGTGATCACCGTGTCAGTGTCCACGCTCCCCGAGGTGAGCCGTGGCCCCATGGTGTCACCGATCAGCAGGGCGAGCAGCGGGACATCGAAGCCCTCGGCGCGGGTCTGGAGCGTGCCCTCGTGGGTCTGGAAATCCATGTCGCCCGAGAGATCGAGCACGCCGGTCTCGCCCCCGCTGCCGGTCACCTGCGTCACAGAGCGCGTGATGGCGAGATGCCGCGTTCCCACATCGGCGATCACCCGGCCCTCACTGTCGAGATCCAGAGCCGGGAGGATCTCCTCTCCGGGGGAGAGCACGAGCCCACGGGCCTCCAGACGCCCCTCGGCGGTGACCACCTGCCCTCCCTCGACCTCGAGGCTCCCCTCGGCGCTCAGGTGACCTGCCCGCACCTGCCGCGCGAGCCCCGAGGGCAGCAGCGGTCGGATGCGCCCGAGGTCGAGATCACTGAGCGCGAAGGTCACGCCCGCGGGGGGAATCTCCTCCTGCAGCTCGCCCCAGGAGAGCGTGATCGGACGGTCGAGCTCGGCATCGAGCAGACGCCGGCCCTCGAGATCCCCCAGGGTCGTCAGGCTGTCGACGTGAAGCCTCTCCGCCGTGAGGTCGGCACGCACCGCGCTCTGAAGCACAAGATCGAGAGGTGGCGTGCGCTCCGCCGCGATCGCGGGGGCGAGGACGCTGAGGTCGCGCACCTGGAGATCGCCCTCGGCGCTGATCTGATCTCCTCCCCCGCGGATCGTGAGAGCCACCGACCCCTCCGCGCGCGAGTCGCCCCAGTCGGCGCCCCCGGGCTGGGCCCAGAGGATCTCCAGTGCCTGATCGGTGACGTCGCTCAGCGTGATCAGCAGGTCGCTGTCCCACGAACGTGTGTCGCACGTTCCACTCAGCGCGAACCGGCCCGCTGTCGACCCGCGCCGCGTGAGATCGAGCGCCGCGTCGATCTGGGCGAGGCCCTCGGCGTCCGTCTGTGTGTCGGCCTCCAGTGCGATCGCCACATCGTTGACCGGCGTGCCCCGCCACTGTCCCTCGAAGCCGCGGCTCTCGAAGGCCGCGGCGATCGCGAGCCCCCCGCGGGACCGGATGGCGAGATCCCCTGATCCCCTCAGATGACCGGCGGTGATCTCCGTGTGATCGCCCTGCGCGATCCGGTCGATGCGCAGGTCGATCCCGATGTTCTCAGCCCCCTCGCGCGGGTCGATGCTCTCGGCGGCCAGAGTCCCCAGGGTCAGGTCCGCCTCGAGCACCTCACCCAGAGCGTTCGCGTGATCCCGCAGATGCAGCGTGAGATCGGAGAGATCCAGGGCATCGAGGCGAACGGCCGGCGTCTCACCGCCCTCATCCGGCTCCGAGGGCGGTGCATCGGCGAGCAGAGCCAGTGTCCCGTCTCCCCGCCGTGTCAGCGAGGCATCGCCCCCGCGGATCGCCAGACGCCGGAGATGGGGCGAACCCGAGAGAAGGGACCGAGGGGAGAAGCCGATCTCGACGCTCTCGGCCTCGATCCGGTCGCCCTCGGGCTCCGGGCCGACGAGCTCCAAGCCCTCCAGGGTCAGATGGCCGGAGAGACGGAGCGCCACATGGGAGACCGTCAGCTCGACGCCGAGGGAGTCCCGGGCGGCCCGGCGGAGCATGCCGCGGAGAAACCACTGGGAGGTGACTGTGAGATAGAGCCCGGCGACAGTCACCACGAGGGCGAGAAGAGAGATGAGAAAGAGGCGTCCCCATCGCCTTCGGCGAGGCCTGGGCTGAGCGATGGAAGTGGCCATGGGAGAACGCTGCGCCCTCTCACCGTCGATGTGCAAATGGATTTGAGACGGCCTCTGGGTCCCGCGCAGGTCTTGGTTTTTCTCGACAGCGCCAGCCTGAGAGAGGATGATGGAAATCTTAGACCATCGTCAGAGATCGTGTGGTCACCCGTGATCAATTGCTCTGGAGTTAATATGTCCATGTGTCGCCGACTCATGCCCATCGGTCTGTCACTGACGCTGCTCAGTGCTCTCTGCGTCCACGCCTTCGACCCCGCAGCCGGAGACCTCGCCCGCACCAATCCAGACGACATCCGTGTTCTCAGCTACAACGTGCTGAACAACTTCGTCTCCGACGACTCCGTCAGCCCCGAGCTGGAGCGGATCTTCACCGCCCTCGACCCCGACATCGTCCTCATGCAGGAGATCACCCCCGCGGTGACCACGGCCGAGATCGAGGCGAGACTCAACAGCTATTTCCCGAGCGACACCTGGAGTGTGTTCCTGGGAGTGCCCGATGGGGGAGGCGACCGCAATGCCTTGGCCAGCCGATATCCGCTCTCCATGACCATCCAGGACACCGTCCCCGCCTCCGACATCCGGGGCACCACGGCGGCTCTCATCGACCTGCCCGATGGCACCTATGCCTCCGATCTCTACGTGATGACCGCGCACATGAAGTCCGGAACCACAGCGACCGATCACCAGGAGCGCCAGATCCACGCCGACGCGATCGTCAACTGGATGCGCGACGCGCGCACCGCCGGCGGGAACATCGATCTCCCCGCGGACACACCCATGCTGCTCGCCGGGGACCTCAACCTCGGATCGACCGATCGCGGCGACCTGCTGCCCTATCACCCCACAGCGACTCTCAGCGGCGGCGACATCTACGACGAGGGGACCCACGGCGCGGACTCACCCCCGGACTGGGACGGCAGCGCGACGGAGGACGCCGCCCCCTACGATCACAACACAGGCGATGTCCACACGCGCTCCAGCGCGAGCACGGACCCGATCTCGCGCCTCGATCGCTTCATCTTCACCGACTCGGTGATGCGCGCCGAGGGGAGGTTCATTCTCAACACCCTGTCGATGTCCCCCGGCGCACTGGCCACCGCCAGCCTGCTCGCCAGCGACACCGCCATCGCATCGGATCATCTGCCCTGCGTCGTCGACTTCGCCCTGGGGGCGGACCTCTCCGCACCCGGTGAGCTGCTCGTCAACGAGTTCGCCTACGACGATCCCGGCACTGACGACCATGGCTTCATCGAGCTGATCAACATCGGGGGAAGAGACCTGAATCTCCAGGCGCCGGTCGACTATCAGATCAAGCGCTCCTCGAACAGCATCCCGACCTCCGACCCGGGCTCGGAGAACGAGACCGACAGCTGGGATCTCCAGGGCGTCATCCCACCCGGTGGTCTGTTCGTCCTCTACAACTCAGTGGGAGAGTCCGCCTCGATCGCTGCCACGATCGAGACGAACCTGCCACCGCTCCAGCGCCAGGATCTCTTCGAGGCGTTCGACAACTTTGCGCTCAACAACGGACCCGATGCCGCCTTTGCACTCGTCATCGTCTCTCGCCCCGATCAGGACGACACCTCCGACAGCCTGATCGAGGCCCTCATGTATGATGACACCGCGCCGGGATCGGACAACTACTTCCGCACAGACACCGACGATGACGGCGGGAATGGATACCTGATCGTGCTCGGGAGCGACCAGCGAAGCGCCACGGCGCTCAGCTCGGACACCCAGTCCTTCTCGCGCAACGTGGGAAGCACGACCCCCAACATGTTCCCGAACAACTGGACCATCCCCGACGTGGCGACACCAGGGCTGCCGAACAACACCATGATCCCCGTCGAGCTCTCGGTGTTCCGGACCGACTGATCTCTGACTCCCCACCGATCCCGAAGCTGAGCCCGGGAGAACGTCTCCCGGGCTCAGCTCTTTCAGATCGATTCTGAGGTCAATGCCTCTGGCCGACACTGCACCACCCACACCTTCCCCATGGAGAGTGAGGATCCCAATGGAGTGGTCTGTGGGACACATCGCAAGTTGTGGACAATCAGAGCTGTCCACATCCGGGGGTGGGGGACTGAGGCGTTAGAGGTTGACAGGTTGGGGTGCAGAACCAACGATGATCTGTCGCACAGCGGCATTCACATGAGTGAGGCAGATGCCCATCATGGGTGAGACCGAAAACGCCGGTGGAACAGCCGTGGCAGAGCAAACGACACGTCTCAACATCGAGCAGATCGAGGCGCTGATCCCCCACCGCTACCCCTTTCTGCTGGTGGATCGGGTGCTGGAGATGGAGCCCCCGAATCGGATCCGGGCGCTGAAAAGCGTCTCGGCCAATGAGCCGTTTTTCCAGGGGCATTTCCCCGGGCACAAAATCATGCCCGGCGTGCTGATCATCGAGGCACTCGCCCAGGCGGCTGCCATCATGAGCTTGGCTCTCCCCGACAAGAGGGGGTGGCTGGTCTACCTGGCAGGGGTGGACAATGCCAAATTCCGCCGTCCTGTGGTTCCAGGGGATGCCCTGATGCTCGAGGTCGAACTTGTGCGCATGAGGGGCCCTTTCGGCACGGTGACTGGCCAAGCCCTGGTCGACGGCGAGCTCGCCGCCGCCGCGGAGATCAAATTCGCGTTTCAGAGGCCACTGGAGGACTGAGGACCACCGTGGACCGGCGGGCGTCCCCTCGCCGGTGACGCCGAGACAGGATCGGACACTGGGCAGTGATGTTTAAAAAGATTCGGCCAGACAGGCTGGGAGTGATCGCGGGGCAGGGGAACTTTCCCCTGCTCATCGCCGAGGGTGCGCGCCACCGCGGCGTGGAGGTGATCGGATTCGGTGTCCGAGGGATCACCTCGGAGAAGATCGAGGAGATCTGTGCCCGTGTCCACTGGATGGGCCTGGGGCAGCTCCAGCGCGCCATCGACACCTTCCACGAGGAGAATCTGAAGTACGCCGTGATGGCGGGGCGCTTCCCCCCGACGGCCCTCTTCAAGCTCCACAAGATGGACCGCCGCGCGCTGCGCGTGCTCACCTCGCTCGGCTCGAAGCAGGCGGACTCGCTGCTCGGACGCGTGGTCCAGGAGTTCGCGAGTGAGGGCATCGAGTACATCGACTCCTCCTACTATCTGAGCGATATGCTCCCGAAAAAGGGTGTCCTGACCAATCACCGCGAGCCGACCGACCAGGAGAGAGCGGATGTGGCGTTCGGCCACCGGATCGCCAAGGAGATCGCCGGGCTCGACATCGGCCAGACCATCGTGGTCAAGAGCCAGCTGATCGTGGCGGTCGAGGCCATGGAGGGCACTGACCAGACCATCCTGCGCGCCGGTGAGCTCGCCGGCCCCGGGACGGTCATCATCAAGGTCTCCAAGCCACGGCAGGACAGGCGCTTCGACATCCCTGTGGTCGGAATCACCACGGTGAAAAACCTGGTGAAGGCCCAGGCCTCACTGCTCGCCATGAGCGCGGGCGAGACCCTCTTCTTCGATCAGGAGGAGGCCATCGCCCTGGCCGAGGAGAACAACATCTGCCTGATGGCGATCTGATACGAAACAAACTTGAATAGACAGTCGACTGGTTGACCCCGCCAGGGTGGGGCCTTCATTCATGAAGGCCAGTGCAGCGACAAGTGTGATTCGTGTGAGAGCGAGCCGCCCCGGATTTCCCGGGGCAGAGAGTCACACCGTCACACATCCGTCATCACTCGGGCAGAGGTCCGTAGATCGGTGGGAGCTCGGGCAGGGGGAATTCGCTGTCACCGCTCCGCCACGTCGGACCCGAGGTCAGCCGCTGCGCCATGGGGATGGCATCGACCTCCGCGAATGGGTGGGAGGTGCTGCGCTCGTAGGCGACGACCTCGCCGCCCTCCAGAACGCGGATGATGTCGATGCGCTCGACCACGATGTCCTCGAGCGGGCGCCCCTGGCGGTTCGCCGCCACACGGGTGATGCGCCGGACCACATTGAGACCCTGCACGACCTCACCGATGATCGTGTAGCGGCCGTCGAGCTCGGGCAGCGGCGCGGCGGTGACGAACCAGGTGCCCGAGTTCGTGTTGGGCTGACCCCCCAGGTTGGCCATCCCCAGGCGCCCGGGGACGTCGAACCGCAGGTCGTCGTGGATCTCGTCGTCGATGTGATAGCCTGGAGAGCCCAGGCCATTGGCCAGTGGATCTCCGCCGACGAGCATGGCGTTGCGCGTCACGCTGTAGATCAGCAGCCCATCGTAGTAGGGCTCGCGCCGCTCCTCGTCGGTCCGCGGGTCGGTCCACGTGCGATAGCCACACGCCAGATCGATGAAGTTGCGGATGTTGTTGTAGGCCCGGTCCTCGAAGAGACGGCACGCGAAGCTCCCCTCCGTCGTGTAGAAGAGCGCGTACAGCCCCCGCACCGAGGAGAAACCCGAGGAGGCCTCCGGGCTGGCCTCATCGGCGGGCACCGGCGATCCCAGTGAGAGCGCGAGGAGCGCGGCGGCGAGCGTGAGGGCGATGTCTCTCATGATCTGTGAGTGCAACGACAGGGCGTGGGGTCCCGAGGTTTGCTCAGGCCATCACATGGTCGCCTCGGGAGAGGCGGTCTCGGTGGCGGCGGGCTCCACCTCGGGTGCCTCATCCCCGACGCGCACGATGGTGATGTGCTGGATCACGACGTCCTGCAGCGGCTGATCCTCGGGGTTCGTCTGCACCTGGCTGATCGCCTCGACGACCTCATAGTTGCGGATCACCTGGCCGAAGACGGCGTGGCCCCCGCCGCGCTGGCGCATGATCTGGCTGTTGAAGTTGAGCTCGGGTGTGGGGCGGACGGTGACGAAGATCTGCGATCCCCCGCTGTCAGGGCCGCTGTTGGCCATGCTCAGGCGACCCGCCTCGCCGTGGAGAAGCTCCGGGTTGAACTCGTCCTCGATGCTGTAGCCGGGGCCGCCCGCGCCCGGATTCGCAATCCCCACGGGGGCGCCGCACTGAATCATGAAGCCCGCGATGACACGGTGAAAGATCCCTCCATCGTAGAACGGCGTGTGCTCGACCTCGGGCAGCTCCTGGATGCGCTCATCCAGCAGCTGGTTGAGCTGCTCGCGTGTCCGGATCT
>JAFGKF010000238.1 GCA_016928695.1 Candidatus Sumerlaeota bacterium | reverse complement strand
CTCGGTGACGACCATCAGCTGGGTCTCATCCGGTGTCAGAACGATTCCCGCCGTCCCGTCCTGGCTCAGCAGGTTGGTCACGGTGTTGGCTCCACCCGGATCATCGATGCGGACGAGGTCGTCCACGCTGCCGTACTCGGACCAGACCAGAATCGAGGCGTCGGCCGAGTAGCGCAGGCCGTTGGTGGCTGACTGGGTGGCCGGCCCGTCGAGGGCCGTGGCCAGTGTCGCCGCGGGCACCAGGACCGACAGGGTGCTCGCCGGGTCGGGATCGGAGGGATCGAGTGTCATGAGACCCGCCATGTTCGAGATCTGGCCATCGTTGTTGTCCAGGAAGACGAGGTAGCCCGTGGTCGGATCCACACCGACCGAGCGGAAGTCGACCCCCGTGGGCAGGGTGTTGGCGGTCTTGTAGGCGTCGAGCTCGGTCTCGGTGATGATCTGATCGACCGACAGGCTGGCGACGTCGAGGTAGCGGGGCGGCGGCGGCGGACCCGGGAGCAGGTAGAGGGCCACGTCGTCGACGAACAGAGGCTTCACGTCGCTGGAGACCTCGCCGACGGTCCAGACCGCGGGGTAGCCATTGGCGATGTCGGCGGTGTCGCGGTCCCAGACCTGGTACTCGTTGGGATCGCTCTCATCGAGGATCTGGTCGCCGTTGGCATCGACGACGGTGGCGATCCGGTCACCGAGCACCATGATGCTCATCCTGACCCATCGACCGTTGGCGATTGGGTTGGGGGTGGGGTAGGTCTGGCTGCCAGTGGCCACGCCGCGGACACCGAACCCAGGGCCACTGCCATCGGAGGAGGTGTTGTGGAACACGCCGGCGCGGAAGAGATCGGGCTGGCCGA
Source organism: Candidatus Sumerlaeota bacterium (assembly GCA_016928695.1). Classification (GTDB taxonomy): domain Bacteria; phylum Sumerlaeota; class Sumerlaeia; order JABWBI01; family JABWBI01; genus JAFGKF01. Next base: position 6,067 of record JAFGKF010000238.1, on the reverse strand, counting down.
CGCCCGCATGGACATAGAGGCCGACCTGGAAGCGATCAAAGGTGTCACCTGTGCCGAGGCAGAAGATTGTGGCGTCAAAGCGGTAGTTGGTCAGCGTCTCGTAGGAGTTGTTGCCGCTTCCGGCCACGGGGTCGGCCAGGTCGATGTAGGCCAGGCCGAAGTGCGTGCCCGCGTCGGCCGACAGGTTGCCCACCAGCATCACAGCGCTGTCGCCCGACGGATTGTTGGCGACGGGATCGCCGGCGAAGGCGGCATCGAGACCGGCTGGCAGCGATCCCACGAACTGGGGCGGCTGCAGCGCGGAGGGGAAGCCGAACCCCGCGAGGTCGGCGTCGATGATCCAATCACCGTTGGGACCCGGTGAGCCACCGGCGTTGAAATCATCCGTGAAAACCGGCGTGCTGTCGAAGTCAGCGAAGGTGGGATCCTGGGCCATCCCGGCGCTGACGAGAAGACACACCAGAGCAGTGCATATGAACAGATTGCGCATTTGTTCAGTACCCCCTGACAGATTGAATTCGGACCCATGGAATCTGGATGACGAGGCGGCGGATTGTCAAGCGGGGAGCCGAGAGATCTCGCTCTGTCCGCCCTCGAAAGACTGAGCACACTCTCAGTGATGAGAGTCTTTGTCGGGGCCTCGGACCTCCCAGCGCTGCCGGCCCAGATGGGTGACGCTGGTCTCCACGGTGTCGCCGGGCATGAGGTAGCCGAGCTCGGCGCGGAGGCGGATCTGGCGCCGGAGGAAGGCGCGGCGCGCCCCGGTGATGGAGAACCCACCCAAGACAAGCAGACCCAATCGTTGAAGACCACGCGGAGCCTGCAGTGCGGTGCCCCCCGGTGTGCCGGTCAGGACCAGGCTGCCCGCGGGCAGGACCCAGCGATTCCCCTCCCGGCGGGCGAAGGGATGGCGATTGCCCCGGCGGTCGCCTCCTGCCTTGTCGGGATGAGCCTCGAGCTGTTCGCCGAGCAGCTTCAGGATTTGCTCGGGGTCGCGGATCAGTCGGTCGGTGGTGTCAAACTGTCTTCGCTCTGGGTCCTCTCCTCTGTGTTCCACATGGCATGTGATCTCGAGGCCGAGCGATTTCGAGAAGATGGGCAGCTCTGCCCCGTGGATCATCCAGGGACCGATGGGGACGTAGCCGGGGTCGGACTTGCCTGCGGTGTATCCGTCGACCTCGTCGAGAATCATCGGGGCGCGGTCGTTGATGTCGTTGACCACGAAATAGGCGAGTCGATGCTCCAGCTCGGCCATGGGCGGAACATCGGCGAGGTCGATGTCCTCGAGAAGGACGCATCCCACCTCGGCCTCGATGTCGGGCAGCAGCGCCTGCGGGATCAGCGTCAGTGGATCATGGGGCCCGGTGGTGCCGACGGCGTTGACCATGATCAGGTCGGAGCCGCGCGCGGTCTCCTCACGGTGACTGCGGAAGTTGAGCCCCATGCTGAGGATGAAGCGGCGGCGCTCGGCGATGTCCTCGTCGGAGATGTCGACGGGGGGAAGCAGGTGCTCGGGTTCGATGACCCAGCGCGCGGCTTTCAGCTCTCCCCCATCCAACTGCCCCTGCAGCCGCTTGGCGAGTTCGAAACCCCGTGCGCCGAAGGACGTGAAGGAGCTCCCCAGAGAGGGCTCCTGGGCGGTGAGATTGAGAGCCGCCGTGGGAGAACCCCCTCTCTGTTCGAGGACGAGGCCGAAGGCGGGCTCGCCCGTCTCGGGAGACTGACAGCGGATCACGCGTGGAAGAGAGGGGGACATGGGAGGGCTCCTCGGCTGATGGCGGGGTGGTTCTACGCCATGGGGATCTCGCAGCGCAAGAGGGCGATCCGGGTGATGCGCCGGTGTGAGATGGCACACAGTGTGCCGTGCGATCGATCACAGACTCGCCCACATCGCAGAGAGGGTGAGGGACAGTCCATGATGCAGAGGTCTGCCGCCGACTCCGTGTTCATCGGGGCGGGAATCCGCCGCCGGGCTCACCGGGAGGCCTGAGACGCTTGGACTTTGGTTGACAAACAGTCAGCGGTTCAATCAGCTTTCCCCTGTTCTGATGGGAAGAGGGCAGATCGCCCCGCGCTCTTCAGCGGCCTGCTCTCATCCAAGGAGGGAATGCACTATGCGCCTCTTTCTCTTGGCACTCTCTGTGTCATTGATGGCCGGAGGGGCCTTTGCCCTGCCGTCCTTCAGCCAAGTCTTCACCGAGCCCGCAGGGGACATCGCCGACTTGACACTGAGCACAGTTCAGTCGTGTGCCGTCGTGGCCGGTGTCGACACCGATGGCGACGGCAACCAGGAGATCATCTACGCCCGCTTCGATGGGGGCAGTGACCAGACTCTCAATGGACTGGCCGAGCTCTACATCTATGAGTATGACGGCGGCGACGATGCCTACGCACTCCGCTACTCGGACAAGTTCATCGCCGACGTCAACGCCTCGGACTTCAGCTCCTTTGGCGATCTGATCGTGGCCGATCTCGACCTGGCCGATGGCCCTGAGATCTATCTCTGCTACTCCGGCCCCGGGGCGGGGACTGTGCGCAACGTGGCCGTCTACGCCTCCTCGGCTGAGAACACCTGGGGGGTGGGGTACACGGTCGCCAGCGATGAGTACTCCGGCTCCGCTCTCCTCGCCAACACGGACACGGAGATCGAGGGAGTGGACATCGGCGATGTCGACGGGGACGGCACGCTCGAGTTCGTCACCGCCGACGATGAGGGGCCGACCAACGCCGTCACCGTCTCCTCCATCGTGGGTGGCACCTGGGTTCTCGGCACAGCCACCTTCAACATCGAGTCGGTCAACATCAACTCGCCGGTCGCCTTCGGTGGGAGCACCTACGACACTCTGTGCGCTGACATGAATGCGGACGGCCAGCCGGACATCGTCATCGGAACCTACGACTTCTGTGGCATCGGTGTCTGGGAGGCCTCGGGACCCGACACCTATCCGAATCCCGCATCGGTGGACAACTCGCCCGGGCCCGCGCCGGCGGATGAGCTGATGAAGCACAACTCGATGGCGGCCGGTGACCTCGACGGCGATGGCATCGCGACGCTCTTCTTCACCGACGGCCGCGAGGCGGACATCTGGACGATGCAGGGCGTCACCACCGGCAACCCCGTCAGCACAATGGCCACGGCCAGTCAGCTCCTGTTCGATGGGGGGGCTCAGCTGACGGCTGCCCCCGTGCTCGTCGATCCGGGCACCGATTCCAATGGGGATCTGATGGCGGGGCAAAACCTGCAGCTGACCGATGTCGACGGCAACGGACAGGAGGAGCTGCTGTTCGCGATTCAGCCGGATCACGCCGGCGGCAGTGGCGGTGAGATCGTCATCATGGAGTACAGTGGCAGCGGAGCCGACAATGCCATCGGCAATTACACCGTCACCCGCGGCGCGGCGAACAACCTCACATCGGTCGAGTACATCGGCGCCGTGGCGGCGGGTGGCCCCCAGGGCCCGACCTCGACGTTCCTGGACATGGATGGCGACGGACACTCCGAGATTGTTCTCGCCGGCCCTGGTGCCGCCAATGCGGCGATCCGGGTGTTTGAGTCCGACACCATCGTGCCGGTCGATCTGTCGGTTTTCGAGACCGAGTGACCTGAGTCAGACCGCTCTCTTCATCCCCGGCCGCCGCCGCGGCCGGGGATCGCGCTGTGTGGTTGTCCCACTGACCTCGGTGAAGATGTTCCCCGATTGACAATGGGACGGCGGGCGCCAACCCTGAATCTCACCACGAGTCTCCGAGTCATCCGATGGTCCGAATCACGTCTCAGCCGACCATGCCGCCGTGCGCTCACACGCCGCGTCCCCACAGGGGGCTCTCGCGCGGGGAGGTCCTGGCCCTCAGGCGGGAGCACGTCAATTTCGCCATGTTCACCTATCACCGCGAACCCCTGATGATCGTGGAGGGCCACATGCAGTGGCTGTTCGACGAGACGGGGCGCCGGCATCTCGATCTCTTCGGCGGGATCGTCACTGTCTCGATCGGCCACTGCCACCCACGGCTGGTGCGGGCGGGGGAGTGAGTGGGACCCATGGGACATATGGGACACATGGGCAGTTGAGAGGTGATCTGAAGATGGCATTCGACAAGGTGGTCCGCGGCGGGACGGTGGTGACCCCCAGTGGGCCGGTGAAAGCGGATGTGGGCATCCGCGGCGAGAGGATCGCGGCGATCGGCGAGGGGCTGTCAAAGATCGACCGCGGCGCCGAGATCATCGACGCGCGGGGACACCTGGTGCTCCCGGGCGTGATCGACGTTCACGTCCACCTCGATCTGCCGGTGGGTGACACGGCTTCGAACGACGACTTCGTCTCGGGCACGCGGGCGGCGGCGCGGGGCGGTGTGACGACGCTGATCGACTTCGCGACGCCGATGCTCCGGCGCGGCGGCCGCATGGACTCGCTCAGCCGGGCGGTGGACATCTGGCATGCGAAGGCCGAGGGCAAGGCACTCGTCGACTACGCCTTCCACGTCTGCGTGATCGACTGGCCGAATCACCGGAGGGAGATCCCCGGGCTGATCGAGCGGGGGTATCCCACCTTCAAGGAGTTCATGATCTACCAGGAGCGCCACCTGGGGGTGGACGACGACGTGATCTTCTCGACCCTCGAGATGATGCGCGATCTCGGGGGACTTCTCCTGATTCACGCGGAGTCGATGGACGTGATGCGCGAGATGGTGCGGCGGCACCACACGCCCGCGATGATGAAAAAGCATGGGGCGTTTTGCCATGCGATGAGCCGCCCGAACTTCATCGAGGCCGAGGCGATCCAGCGCGCGGTGACCTGGAGCGGGATCACCGGCGGACCGCTCCACATCGTCCACATGTCGACGGGCGAGGGGGCCGACATCATCCGCGAGGCGCAGGCGAACGGCACGCCCGTGCTCTCGGAGACCTGCCCGCAGTACCTGGTGCTGGACGACTCGAAGCTGAGGGGGCGAAACGGCCACCTCTTCTGCACGAGCCCGCAGGTCAAGAGCCCCGAGGACAGCGAGCGGCTCTGGCAGGGGCTGCGAGACGGCGAGATCTCGATCATCTGCACGGACACGTGCACGTTCACGAGGGAGCAGAGGGCTGTGTGGAAGGGGGATTTCACCCGGCTCCCGATGGGGATGCCGGGCCTCGAGACTCTTCTCCCCGTCACCTACACGGCCGGCGTGCTGGGCGGGCGCCTCTCGATCACCGATCTCTGCCAAAAGCTCTCCACCAATCCCGCGCGGATCATGGGGCTCGCACCGCGCAAGGGGGCGATCGAGGTCGGCGCGGATGCCGATCTCGCGATCATCCACCCGAAAAAGAGGATCAGGGTGGATTGGCGGAAGATGGAGACGAACTGCGACTGGTCACCCTATCAGGGGTGGGAGCTGGCGGGATTCGCGCGGACCACGCTCTCGCGCGGCGAGGTGATCGTCGACGACCATCGGGTCGTGGGTGAAAAGGGGCGGGGTGTCTGGTTGCCGCGGCGGCTGGGGTGATTGATCCACAGATGACACAGATGGACACAGATGATCATGGATGGAAAAGGGCCAAGAGTTCCTCTCAACAGTGTTGATGATCTCCTGAGGATCATATCAGGGGGAGGAGGAGACAAGAAGGCGAAGATCACGCTGGTTGTTCTTTATTCCTTCGGGTCAGTTGATGGAGCCATCACAGATCACATCTGTGAGCATCTTTCAACGGATGTGCCTGGTGCGCCCTCCACAGACAGGAGCGGCAATGAGCTCGATGATAAACAGCGTGAGGAGATCAGGAATGATTATTTAGACAAGCTATGGAGTGCAATATGGGGACTTCCCTTTAGAACCAAGGCAAGGCAGTTCCATCTGCTCACGTGTGGTCATTTTAACTCTTTGAGCGAGGATCTCAGGGCGATCAGCGAAGTTCGCAATTCTGTGGCCCATGAATCGCATATTGACGACATCTTGTTCAGAGAATGCAGTATCTCATCGGACGAAGGGCTCAACAGGTATTTCATGGCGTGCCAGCAGATGAATCATGATATCCGAAAATACACAGAAAAGAACATCGTGGCTTGGAGATATATTCAAGAAGTCATGT
>JAFGKF010000237.1 GCA_016928695.1 Candidatus Sumerlaeota bacterium | reverse complement strand
TGCACCCCGCGCCGCCGCCGAAGCGCTGAGGCGCGCAGGAGGCCGGCTATGACCGGTCGCCCCTCCGGGGCTCGGATTCATGCATACGTCTGCGCCTTCCGATCATTTGGGCAGGCCAGCGCGGCGCAGCCGACGCAGGTGCCCCAGCACGCGGATCTGGGCGCGGATCGTCACACCGAGCTGGAGCTTGCTTTTGCCCGGCTTGCGGTCGTAGCGCAGCGTGAAGGGGATCTCTCGGATCCTCTTCGTGATCATCGCGAGCTTGATCAGCAGCTCGTCGGTGCAGGCGAATCCCCGGGTGGTGATCAGGTGGCCGTCGGTGCGGCGCCACGCCTCGCGCAGGGTTTTCACGCGGTAGGCCCGATAGCCGCAGGTGTAGTCGCGCACGCTGGGGATGGGCAGCAGAAGGCGGAACAGCGTCTTGGCTCCCCAGCTGAGGAGGCGTCGGAATCGGGGCACGCCCCTCTGCTGCGATCCGGACTGATAGCGCGAGGCGATGATGATGTCCTGCCCCTCCCAGATCAGGGCGGCCATCTTCGGGATGCTCTCGGGGGGATGGGTGTGATCAGCGTCCATGCACACCATGAGGTCGTGGTCGCTCTCGCTCATTTCGAGCACTCGATTGATCCCCGTGGTCAGTCCCCCCGCAAGTCCCCGGTTCTCGCCGTGGGAGATCACCTCCACGCTGAGTCCCTCGGGTGCCCACTGGGCCGCGTCGGCGGTGCGATCGGTCGATCCGTCGTCGATCACGATCACATGGATCGCCGTCCGCATCATGTCGGTCGCGTGATAGATGTCGGGCAGGAGTCGCTGGAGAGCCTCCTCCTCGTTGAGGGCGGGGAGGATGACAAAGATCTTGCCCTTGGTGACGGGGTTGAAGATGGCCATGGGCACGTGTCGTCTGCGGGCCATGGGATGTCAAGGCAAACTGGGTGAGGGGTGTTGACAATGCCCACGCAGTGCCGAGACTGCTCGTCAGTTCAAGGGAGAGGGGATATCGCTCATGCCCGATCCGGAGACTCTGCTGTCAGCCCATCCTTGGCTCTCCATCCTCCCGCCCCTGATGGCCATCGGGCTCGCGATCGCGACGCGCCAGGTCGTGCTCTCACTCCTGGCGGGCGTGTGGATCGGCTGGGTGATCGCCGCGGGGGGTAATCCCCTGATGGGGACGTGGGAGGCGATCAACTGTCTCGTCGCCGTTTTCGGTGAGGCCTGGCAGACCCGCGTCATCGTCTTCACGATGCTGATGGGCTCGCTGCTGATCCTGATGCAGCGCAGCGGGGGCATCGACGGATTTGTCCAGTGGGTCAGCCGCTGGCGCTGGTCGCAGACACGGCGCGGCGCTCAGCTGATGGCCTGGGTGGTGGGGCTCGGCGTCTTCATCGAGTCGACGATCACCTGCCTCGTGGTCGGCACGGTCTCGCGTCCTCTGTTCGACCGCCTGAAGATCTCGCGCGAGAAGCTCGCCTACATCTGCGACTCGACCTCGGCACCGGTCTGCATTTTGCTTCCGATCAACGGGTGGGGGGCGTATGTTCTCGGCCTGCTCGCCGTGGAGGCAACGGCGGGCCATCTGGGCGATCAGGGCACGCTCCCCGTTTTCCTGGCGGCGATCCCACTCAACTTCTACGCCATCATCTCAGTCCTCCTCGTCCTCTTTGTCGTTCTCACAGGCTGGGACATCGGACCCATGCGGCGCGCCGAGCGGCGGGCCCGCGAGGAGGGCAAGGTGCTGCGCGATGGTGCCATGCCGGTGGTCGACACCGAGGTGATCACCGTTCCGCGCAAGGAGGGGGTTCAGCCTCGTCTGCGCAACATGATGGTGCCGCTCGTCGCGATGGTGCTCATGGTGCCTCTGGGCATCTGGATCACCGGGAGAGCCGAGCTCCGGGCTCTGGGTGAGCCCACGACGCTGATGTCGCTGCTGAAAAACGCCTCGGGATCCACGGCCGTGCTCTGGGGTGTTCTGTTCGGGGTCGCCGTGGCGGCTGTGATGATGTGGTTGCAGCGGATCTTCAGCGTTCAGGAGATCGTCGATCTTTCCTTCAAGGGCGCGGGAGGGCTTGTCCCGCTCGCCACGATCATGATGCTGGCCTTCGCCATCGGGATGACATGCAATGAGCTCGGGACGGGGGACTGGGTCGCCCGCACCGCGGAGCCCTGGCTCTCACCCGCGGTGATCGCACCGGTGGTGTTCCTCGTCTCGTGCTTCATCGCCTTCTCCACGGGGACCAGCTGGGGGACGTTCGCCATCATGATCCCGCTCGCCGTGCCGCTGGCGCATCTGTTCAACGAGAATCCGGCGACGGCGGGTGTCTCGCTCCCTCTGGTGGTCAGCGCCGTGCTCGGGGGCGGGGTGTTTGGCGATCACTGCTCGCCGATCAGCGACACCACTGTGGTCTCCTCGATGGCCTCATGCAGCGATCACATCGACCACGTGCGGACGCAGATCCCCTATGCCCTGCTCGCCGCGGCGGGCGCGGTGGTTCTCTACACTCTGCTGGGTGTGCTGGGATGACTCGGCACGCGGTGACGAGATCGGCCCCCAGGGTTGTCAGAGCCTCATCTCCTCCAAGTCCTCGGCGGCCTGCTCGGTCAGAGGGATCGGCTCGCCCGGCATGGGCTCGGCGGGGGGAGCGCTCTTGTCAATGCGCTGAAGGGTGGATCGCCCACGGTCACCACCGAACTCGTGGAAGGGGATGGACGGCTCAGGGTAGGCCTTCGCCTTGCGGCGTCCCACCAGGTTTGCGAAGAATCGCTCAGGGAGGGTCAGGGGGCTGCGGCCCAGCACGCGCCGACAGATTCCCCTCATCGAGTAGGTCTGCCTGTGCATCCAGTGGTAACCCTCCTGGAGCTGCTCGACTGTCATCCGGCGTGGCTGGATCACGACCTCGCAGTTGTTGTAGTGGATCCAGTCGAAGTCGATGACCCGCCCCTCCTCGAGCATGATGTCCCGGAGCTCGGTGCCCGGGTAGGGGGTCAGGATGTGGTACATGGCCATGTCGATGCGGTTTTTCATGATGAACTCGAGCGTGTCGGCGAAGACTCCGGGCTCGTCGTCATCGAAGCCAAAGATGAAGCTCCCGTAGATGCTGATCCCCGCGTCGTGGATCCTCTTGATCGCGTCCTCGTACTCGCCCTTGAGGTTGAATGTCTTCTTGGAGGCCCGGAGATTGGCCTCGGAGAGAGTCTCGAATCCGATGAAGACCCAGTCGCCCCCCGCGGCGTGGTAGGCCTCGAGCAGTTTCTGGTCCTGGGCGAGATTGATCGACGCCTGTGAGCCCCACCGCCGCCCGCAGCCCCGAAGGACCTCGAGGAGCTCTTTGGCATACGCCAGGTTGCCGATCAGGTTGTCATCCATGAAAAAGACGCGTCCGGGTCTCATCGAGTGGAGCTCAGCCAGGACCTCGTCGGGGGGGCGCACACGGAAGGTGTTTCCGAAGAAGCTCGTCACTGTGCAGTAGTTGCACTTGAACGGGCATCCGCGGGTCGCGATCAGGGAATTCGGGCAGCTGTACATCCTGTGATCGAGGAGGTCGCGCCGCGGGTTGGGCAGCCCGTTGAGAGAGACATAGGTGGAATTCTTGTAGGTCCTCTTGAGCTCGCCTCGCTCCACGTCGTCCAGGATCCCCTCCCAGATGCCCTCCGCCTCATGGATCACGATGGCATCGCAGTGCTCGAGCGCCTCGTCGGGGCAGGCGCTGACGTGGACGCCCCCCATGATGACCGTGACCCCGCGGCGGCGGAACTCATCGGCCAAGAAGTAGGCATGGGGCGCCTCGTTGGTCAGGGCCGTGATGCAGACCAGGTCCACATCCATGTCGAAGTCGATCTCATGGACCCGCGAGTCGCGGTAGACAATCTCATGATGGGGGGGGGTGAGGGATGCCAGAGTCGTCAGACTCAGACGGGCAATCCCCGCCTTGCCGTGGTGGACGGTGCCGAGCCAGCCGGTGGCCTCGGGCAGGAGAAAGAGGATTCGCATGGAACAATGAGCCTTTCAGAGCCATCAGAACCCATTGCAGATTGTCGCAGTGTGCGACTTGAAAGTGCAAGGTTTTGACCTGGGGGACACGCACATCTGTGTTTGGAGTGGGTGGCGTTTCCCCACCCACTCACAGAGGGGTGAGACAGGTCAAGGGAATCATTGCATGTTCAAAGGCGAGTCGAGTGCGCGGCGCAGAGCACTGACGGCCAGGTGGGCCACGTGCTCTTTGCCCGGCGGCACGCCTCCGAGCCACTCCACAACGTCCTCGGGTGCGACTGCGCGGGCCTGATCCACACTCTGTCCCCGGACTCTCTCGGTCAGAATCGATCCCGCCGCGTAGGTCGGGGGGCATCCCTCCGCCTCGAAGCGGGCCTCCTCGATTCCCTGCTCCGTCACCCTCAGGCTGATCACCATGAGATCCATGCAGACGGGATTGGTGTCCGCACCGCGGTGAGTCGCCCCCTCGAGGGGACCCGTGTTGCGCGGGTTCTCAAAGTGCTCTCGGGTGATATCATTGAGGCGCATGGGGGGGTGATTGACACTGGCCTGAGCCCTGTGAGAGGGTCAATTCCAGAGTGGGTCGAGGCCGTCCCTGTGAGGTGTTTGACACGATGACGTCGGGCGACGAGAGACGGAAAAGCCAGCGGCATCGGGAGATGCTGGAGATCGCGTACTCCTTCATGAGCGAAAGCCCCGGGGTGCCATCGCTCTTCGACGAGACCCAGACCCTGGACATCAGCCGCCGTGGGGTGAAGGTTCATCTCACCAAGCCCGTGGCGCTCGAAACGCTCGTTCAGATGGCCATTCGCCTCCCCGCTCTGCGCAGCCCCATTCTGATGGTCGGCAAGGTCCGCTGGACAGAGGAGGACGCCACGGGCCACCGCGTGGGGATCAAGTTCATCGGGCATCTGCCCCCGAAGCTGGAGCAGGCCATCGACACGCTGGCGAGCTGAGGCGGCGCGGAGTTTTCACTCCGGAGAGCGGGGGATTCTGAGCCGCTGAACTCTCTGATTGTCGGGGTGACGCCGCTGCGTCTCCTCGAGGAGTTCCTGGGCCTCATCGCGACGCTCATCGATCACCAGCGCCCTGATCAGCTCCCATGCCGCGCCCAGGTGATCGGGATGCGCATCGAGGACTCTCTGGAGCGTCCGGCGCGCGCGGTAGGTGCTGTGGGTCTGCAGAAGAGCCGTGGCCCATGCCACCTCGGCGTCGGGGGAGAGATCGAAGATCTCCCGCGCCCGCTCGCCCAGCGCCACTGCGATCTCCCACTGCTCCCCGTGCGTGAGAGTGATCAGTGTCCACTCCAGTGTCTGGCGGCCCATGAGGTGCTCAGGGTCCTCCTCGAGTGACTGGAGGACTTGCATCGCCGACTGCTCGTCGCCACGGATGATCCCCGCGATGGCCTCGGTGAGCCGTGTGACGCTCTGCCACCGCTGCCAGATCCTGGCCCCGGTGGGATTCACCTCGGCGCTCAGGGAGGAGCGCATGGCCTCGGAGGCCGACTCACGGATCAGGGTGAGCTGCGCCCAGTTGGAAGCCATGGCAGGGCTGCCGATCAGATCGGGGTGAAGCGCGAGATCGGTGTGGTGCGCCCTCAGGCCCATGTGCTCGAGGACGGGCCAGTTGTCCGTGCTCAGCGGCCCGTCCTCCGCCACCACCCCCGAGGAGGTGAGGCAGGCGAAGACGTCCTCCGGTCCCCCGATGAGGGACAAGTCAAACACATCGCGCAGCGCGGGGTCCTGGAAACGCGGATCGCCGAGCATGTGCGCGAGATCCAGGCGCTCGTCGGAGACGATGAATCCGATCGAGGTCTCCGGCTCGGTCCGTGCCAGCCAGAGCGTCTGATGGGGAGAGACCTCGGCCAGTGTGCGTGAGATCATCATCCACTGATCGGGCATGACCTGGTGCAGAGGGAGCCAGATGCAGGCCAGACCTCCCGGCGCCAGGTGATCGTGGATGATCTCGAAGTGCTCGCGGGTCATCAGATGCGCTGCGCCGGCCGTCCAGGGCAGCAGATTGTCGATCACGATGAGATCGAAGACCTCGCCGGAGGAGGCGAGCCAGTGGCGGCCGTCGGCGACGACCACCTCCACGCGTGCGCTGTCGAAGAGACCGAGGTTCGTCTCTCCAAACCACTCGTGCGCAGAGTGGACGACATCCGGGATGTTGTCGCAGGTCACGAGTCGTTCCACACCCGGCACACGCGCCAGCGCCCCCGCGGTGTGGCCCGTGCCGAGCCCGAGGTGGAAGATGCGTCGCGGCTCGGGGTGAATCAGCGCGGGGATCAGGGCCTGACGCATCTCGAGCATCCGCCCCCCCGTTCCGCCGACGACATAGCGGTCGTTGACGAGCATGCGGCGATGGCCGCCGGAGTCCTCGACGACTGACACCGTCGCGCCGAGACCCTCGCGCCGGTCCAGAAGGCGGTTGTCCGGGGCGAGTGGGGGTGACACTGGGACGAGAAGAACACCGGCGATGAGAGCCGCCCAGCCCAGGAGGATGACTGCGCTGCCCACTCGATGCCCGCGGCGCATGGCCAGGAGGATCACCAGGCACAGGGCGATGTTGACGGAGGCGAGGGCGAGCGTTGTCCCCCGCATGTGCAGGAGAGGGAGAAGCATGAGCGCAGTGATGAGACTTCCGGCGATTGCCCCGGCGGTGTTCAGCGCGGCCATGTGGCCCCAGCGCTGCCCTGAAGCCTTGCCGGGCCAGGCGGCGAAGAGGAGCGGGAGATGGATGCCGAGCAAAATCGAGGGCACCAGCGCCAGCGCCGCGGTGGCCAGCGCCTCGGTGAGCATCCCGCCCGCCATCCCCGTCAGACCGAACCAGTGGCTCACGGTGCTGATGGGCAGCAGGGCGGAGCTCTGCCACAGCCCCGCCGATCCCGCCGCAATCCCCGTGAGGAGCTGCAGCACGGCCAGAGGGGCCCAGCGCGTGGCGAAATCGAGCCGCGCGGCCAGCCATCCCCCCATCGCCAGGCCGATGAGCACCCAGCCCAGCATCAGGGCGAACGAGGCGGCGGAGTCGGTGACCACACCGCTGAGAACGCGGGTCCAGAGAACCTCGTAGCCCAGCATGGTGAATCCCGCGCCCGCCGCCACGATGCCCAGGGTGAGGGGAGGAGGCGTGTTGCTCCCGGGGGGAGGCTCTGGGGATGGAGTGCCGATCCGCTCCGGTGGCTGCGCCCTCGTCATCAGCCAGGCGGAGAGAAGACTCAGCGCCGCCGCAATCACACAGGTCAGCCACAGCCCGAACACCGGGACGAGCCACAGGCCCGCGGTCAGAGCGCCGAGAGCGCCCCCGAGTGTGTTCCAGGCATACAGGCGGGCCGCGGGAGAGGTCTGATCGCACCACTGACCGCGGGCGAGGGCTTGCACGAGCAGCGGGACGGTTCCGCCCATCAGCGCGGTGGGGAGAAGCAGCGCGAGGGATGCACCGGTCAGACCGAGGGGGAGATTGGCGCCCCGCCCCAGCACGGGGAGCAGTGAGAGATGAAGGTCAGTGATGACTCCGAGCAGCGGGAGGGAGAACAGTGCGAGCAGAGCGATGGCGATCTGGAATCCCGCGCAGACCCGGAGGGGATGGATCAGGCGGGGCGCGAGCGATCCCACGATCCAGGCCCCCAGAGCCATGCCGGCGAAGAACACGCTGAGGACGAGGCCGACGGCGAGGACGGTGTCCCCCACCAGGAGCGCCAGCGGCCGCGCCCAGACCGTCTCGCAGAGGAGAGCCGAGGCACCCGAGAGCAGGGCAGCGAGCAGGGCGGTGAGCGGCACGGCTGCGTCACTCTCCCCGTGCGGGTGTGGCCTCAGGAGAGCCCATAGAGCTCCATCTTGCGGTAGAGCGTTTTCCGCCCCAGTCCGAGGATGCGTGCGGCCTGGGCGCGGTTGCCGCCGGTCTCGCGCAGCGTGGCGCGGATGATCTCGCGCTCGGCATCCCTCATCGAGATCCGCGCGGGCAGCTGGATCGTCCGTCCCCCATCTGTCGTCTGTCGGAGCTCCGGCGGCAGGCTCTTGACCGTGATCTCCTTGCCCGTGGACATCACCACCATGCCCTCGATCACGTTTCGCAGCTGGCGCACATTGCCCGGCCAGCGGTGCCCCTGGAGCGCCGCGATGACACGCGGCGTCAGCGGTCGGAGTGACTTGCCGTTGGCCTCGGCGCACTCGCGCACGAAGGTGTCGGCCAGCAGCGGGATGTCCTCCACGCGCTCTCTCAGCGGGGGCACGGTGATTCGGACGACGTTGAGGCGATAGAAGAGATCCTCGCGGAAGGTGCCCCGCTCCACCATCGCATCGATGTCTCGGTTGGTCGCCGCGATCACACGGATGTCGACGCGGATCGTCTCGGTCCCGCCCACCCGCTCGAAGGTCTGCTCCTGGAGGACGCGCAGCAGCTTGACCTGGAGCTCGGCGCTGACCTCCGAGATCTCATCGAGGAACAGCGTCCCGCCGTCGGCGAGCTCGAAACGCCCCTTTCGCCGCGCCTCCGCGCCGGTGAAGGCGCCCCTCTCATGTCCGAAGAGCTCGCTCTCGAGCAGCGTGGGGCTCAGCGCCCCGCAGTTGACGGCGATGAAGGGTCCCCGCTTGCGGGGGGAGTTCTGGTGGATCGCGTGGGCGATGAGCTCCTTGCCTGTGCCGCTCTCGCCCTGGATCAGGACGCTGGCGCGCGTGGGCGCCACCTGGCGGATGGTGTGGAAGACCTGCTCCATCGCCTCGGATCGCCCGATGATGTTTTCGAAGCCGTACTTCGCATCGAGCTGGCGGCGCAGGGCCTCGTTCTCGTGGCGCAGCCGCGCGCTCTCGAGCACGCGGCGGACGGTGATCCGGAGCTCCTCGATGTTGATCGGCTTGAGAAGGTAGTCCGCGGCCCCCAGCTTCATCGCCTCCACGGCGCTCTCGACCGTCCCATGGCCCGTGAGGACGATCACCTCCGTCTCGGGGCTGCTCTCCTTGACGCGGCGGAGGAGATCCATGCCGCTGAGGCGGGGCATCTTGAGGTCGGTGAGGACCAGATCGGCGGGATCGGCGCGCAGCGCCTGCCACGCCTGCTCTCCATCGCGTGCGGTCGCGATGGCCATGTCCTCGCCCTCCCCCTCGAGGGCCCAGCGGAGCCCCTCGAGGGTGTTCGCCTCGTCGTCGGCGATCAGGATGCGGATGCGAGACATCGGATCAGTCCTCTCTCTCCGGGGGCGGGAGCAGGCGCGCGGGGCGCTCGACGGCGGGGAGTGCGATGGTGACCTTGGTGCCCTCGCCCTCGGCGCTCTCGATCAGCAGGCGGCCGCCGTGGTCCCCGACGATGCGGTGGACCACCATCAGCCCGAGCCCTGTGCCGTTGAACTTCGTCGTGAAGTAGGGCTGGAAGATCCGCTCGAGGTCCTCGCGGGGGATGCCGCAGCCGGTGTCGGCGATGGAGACCGTGACAGTGTCCCCCGCGGCGTGCGTCTCGATGGTCAGCTGGCGGTCGCTCTCCCCGAGCGATTCCGCGGCGTTGAGAATCAGGTTGTGCAGCGCTTGGCCCATCTGGTGATCGTCCATCAGCACATCGGGCAGCTGGGGATCGAGGTCGAGGGTGACCTCGATGTCCCGCTCCTCGAGCGCGGCGATGTTGAGCACGCGCCGCAGCACGACGTTGAGACTGTGGCGCATGAGATTCGGCTTGGCGGGGCGCACCGCCTGCATGAACTGATCGACGACGCGCGAGAGACGCTGCGTCTCCTCCAGGATGATCTCGGCCGAACGGGCGGCCCGCTCCCCCTGGATCTCCGTCGGCCACTCGGCCTCGCCCAGCGCCTGGCTGAGCAGCTGGCCGTGGATCCGGAGCGAGTTCAGCGGATTCTTGATCTCGTGCGCCACCCCCGCTGTGAGCACCGCCAGGCCCGAGAGGTGCTCGGCCCGGGCCTGCTCGCGCTCGCGCCGGTGGTGCTCGGTGACGTCGGTCAGGATCATCACCCGTGCGGCGGGCTCCCCCTCCTCATCGCGCACGGAGCGCAGTGTCACCAGCAGATCGCAGTGATCGGGGATCTCGAGCATCACCTCCCGCTGATCCACCCGTCGCCCGTCCCATCCGCTGAGGACCTGCCGCAGGGCGGAGTCGTCGGCCAGCTCGAGGAGCGGACGGCCGAGCACCCTCGCCCGCTGGCGGATGCCAAGCTGGCGCCGCGCCATGAGGTTGATCATCAGCACGCGTCCGTCGGGGTCGGTGACGACGACGCCCTCGGCCATCGCGTCGAAGATGTCCTCGAAGAAGTTGCGCTCGCGCACCACGCCGCGCACGAAGCGCTCGACGCGCTGGGGATCCAGCTTGCCGATCCTCGCGAGGACCTTCTCGGTGAACTTGCTGGAGAGAGGACTCATCGTCTCATCTCCTGGGACACGGAGGAGGCGGCCCCGGGGGACCGCCTCTCACAATTTCGGATCAGGAGGGCCAGCGTCCCTTTCGCGCGCGGGCGAGCGTCTCGGCCGGCAGGCCGAGGAGCTTGAGGTGGCCCTCCGAGGCCTTCTGGTCGAAGGTGTCCTTCTCGTCGTAGGTCGCGAGCTGGAAGGAGTAGGCGGAGTTCGGTGACTTCCGCCCTGTCACCAGCACCTGGCTGCGGCGCAGTCTCATGCGGATGGTGGCGTTGACGAACCGCTGGGTCTCCTGGACGAGAGCGTTGATCGCCTCGCGTGCGGGGTGGAACCAGTGGCCGTCGTAGATCAGCTGGGCGTACAGGGGGGCGAGCATCGCCTTGAGGTGGATCGTCGTGCGGTCGAGCGTGATCGCCTCCGCCTCGGCGTGGGCGCGGTGGAGGATCGCCGCCGCGGGCGTCTCGTAGAGCTCACGGCTCTTGAATCCCACCATCCGGTCCTCGAGCATGTCGATCCGGCCCACGCCGTGCTTGGCGCCGAGCACCCGCAGGTGATCGACGAGCGCCACCGGCTTCATCCGCTTCCCGTCGATGGCGACGGGGAGGCCGCCCTCGAATTTGATCTCGAGCTCGACGCCGTGCTCCGGCGCTCTGTCGGGGTGAACCGTCATCTGCCAGGCATCGTCGGGCGGCTCGACCCATGGGTCCTCGAGCACACCGCACTCGATCGACATGCCCCAGAGGTTGCGGTCGATCGAGTAGGGCTTCTTCTTCGTCACGGGGCACTCGAGCCCATGTTGCTCCACGTACTCGATCTCGGACTCACGCGTTTTCATCTCCCAGTGCCGGATCGGAACGAGCACCTCGATGTCGGGAGCGAGCGCCGCGCGGGTGAACTCGAAGCGCGCCTGGTCGTTGCCCTTGCCCGTGCAGCCGTGCGCCACGAAGTCGGCGCCCTCGGCCTTCGCGATATCGAGCAGGTGCTTGGTGATCAGCGGCCGCCCCAGGGCCGTGGCCATGGGGTAGCGGCCCTCGTAGAGCGCACCGCTCTGCAGGGAGGGGAAACAGTACTCTCGGATGAACTCGTCCTTGACGTCTCGGATGATCAGCTTCGTCGCCCCGGTCTTTTTCGCCCGGGCCTTGAGGGGGGCGAGATCCTCGCCCTGACCGAGGTCAGCCGCGAAGCAGATCACGTCGAGGTTCTGCGTGTGCTTGAACCAGTGGACCATCACGGTGGTGTCGAGCCCGCCGCTGTAGGCCAGCACCACTTTCTTTTTCTTGGTTTTGTTGGACTTGGCCATCCGAGTGTTCCTCCGAGGAAGGGTGCTCAGGGCACCCAAAACTGTGTCACAGAGCCACAGATCCTCGGGGCTCTTCGTGGCTTTGTCAACATCCGTCGGTGGGGCGATGAGGTGTTTTGACCCACCCCGATTTCGCGACTTCCATGCAAGTCATCTGGCTTCAGAATTCTTTCCCCTGGACCGATGAATTCGCAGAGGTCCGAGTGTGCGCATTTTTCTCTGCTATCCTCCCCTGCGACCCCTGAACTCGCGTGAGGCACTGGCTCGCCTCGATGACCGAGACAACACCGAGCCCCCCATCGGACTCCATCTGCTCGGAGCGGTGCTGAGAGAGCAGGGGCATGAGGTGGCGCTCGAGAATCTGGCGCTGACGCCCTGGGGCGAGGCGCTGGAGGCGATCGAGTCGTCCCAGCCGGAGCTCTTCGGTGTGAGCTGTTACACCTTCCATCGCCACACGGTGGCCGAGCTGACCAGGGCGGTCCGTGAGCGCTGCCCAGAGACAAAGATCATCGCAGGCGGTCCCCATGTCTCACCGATGCCCGAGGCGATTCTCGAGCGCTGGCCCTGGGTGGACTTCGTGGCAGTGGGGGAGTCGGAGATCGCGACGACGGATCTCGTGAGGCGGTTGGAGCGAGAGGAGCCGCTGAGCGGCCTGCTTGGGGTGGCATGGCGAGATGAGAGTGGTTCGCCCGTGTTCGAGGGGCGGGCAGCGCCGATCGAGGATCTCGACTCGCTCCCCATCGCGGCGAGGCACTGGCCCCACTGGATCGTCTCCACCTCGCGCGGCTGCCCGTATGCATGCACCTTCTGCTCCTCGCCGTCGGTTTGGGGGCGAAAGGTGCGATGGCGCTCGCCTGAGCACGTCATCGAGGAGCTCATGACGCTGCGCCGCGCGGGGCTCCGCCAGGTGGCGTTCAAGGACGAGACGTTCACGCTCACGGCCCAGCGCGTCGAGGCGATCTGCCAGGCGATCATCGACGCGGGGCTCGACCTCTGGTGGTCGTGCGACACGCGCGCCGACTGCCTGGACGAGGAGCGTCTCGTGTGGCTGCGCCGCGCGGGATGCTATGAGATCAGCCTGGGTGTCGAGAGCGGGTCGCCTGAGATGATCGCGTTTCACAACAAGCGGGAGAGGCCTGAGGACGTCGTCGAGGCGACGCAGATGGCCCGGCGCCTCGGCATTCAGGTGCGGCAGTACTACATCCTCGGCGCGCCCGGCGAGTGTGAGAGGAGTGTGCGCGACACGGCTCATCTCATCGAGCGCAGCCGCCCCCAGCGGGTCTTCCTCGCGCCGCTCAGTGTCTTGCCTGGCACGGAGCTCGAGAATCGCATGCGCGGGGAGCACGGGTGGGACGAGTCGATCTGGTTCGAGCGCACAGACGAGTGGATTCTCGTCGATGAGCGACGGCGATATCAGGGGCTGAAGAGCTTCAGGAAACTGCGGCGCTTCCACAACAGCGGCTCTGATGCCTCGACGCAGGGGCTTCTGTTCCCGTTCACCCCCGAGGATCTCCGGGGGGCCTGTGAGCGTGTGCCCGACGCCTTCGCGGTTCACTGGGACCTCGGTCAGCATCTGATGGGGGAGGGGCGAGCGGCCGAGGCGTCTCAGTCGCTCTGGCGCGCGCTCGAGCTCCGCCCGGGCTCTGGCAAAGGATGGATCGATCTGGGACTGTGTCTTCAGGCACTGGCGCAGGTCGACGGAGCCCTCGCCGCCTGGCAGAGGGTCGAGGGCATCGCGGATGAGATCCCGCTCAACCGCTCCGTGGCGCTGCTGCACCGCGCCCAGGTGCTGGCTCAGCGGGGTGATGTCGAGAGCGCCCTGGCCCTGTGCCTCCGATCCATGGAGATCGTCCCCGGGCAGACCGAGGCGCATCATCTGGCGACGCAGATGCTCATCGCCCAGCGGCGTGCCGAGGAGGCCGAGGAGATTGCCTCGCGCTGGATCCGTCAGGCGCCGCAGGATGCCCGCGCCCACTCGGTGATCGCGGGGTGCTGCTTCCTGCGCGGTGATCTGGAGGGGGCCCGTCTGGCATTCGAAGGAGCACAGGCGTGCGCGCCGGCGAGTGAGGAGATTCTGACGAACCTGGCGCTGGTGAACCTCAAGCTGGGTCGCAATGACGAGGCCCAGC
>JAFGKF010000025.1 GCA_016928695.1 Candidatus Sumerlaeota bacterium | reverse complement strand
CGGTCGACCAGATGGCGAGCATCGCCGCTCAGCGCGCCATCGGGCCCACCTCCGTGCAGATGATGGCCCACGTGACCATCGCGGGCGGGGAGATCGTGGGCCGCTGGGGGCTCGATGCGAACCTGATGTGGCGTGAGCCGGGCGATGTCCGTCTTCGCCTCAACCGGCCTCCACCGGTCACCATCCGCCAGTTTCTCCAGTGCGATGGGTGGACGACGATCCTCTATGATCAGGAGGGGCTCTATTTCCGCGGGCCGACGGAGACACTCGATCCCTCGATCCGGCGCAACATGCCCACGGACGCGTCATCACTGGTGGCGGTTCCCCTCATCGATGAGATCTTTGCCCAGCGCCTGCCCGATCTGCGCCCGGTGGGGAGGCCTGAGGGCTCCTGCTGGCGGCGGCACACTTTTCTCCGTGGCGATCCCAGCGATGCCGAGGACCCCTGGTGGCGGACCTTCGAGGAGGAGATCTGGGCCATTCGCCCCGACACGCTGACGGTCGAGGGGCTCGCCCTCCGCCTGCCCCCCATGAATGGAGGCGATTCCCTCTGGCTCTGGATCACCCTGGATGCCTACACTGCGTTCGACGTCACCGAGGAGGGAGGGGGTGTGCCGAGCGAGGAGGGTCTGGTGCTCCCCAGCGAGTTTCGCCTCGCGCTGGTCGAGCGCCCCTGGCGCCGGTGGCGACGCGGTGAGATCTGGAGTGTGAGCGGCGAGGTGAACCGGATCCTTCTCAACCGCCGCTTCGCTGATCAGGTGTTCGACCTTCCCCCGCCGCGCGGGGCTGAGATCCATGCGCTCTGGCAGCTCCGGATGAGGTGAGCCGATGGCTCTGCGACGCACATTCCACGAGGCGATCGCCAGCGTCACGACGCGTCATCCGCGGCTCGTGGTGCTGGTCGCGCTGCTGGTGACCCTGCTCGCGGGCAGCGTGGCACTCGAGCCCCTTCAGAACATCGACACCGACATCCTGCGTCAGCTCCCCGGTGAGATGCCGGAGGTCCGGGCCTATCGGCGGGCGGTGCGGGACTTCGGCGCGCTCGATCATCTCTACGGTGTGATCGAGACCTCCAGCGGCTCAGCGGACATCCCGCTGCTGATCGATGCGGCTCAGCGCCTTGCGGTTGCCCTGGACAACCCCGAGTTCGTCTTCGAGGTGCAGTGGTCGCTCGATCCCGACACCCAGGATCACTACGGCGAGGCGACCGGCATCACCCATGGTCTGCTGCTGCCCGCCGAGCAGTGGCCGAGTGTGCGCGATGCCCTGTTCAATGAGGAGGCGCTCCACGCGCGGGCGGTGCATCTCCGCCATCTCCTGTCGGGCCCTCTGTCCCCCCGTGTGGCACGCGAGCAGATGCGCGACCCCCTCCAGCTCGGCAACACGCTCCTGCGCCAGCTGCTCCTGACGCGGAGCCCCGTCAGATTCGATCCCCGCTCCGGACGCTTCATCTCGCAGGATGGCACGATGCTGCTCCTGGTGATCCGCCCCCTCAAGCCACCGACGGATCTCCTCTTCTCGCAGGCCCTGATGCACCATGTCCGCACGGCCGCCGGCAGCGTGGAGGCGGCTCTCGGCGGGCATGTCCGCATCGGCTACCTCGGCCCCCACACCGAGACACTCTACGACACCAGCCTTCTGCGCAAAGATGTGGTGAGCACGGCGCTGGCCTCGGGACTCTGTGTCATCATCCTGTTCATCATCGCGTTCCGCCGCCTCTCGGCCATCCTCTTTGTCGGCCTCCCCCTCGCTGTGGGCATCATCTGGACGCTGGGACTGATCGCGCTCTTCATCGGCCACCTGACGATCGTGACCTGCGCCTTCGCAGCCATCGTTCTGGGCCTCGGCATCGACTTCGGGATCCATCTCTACAACCGCTTCCTCGAGGACCGGCTCGAGGGCAATCGCTCTCGCCAGAGCGTGAGGACAGCGCTCGTCGAGGTGGGGCCCGGCGTCTTCACCAGCGCGGTGACGACCGCTCTGGGATTCTTCGCCCTTCTCCTGACCGATTTCCCGGGATTCCGGGAGCTGGGCATCATCGGCGGCACCGGTGTGCTCTGCTGTCTGCTCTCCATGTATTTCCTGATGCCCTCCCTTCTCATGGTCCTCCACCATCGCCAGCCGAGGAGCCGATATCAGCGCCTGACGAGCTTCGGCCTGGAGGGACTGGCCGATGCCGTGGTGCGCCGCCCACGGACCACCCTCCTGGGGGGACTGATCGTCACGGCCTGGCTCGGTTTTCTCGCGATCGGAATCCAGTTCGACGACAACCTCTTCCACCTCCGCGAGATCCCCCCCGAGCAGATCTCTCTGCAGAATCGCGTGGCCAACCGCTTCGGCCTGCCGAGCCAGCCGCTGCTTCTGACGGTGAGCCGTGGGCCGAATCTCCAGTCGGCTCTCAGCGCGAACGATGTCCTGAGCCGCCGCCTCGTCGAGATCAGCGAGGACCACGGCATCGCCGCGATCGACTCGCTGCGGACCCTGCTGCCGAGTGTCGAGGGGCAGACACAGACTCAGCGCATGATTGACTCGTTCGACGTCGATGCCGTCGGTGAGGCCTTCCGGGCGGAGGCCGCCGCCGTGGGCCTCAGCCCCGCCGCCGTTCAGATGAGCCTCGATCGCCTCCGCGCCTGGAAGCGTCAGACGCTCGAGGCCGATCCTCTGCGCCTGAGCCTCGCCAGCCGCCAGTCGCTGCGCCGACTCGTGACCAACTACGTGACGCGATCGGGCGAGAACTACCGCGTGATGACCAGCGTGTATCCCCATGGCAGCCCGTGGAGCGGTGAGGCCCAGGGGCTCCTGATTGACGATCTCACTCAGACACTCCGCGAGCAGGTGGGCACAGCCTCGGGTGGTGAGGTGACACTCGAGGTCACCGGCGTGACCGCCCTGGTCGACAATCTGCGCCGTCTGATCAAGCGCGATCTGGTGCTGACCGTCTTCGTCGTGACGCTGGGTGTGGTGGCGGTGCTGTGGTTCCACTTCCGATCCTTCCGCACCGCACTCCTCGTCACCGTGCCTGTTCTGACGGCGGTGCTCTGGACGCTGGGGCTCATGGCGCTGGCCGGGGCCTCGCTGAACTTCATCAATGTGCTCGCCCTGCCCATCATCATCGGGCTGGGCATCGACAACGGCCTCCACATCATCGAGCGCCACCGCGGCACGGCCCACGGCTGCATCGACGTCGCCCTCGTCAAGACGGGCCGGGCGGTCGTCATCACCTCCCTCTCGACAATCCTGGGCTTCGGAGCCCTGTCGCTGGCCTCGTTCCGAGGCATCCAGGCGCTGGGGCTGCTGGCGCTCGTCGGTGTCGCCGTCACCCTGATCTCGGCGATCACCCTGATCCCTGCACTGGTCGAGACAGTCGGAAACAAGAGGGGATGGCGCGGCCTCCTGCGCCCCGATGCGGGCTGAGGCTCGGCCATGGGCAGAGGCAAAATGGGTGTCACAGAGTGCCTGGAGCAGCTCCTGAGGCGCCGCCCCGACCTTCTGCCCGGCGTGTCTGTGGAGAGCGTCACACTGATCCGGCCATCGGACGGATCGTCCGGTGATGTCTGGATCGCACTGTCCGAAGATCGGCCGGTCGCGATCGTTCGCCGCTGCGAAATTCGCCGTGCGGCAAAGCGGCTCCTCTGGGCCCACACTCTGGCGGAGTGTGTGGACCCCGTGGGTGGGCGCCGCCCTCTGCCACAGCTCCTCGGCGCGGAGATGTCATGGTGGAGGACGCGGAGAGTGGGCGGACCCGTGTTTGTGGAGGAGTGGCTCGAGGGCAACAGTCTCGCCTCGGTGCCTGAGAGCGAGCGCGTCGGCCACGCCTCTGCGCTGGCGCAGTCGCTCGGGGCTCTCCATGCCGTCCGTGCCCCCGCGTGGGGATGGCCGGTTGGCAGGCCCCGTCTGGATTTCAGACCACGCCTGGATCGCATGATCGGCCATCGCCTGGCGTTCCTCGGGGACCACGCGGATCTCATTGCACCGCTGACCCCCGCGCGGCTCGCGGAGTGGACGAGAGCCCAGCGCGGGGCGATGCCACCGCATCGCGATTTCGCCCTCGTCCACAATCACGTCGCGGAGGATGATCTGCTGATTCACCCCACAGGGCAGGTGATGCTGATCGACATCGGTTCGCTGCAATACGGTCCGCCTGAGCCCGACCTGGTGGCCAGCCTCCACGCCCTGGCCATCCCCGAGGGTGATCCCGAGCCTCTGCTGGGACCCTATCTGGCGCACCGGTCGGCCGAGGAGGCGGAGGCGATCCGGAGTCGCCTGCCGCTCTTCATGGTGCTCCGAGATCTCTCCAAGCTCCGTTCGCTCGTCCGCAAGGGCTCTGCGGACACCCATGCGGCCGAGATGGCTGCGATCCGCGCAAGGGTGGTGCGCGCGGTGACCGAGCGGTTTCCCTTGCGATCCGGCGAGAGGAGTTCTTGACTGGGATGATGTGTGCTGACGAGACCAGCTCGCCGGATTCACCCGCACCTGAGCGTTCTCTCTCACAGGCGGAGCGCGACTGGCGTGAGAAGCAGCAGTGGTGGCTGCGCCTGAGCCGCCGAGGCCTCTTCCTCGGCCTCGCGGGCCTGATTCTCCTGGTGCCGTGGGAGATGTGGAGCAGCGGATGGGCCTGGCACCTCTGCCTGGCGCTGACGGCGGTGTCGATGCTGGCCATCCCGTGGTTCGGCGGAGCGCTCAACTGGCGGGCTCTGGCCCGGCCGTGGTGCTGGGGTCTGGCCGTCTTCCTGGTGGCCGTGATCATCGCCTGTATCACGAGCCGCTTCCCCTCCGAGAGCTGGCGCTTTTTCCGCAAGGAGCTCTTTGTCTATCTGATCGTGTTTCTCGGCATCGTGCTCGGAACGACATCGCGCGCTGAGCTCAGGCGACTGGCCATGGTGCTCACCATCAGCGGTCTGCTCGTCTGTGCCATGGCGGTCGCGACCTATCAATTCTATCTGCACGGGGCGGATGAGGTGACACGCGAGGCCTGGCAGCGAGATGAGGTGATCGACCACGACATCCCCTCGGATCCCCAGACACTCCGGGCACAGTTTCCACTGGAGCACCACAACAAGCTGGGCTTCTTCTCGGCTCTCGTGGCTGTGCTCGTGATCTACGCGGGCAGCACCGCCAGGCGAGCGCGCTGGCTCTGGTGGCTGTTGGCTGCGGTGCCCCTCTGGGCGCTGATGCTCTCGCTCAACCGCGGTGGACTCGTGGGTCTGGTGATCTCCGTCCTCTTCATGACGGCGGTGGCCAACTGGCGTCTTCTGCTCGGGCTTCTCGTGGTGGGCACGCTCTGCACCTGGCTGCTGATGCCCACCCACGTGCGCAACCACTACCTGACGATCTTCAGCCCCTCGACCTACCAGGACAACTGGTCCTCCATGATGTACCGCTTCCGCGGATGGCATGGGGCATGGGCCATGATCCGCGAGAATCCGCTGACGGGGGTGGGCTACTCCTGGCGGATCTTCGAGGAGATCTATGACGAGTACGCCGTCCCCGAGGAGACACAGCACAAGCCCCACGCACACAACATCTGGCTGGAGATGACCTCGGAGGTCGGCGTGATCGGCGGCCTGGGATTCCTGATCTTTCACTTCGGCCTCTTCGTCGCGACCGCGAGGACCTGGTGGCGACTGCGCGGCCGCGTGTCGGGTCTCTCGATTCTGGTGACGCTTCAGCTCCTGATCATCGTGGTGGGACTGATCAGCTTCTATCTGCGCGAGCAGCTCGGCGTCATCATCTGGGCGATCTTCGGCGTGAGCCTCGCATCGATCACCCTCGCCGAGGACGAGGCCCACGGGGCCGAGGAGGTGGAGGCGTGAACGCGCGGCCCACCGTGGTCGACTCCGAGGACGAGGAGATGAACCTCACGCCTCTGCTCGACTGCATTTTCATCCTGATCTTCTTCTTCCTCGTGGCGACGACGATCCGCGAGGACGAGGCGCGGCTCGAGGTGCGGCTGCCCGAGGCCCCGATCGAATCGACGGCGCAGCAGCGTGAGGCGATCGGTGTGGTGATCACTGCGGAGGGTGAGATCTTCATCGGCGGGGAGATGATCCCACGCGGGGCGCTGGAGACACGGCTCGCGGAGATCACGGAGACGCGCCCAGGCGATCCGGTGGAGATCGTCAGCGATGGCGAGGCCCCCATGCAGGCTTTCGTCGACGTGGTGAGCGCCCTCGTGCACCTCGGGATCCCCTTCGCCGATGTCAGAGCAGAGCCCGCCACGGGGGCGCCTCGGCTGTGACCACGCGTCGAGCGGCGATCGATCCCCGCGATCACATGCGGCTGTTTCAGCGGGATCTGCGGCGGCGGGGAATCCGCGCCGCGCTGATCGTCAGCCGCGTGGCGACGCACTGGCTGACGGGCTTCCGCGGCACCGCCTCGTTCACCGTCGTCCCCTCCCGCGGAGAGCCGACCTTTCTCACGGATTTCCGCTACATCGAGACCGCGCGGGCCAGCCTCGCAGGGATGCGCATCGTGGAACAGGCCCAGGGTGCAGGGGAGCAGATCGCACGGCTCCTCGCCCGGCACACAGGCGAGCGCCTCGCGCTGGAGGGGTGCCTGCCCCACGATCAGTGGCTCTGGGCCCGGAGGCTGCTGCCACCCGGCGCGCGTGTCGCCAATGCGACACTGATTCTGAGTGCGCTCCGCGCGGTGAAGAGCGAGCCCGAGATCACAGCGATCCGCCGCGCCGTGCGCGTGGGCGATGCCATTTTCCAGGATGCGATCCCGTGGCTGCGTCGCCGACTGCGGCGCGGCGCGCTGACCGAGAGTGAGGTGGCGCGCTGGCTCCGGCGCGAGTTCGAGGAGCGGTGGGGCGAGGGCCCCTCGTTTCCCCCCATCGTGGCCACAGGTGCCAACAGTGCGCTCCCCCACGCGACCCCTGGGAACCGCCCGATCCGCACGGGCCATTTTCTCCTCCTCGATTTCGGATTGGTTCTGAGCGGTCACTGCTCGGACATGACGCGGACCCTCGTCATCGGCAAACCGTCACGTCGGCAGCGTCAGACCTATGAGATTGTGCTCGAGGCCCAGCTCGCCGCCCTCGGCGCGGTGCGCGCTGGCGTGCGCGCCCGCGATGTGGATGGCGCGGCGCGCGAGGTGATCCGCAGAGCGGGCCACGGCGACCGCTTCGGTCACGGCACGGGCCACGGCGTCGGGCTCGAGATCCACGAGGCGCCGCGCATCGCCTCCACATCGAAGGAGAGACTCCAGGCGGGGATGGTGATCACGATCGAACCCGGGATCTATCTGCCTGGATTCGGAGGGGTGCGCATCGAGGACATGGTGGTCGTGCGCCGGGGTGGCGCAGACATTCTGACTCAATCGCCCAAGGAGCTCATCTCCCTGTGAGAGGGACAGGGGATCGGCTCTGAGCGCTTCGGATAGAGCGTGGGCCAGGGCCCCCCACGATAGAGTGAGCCCTCACTCCCCCCCAGGTGGCGCAGCATGATGCTGCACTGGTGGCTGTCGGCCGGCGTCCCGGCGATGTGGGCGGCGTGGGCCGGCTGGAGATGGACGGCGAATGATCGCCGTGGGGAATCCGTTCGGTTCGGACCGCTGCCGTGAATCGTCAGGCAGTGATGAAAGCTCACCTGCCCCGCCCGCATCACGATGGGGACGGTGCGAAACTCCTCACCTGTCTCCTCGGCGATCCGCTCCCGTGTCCGCTCCAGGTCCTGGTCGAAGAAATCGCCGTCGATCTTTCCCCAGCGGTGACTCCCGGGCACGAAGTGCATGCACCCGTTGCTCTCGTCGACGTCGACCAGGGCGATCCACGCCGTCAGGAGATCGGGGCACGTGTTCGTCCAGTAGCCGTGGTCCTGGTGCCAGCCGACATTCCCGCCCGGTTTGGCCCCGGGTCCCTGACCCGGTTTGAAAAGCAGCTGGTCATGCCACAGCCGCACCTCATGCGTGTGCATCAGGCGCGCGGCGGCCGCCCCGATCGCCTCGCTCAGCACGAGGTCACGGATCGCCAGGTTCGCCCAGTGGGAGTTGTCGATCTTGCACAGCGCGAGCGGATCGTCCCCCGGATTCCAGAAGCGGCTCCATGGCTCGTGCCCTGTCTCGCAGACTCCCGCGATCACACGATCCATCGCCTCGATGGCGCGGGCGATCTCCTCGGGGGAAAAGAGCGGTGGCGAGATCCAATACCCGTTCACCTCCCAGTCACCGATGTCGGCAGGGGTCGGCAGGGTGAACTCATCGATCATGGCGAGGGCCTCAGCGGTGGAAGACGACGGGCGTCAGCTCGCTCGCGGCGAGATCGCCGGGCTCTGAGCCCGGATACCACGCCTCGCGGTCGACCCGCTCGTGCTCGCTCTCGGGGCTCTTGAGGCGAGCGCCATCCTCATAGTAGATCACCGTCATCACCTCGCGCATCCGATCCGAGCGGTTCGGGGGCGCCGAGTGCAGACACCACCCCGAGTGAAATGTCGCATCGCCGGCCCGCAGATCGCCGACGACGATGGGCAGGTGGTTCTTCGCGATGAAGGACGCGATCTCGCGGTGCGAGTCATCCGAGATCGGCATCTCGCTTCGATATCCCAGGGCGTCGCGTGAGGAGGCGAAGGTCAGCGCCCCCATCTCCACCGGGCAGTCGACCAGCGGCATCCACATCGTGATCGTGTTGTCAGTGTCAAGCGGCCAGTAGAACTGGTCCTGATGCCAGGGGGTGTGGCCGCCCCCACCCTCCTTGAGCAGCGCCTGATCGTGGTAGATGCGAACAGCGTCGACTCCCATCAGGTCGGCGGCGATCTTGGCAAAGCGCCGCGCCAAGACAAAGCGCTTCACCGCCTCGCTCTTCCTCCACAGGTTGGTGACCTGGATGAAGGCCCGGTGATAGGTGTCCCGCTCGGCGAGGGGGCGGCGCTCTGCGCTCTGCCGGAGCGTCTCCTCGACGATGATGGGGCGATAGGCGGCGACCTCCCCGTCGTCGGCGACCCCCCGCACAAGGGTGTGGCCGTCGCGCTGCCAAGCGGCGATCTGCTCAGGTGCCAGAGTCACTTCCCCCCCGAGGTCTGGGAGGGAATCGGTGGCCGGTGTCATAGTCGTCCCCCAATATTTTATCGGTCACGTTATTTTTTCATCTCCCAGAGCTCCGCTTCCCGGGGCAAGCTCTTTTTTCAGGCCAGGGTTGATTGCAGCCTGGGCAGGCGCTTTTCTGGCACCGCCGACAGCGATTACCTGAGGAGGGCAAACGGATGAAACGGCTTGGATTGATCCTCACACTGATGGCCGGGCTGGCGCTGATGGCACCGGCCCAGATCGAGCTCGTCGTGATGACTTACAATATCCGCGCGGGGAAGGGGTACCACGGATCGGATCAGGACCCCATGGTGGGGCTCGCCCAGATCGCCGAGGTCATCCGTGCCCAGGACGCAGACATCGTCCTGCTCCAGGAGGTCGACCGGAACGTGGAGCGGACGGGGGGCATTGACGAGGCGGCGATCCTCGCCGAGCAGCTCGGGATGCACCACGCCTTCGCCCCCGCCATTCCACTCCAGGGGGGAGAATACGGCATCGCGATTCTGAGCCGCATGCCGATCGCCTCACCGGAGTCGGTGGCCCTGCCCTTCACCGATCACTCGCAGCGCCATCCCAATCTTCCGGGATACTTCAGTGAGCCCCGCGTCGCTCAGATCGTCAGAGTCGCAAGTGGCGAGCTGGAGCTGTCGGTGATCAACACGCACCTGGGGCTGACCCGCGATCAGCGGATGGAGCAGCTGGAGGAGGTCGCCGATCTGATCCACGATGCGTTGGTCGACGGACGCGTCATCTTCGGCGGTGATCTCAATGCGGAGCCCGATGCCCTGGAGCTGGTCCCGGTCCGGAGACTCCTCGATGACTGCTATCACGGTCTCCAGGGGGAGGATGGTCTCAGGCATGACATCCCCATCAGGCGGCGGCTGACCCATCCCTCCGATGATCCGGAAGTGTGCATCGACTACCTCTTCATCAGCCGCTGGGCCATCGACGTGCTCTCGACGGAGGTGCTCGAGACGACCGCCTCCGATCATCGCCCGGTGGTGACGAGGCTCAGCTTTTGGGGTCTCTGAGAGCTGCGGTGATCTCCCCGATCCCCTCACGCAGGATCTCAGGCCTGGGGATACAGGTCAGTGTGAGATGGTGGGGCAGCTCATAGTAGAAACCGGGGTGAACCGCGACGCCCCGCTCACGGATCAGGCGAATCGCAAATTCCTCGTCATCGACCCCCTCGGGCAGAGGGGCGCACAGATGGACGCCCCCCTGGGGTGGGGGAGCGGCTGAGCCGAGAAAGTCCACGGCAAGCTGGCGACGGCGATTCAGCTCCTCGGCGAGTGCGCGGCACACCGCGGGATCGCCCGCCTCGAGAATCGCCGGGATCATCGCCTGCTGAAGTTCGCCCATGGGGAGGAAGGTGTCGATCAGATGCTCCAGGGCACGCAGGAAACCGGTGCGCCTCCCGGGTTCCCCCTCGACCCTCATCCAGGCGATCTTCCACGCCGGCAGCGCCAGCATTTTCGAGAGGCCATTGAGGGTGATGGCGAGCGGAAATCCCACCGGGCGGGGAAGCCGCTCGAGAGGCGGAGTGAGAAACTCGCAGAAGACCTCGTCGAAGATCAGCGCGAGGTCTCTCTGCTCGCAGAGCCGGCGCAGATCACCGAGGTCACTCTCACTCCAGACCGTCCCCGTGGGATTGTGGGGTGAGACGACAGCGATCGCGCGTGTGCGCTCGGTGCACTGGAACGCGATCTCCTCCAGATCGGGGCGCCATCGACCATCGCTCTCCGCGAGGTGGTAGCGGCGCAGCCTCACCCCGCAGATCGCGGCGATGTCATCGAACAGCGGGTAGCCCGGTGAGGGGATGAGCAGCTCGTCGCCCTGCTCCACGAGCAGCCGCATGGTGGCGAGATGGCCGAAGCTCGTCCCCGGAGTCAGGGCGATGTGGTCGGCCTGGGCCTCCACACCTCGTCGACGATAGAGGTCCGCAATCGCCTCCCGCGCGGGGCGCTGCCCCAGCGGGCAGGGGGTGTAGCGGCGGACCGACTCGGTGTGGCGCATGGCCCACTGCGCGATCTCGGCCAGTGACTCATGCGGGAATGCCAGCCCGTGCTCGGAGGGGTTCGGTGTGATCAGGTCGAGCAGTGTGCGCCCCGCGCGTCTGGCCTCTTCCATCGCCTCCCCGAGGGGACTCGGCGGGGTCTCGGTCCATCGGCGGGCGAGAGATGTGAGGTTCACCTTCGCGGGTGAGGATCGTCAGACCGGATCACTCGGCGAGCTGGGTGGCGGTGTGAAGATCGACGCCCACCAGACGCGAGACGCCCTTCTCCTCCATGGTGATTCCGAGCAGCGTGTCGGCCATGCGCATCGTGTGCTTGTTGTGGGTGATGATGATGAACTGGGTGGACTGGCTGAAGTCGTTGAGCATGTCCTTGAAGCGCCCGATGTTCTTGTCGTCGAGCGGTGCGTCCATCTCGTCGAGCACGCAGAATGGGGCGGGCTTGTGCTGGAAGATGGCGAAGAGGAGCGCGATGGCCGTCAGCGCCTTCTCGCCACCGGAGAGCAGGGAGATCACGCTCAGCTTCTTGCTCGGGGGCTGAGCCACGATCTCGACACCGCTGGTGACCGGATCGTTCGGCTCGGTGAGCAGGAGGTCGGCGCGCCCCCCGCCGAAGAGGCGGCGGAAGACCGACTGGAAGTTCTCGCGGATGCGAGTGAACGCCTCCCCGAAGATCTGGGTCGTGGTCTGGTCGAGCTCCTGGATCGCCCTCTCGAGGTTGCGCTTGGAGTCGAGCAGGTCGCTCTCCTGCGCCGAGAGGAACTCGTGGCGCTGGCGGAGCTGCTCGTACTCCTCGATGGCCATCACGTTGACCGGACCGAGCGCCTCGATCCGCTGGCGGAGCTCAGCGGCCTGCGAGCGGTGGGCCTCGAGATCCTCGATCGGATCGGGATTCTCGGAGAGGACCTGTGCCATCGGACGGCCGAACTTCTCCTTCGCCTCCTCGTCGCAGTGCTCGAGGTGCATCTCGTGCTGGCTGCGCTTGACGTCGAGGTCGTGCAGGCGGTTCTGCAGCTCGTTGCGCTCGCGGGCGGTCACGTGGACCTCCTGGCCGAGGCGCTTGAGCTCGATCGAGGCCTGATCGCTCTCCTGGCGCTGCGTGGAGAGCGACTCCTCGAGCGCACGGCGCTCCTCGAAGAGGGCGGTGAGGCGCTCCTCCAGCGTGCCGAGGCGGCTGTGCGCCTCCTCGTTCTCAGACGTCAGGCGGGTGCACTCGGAATCGGCTGTCCCGATGCGGCGCGAGATCTCGGTGTGCTCGGACTCGCAGCTGCTGTGGCGCAGGCGAAGCATCTCGAGCTGCTCGCGCGCCCGGGCGACCTCGATCTCGAGGGCGTGAGCCTCCTCCTCGAGGCGGCGCGCCTCCGCGCCCGAGTTCACGCTCATGCCCTCCATGGTGGAGATGCGCTCCTCCTGTGAGGCGATCTCGGCGCGGATGTCGTCGAGGCGCTCGGCCGCGCTCTCGCGCAGATCGAGCTGCTCATCGATCTGGCGGTCGATGTCCTCGGCTCGCAGACGCAGGCGCTCCAGCGTCGCCTGAACCGCCGCGGACTCTCGCCGGGCCATCTCGAGGTCCTTGGCCAGCTCGGCGCACAGGATCTCCTGGCGCTGACGCGCGGAGGCCAGATCGTGGCGCTCCGCCTCGATCTCGCGGCGGCTCTCCGTCAGCGATGCCTCACGGCGGCGGAGCCCCGTCAGCTCATCGACGAGGCGCGCCTCCCTCTCCCCGGCCACGGCGATGTCGCGCTCGCGGGTGAGCAGTCCCGTTGCCTGGAGTGGGCCCGCCGTCACCCGTGTTCCGCCGATCGCGATCTCGCCCTCGGGGGTCACGCAGCGCCGCGCTGTTCCATTGGCGCTGAGCCGCAGGGCTGTCTCCATGTCGGCGACGATCAGCGTCTCGCTGAGCAGCTCGCGCACCGCGGGTCTGACCAGATCATCACATGTCACGGCGGTGTCGGCCCAGGCGATCACCCCCCCGAGGCTCAGCGCATCGCCCATGGGTCGGTGCGGCTCTCGGGCGCTGTCGAGGGCGAGGAGAGTCGCTCTGCCCCGCGATTGCCCGCGCAGCCATGCGGCCGCCCGCTGGCGGTCCTCGGCCGTGCGCGTCAGGATGATCTGCTCGTCGCCGTTGAGCGCGGCCTCGAGTGCCCGCTCGTGCTCGGGATGGGGGTGGATCAGCGAGGCGACGGTGCCGACAATGCCCTCGAGCTCATCGCTCTCGGCCGCCTGCATCACCAGGCGCACACCCTCGCGGTAACCCTCGTGGCTCCGCTGAAGGGCGCGCAGCGCGCGCAGGTGCGACTGCGTCTCCGTCAGATCCGACTGGCACACACGCAGCGCCTCGGTCACCTCCTGCTCCTCATCACGGAGGTCACCGAGTCGGGCGTCGATGGTCTCCAGGCGCTCGGTCATCCCCTCCAGGCGCTTCGCCTCCTCGCCATGAGCCCCCTCCCGCTCGGCGAGAGCGCGGTTGGCCTCCTCGGCGAGCCTGGCCTGCTCCTCGCGCTGAGCATTGATGACGCCGATCTCATCGGTCAGCTTCTCACCCATCACCGCGGCGAGTCGGATCTCATTTTCCAGGTTCAGCTGCTGTGTGCGGCTCTCGCTGATGCGGCGGCGCAGGTCACCCAGCTCCCGCTCCTGGGCGTCCAGGCCAGCCCTCGCCCGCTGGGACTCCTCACGGCGCAGTGCGTGGACATGCTCCCGCTCAGCGAAGGCGGCCTCTCGCTCGGCGAGCTCCCCGGTCAGCCTCTCGAGTGTCGCGCTCAGCTCGGCCAGTGTCTCACGGCTGCCGGTGATCTGAACCTCGAGCTCACCGAGGCGCGCCGTGTTGATCTCGCGGCGCTGGTGCAGGAGACTGATCTCCTTCTCGGTGTCGTGGATCGTGGTGCTCTTGGCGTTGATCTGGGTGCTGCCCTCGAGGATGACCCGGTTCAGCTCCTCGGTGCGCTGGATGCCCTGCTCCTGCTCGGCCTCGAGCCGCGCCAGCTTCGCCGTCACCTCGGCGAGTCGGTTCTCGACGACAGCGATCTCGTCGACCAGGCCCTTGCCCTCGTCCTGGTGCCGACGCCAGCGGTGGGCGAGCAGATGCATCTCGAGCCCACGCAGCTCCGACTCGAACCTCTTGTAGCGCTCCGCGCGGTTCCTCTGGCGCCTGAGGCTGTTGGCCTGGCGCTTCACCTCCGCGATGACGTCGACGAGCCGGATCAGATCGGCCTCCGTGCGGGCCAGGCGCCGCTGCGTCTCGGCGCGGCGGACCCGGTACTTCGAGACCCCCGCGGCCTCCTCGAAGATCTCGCGGCGGTCGGCGGGACGGGCGTTGATGATCTGGTCGATCCGCCCCTGCTCCATGATGGAGTAGGCGTTGGTCCCCACCCCCGTGTCCATGAAGAGCTCGACGACGTCGCGCAGGCGGCAGCGGTGGCGATTGATCGCGTACTCGCTCTCGCCTGTCCGGGTGAGGCGGCGGGAGATCACCACCTCGTTGAAGTCGATCGGGAGGCGACGGTCCTCATTGGAGACCGTCAGTGAGACCTGGGCGAAGGCGGTGGCCCGATGGGTGTCGGTGCCATTGAAGATGACGTCGCTCATGCTCTCGCCGCGCAGCGACTTGGCACTCTGCTCGCCCAGCACCCAGCGGACGGCGTCGAAGATGTTCGACTTGCCGCAGCCGTTGGGGCCGACGATGACCGTCACTCCGGGCTTGAAGAGGACATCCGTCCGATGAACGAACGACTTGAATCCTGTCATCTCGATTCGCTTGAAGAACATGGGGCAACCTCTGTCAGCGTGGGGCTCGGTGATCGGCTGATCGTCTGATCGGGATGGGGCGCCGCCGCGCTCAGCGGATCAGCGGATCATCGACCCCTCGGCTCAGTCTCCATTCGTCTGTATGGTGTATCCGGCCCGAACCAGGTCGTGCATCCGCAGCATGCCGATGACACGACCATCCCGCTCCAGGACGGGCAAAACATAGGTGGCCTGCTCCTCCATCAGGCGCACGGCCTTCTCCCCCAGGGTGTCGGCGTGGATCGACATCGGTTTCGCCGTCATCACCTCACTGACAGGGCCCTCGAGAACGGCCAGGAGCCTCTCGCCCCGGTGGCTTCGGAGGACGCGGCCGATGTCCCCATCGGTGAAGATGCCGAGAAGCACACCGCCATCGCCGACGATGCTGACGGCACCCAGATTGGCCTCCTTGGAGACGACGATCGCCTCCTGGACCGTCGTGGAGATCTCGACGCAGGGATTCTTCCCACCCTCGATGATCTCACGCACGCGCCGAAGAGACTGCCCCAGTCTGCCGCCGGGGTGGAGGAAGGCGAAGTCCTCCATCTTGAATCCGCGCCTGCGCAGAAGCGCCACGGCGAGCGCATCGCCCAGCGCAAGAACCGTCGTGGTCGACGCGGTCGGGGCGAGATTCAGCGTGTCAGCCTCCTGGGAGACATTCGTCTCCAGGCAGCAGGAGGCCGCCACACCCAGCGGCGTCTGAGCGGAGTGGCAGATGGCGATCACGGGGGCGCCGATTTTCTGAATGACGGGGATGACCGCCATCAGCTCCGAGGTGCCGCCCGAGTGGCTGATGGCGATCACAATGTCACGCTTTCGGATCATCCCCAGATCGCCGTGCAGGGCCTCGGTCGGGTGAACGAAGAAGGCCGGGGTGCCGGTCGACGAGAGGGTGGCGGCGATCTTGCCCCCGATGTGCCCCGATTTCCCCACGGCGGTGACGATCACTTTCCCCTCGCAGGAGAGAATCATCTCCACCGCCTGGGCAAAGCGCTCGTCGAGCCGGGGCACAAGGTCCAGAATGGCCTGCGCCTCTCGCTGGAGGACGTTCCGGGCGATCTTCAGCAATTCCACCGGAGCATCAGTCATGGTACCAACAGTTCACCGCGGGGTCGAGGATTGTATCAAAAGCCCGGTTTCGAACTCTGGAGAGTCGCCGATGCAGGTGATTGATGTCAAAGCCTTTCCACCGGTGGAGGGCAGAGATTTCCAACCCCGAGGCCGGGGGTCAGCCCACCCCCCAGAGTGTCATCGTGTTCACCGGGAGCCCCTGCGACTTGAGGTATTGGAAGAGCTGAACCCGATGGGAGCTGAGATGATCGAGCATCATGAGGCTGAAAAGCCACACGGGGACAGGCTTGGGCAGCCAGGGGGGGTGCACCTCGCGGGTTTGAAACTCCTCTTCACCGAGCCTCATGATCAGCTCCCGGAGCTGTTTCTCGTCGCGGGCGAGATGATCGAGAGCCTCCTGCACGGTGTCGTAGCCCTCCATCTCCTCCACGGTTGGCAGCTTCAGCTCCCCGCCCTCAGGCTTGGGGAAGTCACCTTTCAGCATGGCGCCGATCGGGCTGGCGCAGGCCGAGGCGGTGTGCCGGATCAGCTGGGCGATGGACATCATCTCGGGCCGGGGGCGGTGCTGCACCATGCCGGGCGGCACGGCCTTCATCACCGAGCGGGTGGCCCCATAGATTCCCGCTGCATATCCGAGAAACTGCTCACGGTTCATCAGATCCCCTCCTGGGGCCGGTTGCCCCGGCGGGATCTCAGCAGACAGTGGAGGGACGTGACAAGCGAGATTTTATTTGAACTTTATGAGTCGCAGCCACCCGAGGGCGCGGCTCCGCGGTGTCCGTGACATGGCGTTCGAGGTGTCGCGGATATCGCCCACGGTGATGAACGCCCCGGGGCAGATGCGGAGAATGTCCCCGACGGCCAAGGAGGCGCGGCGGCGCGGCGTGACAAGGAAGCAGAGCTCGACGGGCCCCAGTGCCCCCTTGCCCTCGAACTCGGTGACCATGTGGCCCTCGTGGCGGAGCAGGGGGGCGAGATTCACCGCGGGATCGGTGTTGATCGCTCGGACGAGCTGATCACCGAGCGCCAGCCGCTGCTCGATCAGCATGCCGACCAGTGTGCCGCAGGAGAACCCCCCTGCATAGGCGATGACGAGAACCATGCTCTCGCGGAGGTCGGAGGTCTGGAGGACGCGCGAGACGGCGACCAGCCAGATGCCGACCTCGAAAAATCCCAGCACCGCGGCGATCAGCTTGCGCCCTCGGACAACCGTGATGACACGGAGGGTTCCGATCGAGACATCGCAGATCCGCGCGAGGAAAATGAGAAGAGGGATGTGCCAGGGCATGACAGAGGCCTCCGTGCGCGTTGGATGGAGAGAGGACGGGGGGCACGATGTCTCGTGCCCCCCAGGTGTCAAGCATCAAGGCTCAGGTGTGCGCTCCTCAGGAGGCGGGCTTCTTCGGAGTCGGAGGGGGCACCGCCTCGCGGAGCTTCTCGCCGAGGCCTGGCACACGGCTGATGAGGTCACGCAGCTGCAGGCCCGTCAGCGACTCGAGCACGGGCGGGAGCTGGGCGACGATGTCGGTGACATCCCTCGTGATCTTGGAGGCGCCCGCCCCCGCTCCATCCGAGCCGCCGCCGATGATGACGATGCGCTCGGTCTTGGCCAGCGGGGCGGCGACGGCCTCCGCGACGCGCGGCAGGACGTCGATGAGCATCTGGGTCACGGCCGCCTCGTTGTAGAGCGCGAAGGACTCGGCCTTCTTGCGCATGGCCTCCGCCTCGCTCATCCCCGTCGCCTTGATCACGTCGGCGGTGGCGAGTCCCTTGGCCTTCGCGGCCGAGGCCTCGGCGTCACCCGTCCGCTCGACGACGTCGGCGTCGGCGAAACCGCGCGATTTCTCGGCGTTGGCCTGGCCGAGGGCGTTCGCCTCGATCCTGTACTTCTCAGCGTCGGCCAGCTGCTCGACCCGGAAGCGCTCCGCCTCGGCGGGCTTGCGGATGGTGGCGTTGAGCTCGCGCTCCTTGCGCTCGATCTCCTTGTTCTGGAGCTCGATGCGCCTCTCGCGCTCGACGATCTCGACCTGGACCTCCTCGGCCTTGACCGACTGCATGGCGCGGTTGGTCTGCAGCGCGTAGGCCTGGTCGGCCTCGGCCCGCTTCAGCTGCGCCGCCTGGTCGTACTCCGCCTGCTTGATCTTGTAGTCGCGGTCGGCCTCGGCGATCTTCGTCTTGGCGGCGATCTCCGCCGTCTCCCCGTCCCGGCGCGCCTGCGCCGAGCGGATCTGAGCGTCGCGGTCGGCCTCGGCCTGGGCGATGACGGCGTCGCGCTTGACCTCCGCCGTGCGGGGCTTGCCGAGCGCGGCGAGGTAGCCCTGGTTGTCCTTGATGTCGCGGATGGTGAAGGAGACGATCTCCAGCCCCATGTTGGCCATGTCGCCGGCCGCGACCTCCTGGACACGCTGCGCGAAGGCGTCGCGGTTCTGATAGATCTCCTCGACGGTCATCGTGCCGAGGATCGCGCGCAGGTGGCCCTCCAGGGTCAGCTGCGCGATGCTCATGATCTCGCCCCCGCCCTTGGAGAGAAACTGCTGCGCGGAGGTTCGGATCGAGGCCTCGTCGCTGCGGACCTTGACCTGGGCCACGCCGTCGACGATGACCGGCACACCCCTGATCGTGTAGACCTCGGGCGTGGTGACGTCGAGCGTCATCAGCTCCATGGAGAGCAGATCGACCTTCTCGACGATCGGCCAGATGAAGGCGCCGCCGCCCGCGACGACGCGGAAACCCCTGCGTCCACGGCCCGAGATGACCATCGTCTGGTTGGGGCCGACCTTGCGGTAGCGGCTGGCCAGCAGCGCGACGAAGATGAAGATGACAACGACGACCCCCGCGACGACCGCCGCGACGGTCCCCGTCTGTCCGCCGAGAAACTGCAGTGGGAGAAGTGTGGTTGAGATGCCCATGGTGGACTTGTCCTTTCGTTGTTCAGAGTGTGTCTGTCAGGCGCCCGGGGCATCCGCGGCCGCTGGGTCGCACGCTGTCCGCCGTCACTTGGTCGGCCGGACGATGTAGAAATTGCCCGTGTAACGAACCACCGTCACCACCTGGCTCTGTGGGATCGGCTTTCCATCCTCGCTCTTCGCACTCGCGCGCTGGCGCATCTCGTTGGCCACGAAGGAGATCTCGCCGAGCCCGTTGCGGGGGATCGCCAGCGTCACCTCGGCCTCGCCGCCGAGGATCGAGGTCGCGCTGAGGCCCATCGAGCCCTGCGCCTTGTTCATCAGCCAGCTCATGCCGGTGAAGAACACCGTGGCCACGAGGAGCCCCATCA
Source organism: Candidatus Sumerlaeota bacterium (assembly GCA_016928695.1). Lineage (GTDB taxonomy): Bacteria > Sumerlaeota > Sumerlaeia > JABWBI01 > JABWBI01 > JAFGKF01. The sequence continues at coordinate 3,924 of JAFGKF010000025.1, read as the reverse complement.
GAGTGGAGGCGGCGAGGCTCACCAGGATCGAGGTCTCGAAGAGCTCGATGCAGATGATGCCTGTTCCCCCGAACACGGCGAGGAAGACGCAGATCACCATCGGTGAGAGGGGGCTGAGCGACACCGCATCACTGGTGACATCGACGTTGGCGTCCATGTCCCCGATGTCCACGCCCCCGTCCCCGAAGTCGGTGTCAAAGAGTCCACCGAAGACGGCCGAGATCAGGGCGAAGAGCAGCCCGAACAGAAAGCAGCCCAGGTAGCAGTAGAAGGCGACTTCCATCGTCAACACAGGGTCACCACCTCTGTGACGGGAGGTTTTCTCTCAGGAGTTTTCCGTCACCTGAGTGAATTGTAGCCGCTCTGGGCGCGGGTTTCAAGCGAATCCGGAAAAATCGGATGCCGCCTCAGTCCAGCCCGTACTTCTCGAGGCGATAGCGCAGCGTCGCGCGGGTCAGGCCGAGCAGTGAGGCCGCCTTCGTCTTGTTGCTGTTCGAGCGCTCCATCGCCTGGACAAGCAGATCGCGCTCGAGGTCCTCGAGGCGAAGGCCATTCGTCGGCAGCGTGAGATGACGCTGACCTCTCTCCTCACCACTCTCGGTCGGCGGGAGATCCTCGCCGCGGATCCACTCGGGCAGGAGCTCAGGATTGAGCGTGTCACCCTTGAGGAGGATCACGGCGCGCTCCACGGCGTTCTGGATCTCGCGGACGTTGCCGGGCCAGGTGTGGGCCTCGAGCAGTGCCCGCGTCCGGTCGGGGATGATGGGGACGGGCTTGCCCATCTCCGCACAGTTGCGGGCGAGGAAGTGATCGACGAGCGGGAGGATGTCCTCGGGCCGGTCGCGAATGGGCGGGATCTCGAGGGGGAAGACGTTGAGTCGATAGTAGAGGTCCTCGCGGAACCGTCCATCGGCGATGAGCTTTCGCAGATTCTGATGCGTGGCGGCGATGATCCGGACGTCGGTCGACTGGCTCTGAGTCGATCCGAGGCGCTCGAACTCGCGCTCCTGGATCACGCGGAGGATCTTGGCCTGGAGCGACAGCGACATCTCGCCGATCTCATCGAGGAAGACGGTCCCGCCGTCGGCGACCTCGAAGCGCCCACGCTTGCGCTCGGCGGCGCCCGTGAAGGCCCCCTTCTCGTGGCCAAACAGCTCACTCTCGAGCAGCGTGTCGGGGATGGCCGCGACGTTGACGGCGACGAAGGCGCCGCGCGAGCGCGGAGAGCTGAGATGAATGCCGCGCGTGAGCAGCTCCTTGCCCGTGCCGCTCTCGCCGGTGATCAGGATCGTCGCGTTGGAGGGGGCGACCTCCTTCGCCAGCTCGATCACGTTCTGCATCGCCTCACTGTTGGCGATGATCGCGCTGAAGTCGAAGCGCTGGGTGAGCTCGCTCCGCAGCCGCCGGTTCTCGCTCTGCAGCGAGCTGAACTCGAGCGCGTGCCGGACGGCGAGCTTGATCTGGTCCTCCTCGAACGGCTTGGTGATGAAGTCGATTGCCCCCGCCTTCATCGCCTCGACGGCCGACTCGACACTGCCGAACGCGGTGATGACGATGACCGGGGTGTCGAGACCCCGCTCACGCATCTTGCCGATCAGGCCCATGCCGTCGAGCCGCGGCATCTTGAGGTCGGTGATCACGAGGTCGTAGGTGGTCCCACCGAGCTTCTCCAGAGCCTCCTCGCCATCGCCCACCAGCGTCATCTTGATCTTCATGTCGCTCAGCAGCATGGCGAGGACGCGGCGGAGCCGCTCCTCATCGTCGACGATCAGAAGGTTGGGTGTCCTGTTGCTCACGCTCGGCTCTCCTCGGAGATTGGCAGCTGGATGCTGAAGGTGGTGCCCCTGCCCCGCTCGCTGTCCACGGTCAGGCGCCCCCGGTGCTGGGTGATGATCTGGTGAACGATCGAGAGGCCCAGCCCCGTCCCGTCACGCTTGGTCGTGAAGAACGGGTCGAAGATCTTCGTGACATGCTCGGGCTCGATCCCCTCGCCGTCGTCGGCGAATTCGATCCGGAGATGGTCCTCGTCGTCGCGTGCGATGCGGATCTCGATGCGCACGGGCTCGTCGGAGTCCGGGCGGGCCTGGCCCGCGTTGCCGATCAGGTTCTCGAAGACCTGGCGCATCAGGTCGGTGTCGATGTCGAGGCGGGGGAGTCCGGGCTCCGTCTCCAGGGCGATGATCGGGGCTCCACCGGTCTCAGCGGTTCTCCGGATCTCCAGCACCCTCTTGGTGAAGGCCACGATGTCGGTGGGCTCGGGGCGAGCGGCCTGGGGGCGTGCGAAGGCCAGGAACTCGCGGATCGACTTGTCGAGTCGCCCCGTCTCCTCGAGCAGAAGGCGGATGGCCTCGCGGCGCTGGAGCGGCGAGCGCTCCTCGTTGGCCAGGATCTGGGCCGCGCTGCGGATCACACCCAGGGGATTGCGGAGCTCATGAGCGATGCCGGCGACCAGTGTGCCGAGCGAGGCGAGCTTCTTCGACTGGACCAGCTGATCCTGAAGATGCCGCCGCTCCTCGATGTCGCGCAGGGTCCCGATGATGAACTTCATCGTCCCATCGGGGTTGTGAATGGGGTAGTAGGTGGCCTCGATCAGGCGCCGGTGTCCCTTGGGATCGAAGAGCTCGACCTCGTGACTCACCTCTGAGCGCATCGTCAGAAGCACCTCCTCGCCGGGGCAGTTGCCCGGGTCGAAGAGCGAGCCCTCGGTGATGGGGCAGGCCTTGCCGCTGAGCACACGGCAGCCGACGTCGATCGGATCCTCGCCCGCCCAGCCCGTCAGCTCCGCGGCCGCGGGATTGTAGAGGACGATTCGCCGCTGATCGTCGATCACAAAGAGGCCGATGGGCGTGTAATAGAAAAGCGCCGCGAGAAGGTCCCAGTGGGGCTGTCCCTCGACACCCTCGAGCGGCATCACACGCCGGAGCTCTCTGGCCGCCTCATCCATCAGGCGACCATCACACACCGCGCCGGATTGAAACGCAAGGGGAAGGGCTCACAGGGCCCGCTCGGGCTCAGCGTGCCCGAACCAAGTGTAGTTGCGAGACATCCCGCCGTTCGAGCCGAAATACTCGCGGCGGCGGCCGATGCCGTCGGTCGAGGGCTGAGAGGAGATGTACTCGATTCCGGCGATCTCCCCGTCCCAGCCGTAGATCCACCGCAGGAAGATGATGCTGTGCCCCGAGATCTTCCCGCTGTCCTGCTCCGTCCTCCACATCGCGCAGAAGTCCCCGGGCAGGACAGTCTCCTCCCACTCGTCGTTGGGGATCTCATAGCCCAGGTCGAACTCCTCCAGCGCGGCCGAGGGGCCCGGGCCATTGCGCTCGAGCACAAACCAGAGCCTGAGAAAGCGGCGGAAGTTCTCCGGCGTGATCCGCGTGTGCTCCTCGCCGTGGCGCTCGAGCCATCGGGAGTAGGCCTCGACGAACACCTCCGCGGTGAAGCCGCAGCAGTACGTCCGTCCCTGCGGCTCCCCCCTCATCACCCTCTCACCGAGAAAGTTGACGTCACTCGTGCAGCCGTCGTAATAGGGCTCCTCACCCCGGGGCCAGAAGTAGCCGTGGGTTCCGTCCGTCGGATACTCCTCGCAGACGTCGAGGACAATCTGGTTGAACTCGGGAAGAGCCTCATAGGGCACCGGCGCCGGCGGATGCAGCGGTGCGCAGCCGAGCAGCGGCGCAGCCGCGGTGATGATCAGAGAGCGCTTGGTCATCTCTCCCTCCTCGGGACCGAAATCGCTGACTCTGGAATCCTGGACCATCGGAGGCTGAATTCGCCAGAGAAGAGTGGGGTGTTTCCCGAGGCATTGAATGGCTGGAGCCGTGCCGAAGGCCGAGATCACAGAGCCCGCGCCTGGCGCGGGCTCTGTGAGAATCTCGCTGGAGCGGGAGACGGGATTCGAACCCGCAACGCCCACCTTGGAAGGGT
>JAFGKF010000236.1 GCA_016928695.1 Candidatus Sumerlaeota bacterium | reverse complement strand
GGACCCACCTCGCCGGTGACCGACAGCGCCAGCAGCCCCAGCAGCGCCATGGCGAACGTCACCCGCTCCAGCGCGAGGTGAAAGGGCGCCTCGGCGTGATTCAGGGGAGCGGCGCTCACGCTGCGCCCGCCTTCACCCGCGACTCCGCGGCCGAGTGGGGGAACAGCGGCGACATGAGCCCCTCGGGCCTCCAGCCCCGTGTGTCGATCAGCTGGTCGAAGCCCCTTGGCGGGGGGGCACTGCTCCACTGGATGCACAGGCTCGTCGAGTCCGCCGCGTGGGTGGCCGGCAGCGAGATCGGCCCCACCTTCTCGGCCACGACGAGCTCGATGATCGCCAGGCACCGGAGCAGACGCCCCAGATGCGGGGGACCCGAGCCGAACGGCACGCGGCCCTGCTGGGTGATCAGCTGGATCTGATAGTCGCGGTCGATCAGAAACTTGCACACCGAGGCCGTGTAGATCACCGAGCGCTCGAAGGCATCGGAGATCTCGGGATCCGTGCGCGGTGCCACGTTGTCGAGGAACAGGGTGACGCGCTTCTTCTCCTCCCGCTCGAACTCGCGCAGCAGCACCTCCCCCGCCTTCGCCGAGACCTTCCAGTGGATGTGCCGGGCGGGGTCGGAGTGCGTGTAGGGCCGCAGGCCGTGGAGACTGGTCCCCAGCCCGCGGCGGCCGGACTCGATCTCGCCCAGATCGAGCTGCGCCTCGGAGAGATCCGCACTCAGGTCGACAATCGGGGGGTAGACCAGCACCTCCTGGCGGTGGGGCTCGGCCACGCTCTTCTCGATGAACCCGAAGGGATAGCGCGTGGCGATGACCAGCCGATCGAAGAGCCACTGACCTCGCTGCGCGAACGCGACCCGGTACGAGGCTCGCACAGAGCCCCGCGCCGGAACCCGCACGATGTAGGCCAGACCCAGCGCCTCACCGGAGGCGAGAACGTCGACGACCCGGAGGCTCAGCGAGGGGAGCCACCGCTTCACATTGCGGACCGTCAGGTGGATCACGCCCTCCTCACCCGCCACCAGATGGGTCGGAACAAGGCGCTCGGCCCTCACGCCCCGGATGGTCGAGCGGCTGAGGATCGCGGAGATGATGATGAGGCTCAGCATCATCGAGAAGATCAGGTAGAGCAGATTGGTCGCCGTGTTGTAGGCCGCGAAGCCGATCAGGAAGGTGACGATGATGAAGACCTTCCCCTCGAGCGTCGTGCGGAAACCGGGGCGCCGAAGTGCCACCTGGTCGCGGGCGAGATGGCGCAGGCGGCGACCCAGGCGGCGGAGGGGGCGGGGCAGGCGAGAGGGACTCATCGATCGTCTGTTCTCAGTCTACAACATGGCAGACGCGGTGCCAAGCGCAGGAGTTGGCAAGGCCTGTGCCTGATTCAGACGGCGGCCTCGCCGAGGAATTCCCGGACCGAGGCCTCCAGAAGTTCCGAGGCGCGGGCCATGGACTCCGCTCGGGAGGTCCCCTCCGGCGCAATCGCGCGCAGGCGAAGCCCCGGGGCCCCGCGCAGCTCCTCCGGTGCCCTGGCAATGTCACCCCCCAGCATCAGCACCGGCACCCCATGCGTCTGAGAGCGGCGATACACCTCCCATGGCGCCTTCCCGCTGAGGGTCTGGGCGTTGATCGCACCCTCACCTGTGATGACGAGCGACGCCCGCCCGAGATGCGCCTCGAGCTGGAGCGCCTCGAGCACCAGGGCCGCCCCGGGCTCCAGCCGAGCCCCGGCGAAGGCCACAAGCCCCGCGCCGAGGCCACCCGCCGCTCCCGACCCCGGCAGGGAGCGCACGTCCATCCCGAGGTCCCGCTCGATCGCATCCGCAAACCGCGCCATCCCCGCCTCGAGCGCCTCGATCTGATCGGGCGCCGCCCCCTTCTGCGCGGCGTAGACGCGCGCCGCCCCACGCTCGCCGAGCAGCGGATTGTCGACGTCGCACGCCACACGCACTGACCCCAGTCCCAACGGCTCGGTGGGGGGGCGAATCCCACTGACGCGGATCAGCTCCCCTCCCCCCGCGGGGACAGCGATCTCCTCACCCCGCTCATCGAGGAAGCGATATCCCAGCGCCTGCGCCATGCCGATGCCGCCGTCATTCGTCGCCGATCCACCGACACCGATCAGCGTCTCGCGAGCCCCCTCGCGCTGCGCGGCCAGCAGCAGCTCGCCCACACCGAACGTCGTCGTGCACTCGGGATCACGGTGGGCCTCGGCGACACGCTCCAGCCCCGCGGCCTGCGCCATCTCGATCACCGCGGTGCATCCCGGAGCGAGCATCCCCCAGGTCGCCTCGACCGGCTCCCCCAGGGGTCCCGTCACCCGCGCCGTGCGGCGCTCTCCCCTCCCCTCGGCGATGAGTGCCTCGACGAAACCCTCGCCCCCATCGGCCATCGGTAGGCAGAGCACCTCCGCCGTGGGAATCGCCGCGAGCACACCCCGCCGAATCGCCGCGGCGACCTCCGCGGCGCGGAGGCACTCCTTGAAGGAGTCGGGGGCGATCACAATCACTCGGCTCATGGGCTCAGCGGTGCCACCCCGGAGACAGGCATTCCCTCGGCATCCGTCAGCCGCGCGCAGAATCCCCAGCCCAGGATGCCCTCGGTGATCTTCAGCAGAATCTCGTTCGGGCCGGGGCGGAGCGTGATCTCGACCACGTCCTCGTCCTCCACCACGGGTCGGCGGGCGTCGAGCGCGTGGACCAGCTCCCCGTTGATCCACACCTTGATGCCGTCATCGCTGCCCAGGCGCAGCTGGCAGGAGGTCTCACGGTCCGCCTCCACTGCCGTGCGCGCATAGACCAGCACCCAGTCGTTCTCGGGCGCGAAGAGATCATCGAGGTCCACCAGCCCATCACGCACGAAGCCCTCGGGGACAGGCCGCCAGTCGCACGGCTCCCCGATCTCGGGGCCGTGGGCCGCGTCGAATCCCGTGTGATCGGGATTCGGCCAGAGGCGGGAGACCTCCCAGACCAGCGCGAGATCGCGCGGGCGGCTCAGGCGGTCGCGCATGCGCTCAACCGTCTCGACCATCCCATCGTCGCGGTGCGGGGTGGCGGGGAAACCGTCGGGCGCGAGTGTCTGATAATGTGCCCACGCCACCTCCCATCGCTCCAGCTGCCGCTCGACCTCCCCACGGAGCGTGGAGTTCCCCGACTCCTGCCACTGGCGATAGCGGAAATACGCGTGGACAAAGGGCACGATGACCTCGGCCAGCGCCGTGTGGTGCTCGAGGCTCTCGCCGATGAATCGCGCATGGGGTTGATCCCAGAGAAATCGTCTGATCATTTGCTCCAGGAGACGCGTCCGGTGCAGAGCCTGTTCCTTCTCCGCGATCATCTCATCGGCGCGGTCGCCGTGCTCGGCCCACACACGCGCCAGCCAGCGATCGCCCCGGATCAGGTCGTCGCGCATCCAGGTGTCGGCCGGGGTCTGCCGCAGCTGGGGCTCCTCCCCGTACACCCCGAAGTGCCGAAGCGAGCACACCGTCTCGTGCGTGCGGCGCAGTGCCGCGGGCATGGTGATCATCCCGCAGCCGCAGATCGTGCGCCGCGTCCACTCGGTCAGCAGGTCGAGCGGATCGAGATCGGGATCCATCATCAGCCGCGTGACCGCCTCGCTGTTCATGTCGTTCCACACACTCTCGGCGGGAAGGGGTCCCCCCTGCCCTCCCCCCGTGTGCCAGATCCAGACGCCCTCGACGCCCTGGTCGCGCGCTCGGCGAAATGCCTCGGCGGCCAGATCGCCGAGCCAGTTGGGGAACGCGCCCTTGCCCTCGTACTCACGGGCGATCTGGAACTCGACCATTCGCCGCCAGGGCCCGATGCCGAAGGTCGGGTTGGGCGCCGCGTGCGAGAAGAAGTCCACCGCCGTGCTCTTCGTTGAGAGGATCAGGTTCTCATGCGGCTCGACCCGCGCCATGACGGCGCGGAACACCTCGGGGGAGGCGTGGAAGAGATCGTCCTCCGTGTCCCACGTGCGATGGATGAGGAGCCGGCCCGTCGGGCAGACGACCGAGGCCGTCTCATTGATCAGCCGCGCCAGGCGCCCCTCGAAGTCCACACCCATCGCCTCGAGGCGATTGCGGGAGATGAACTGCGGATAGACGCCGTGCCCCACATAGGCACCCCCCGTGCGGTGCGCGCCGCTCTCGCCCGAGCGCATCATCACTGCCCCGATCGGGGGGAAGTCGCGCAGCAGCTCCTCGAAGATCGCGCGGTGCAGCGCCCAGAGCCGATCGCTCTCGACGTCGAAGATCAGCGGGGCGACCGCCGCGTGGAGACGCGGCGCGTCCGGGTCGGCGCCCTCGACCGTGATCTCGGGCGACCACGGCCGCGCCAGAACCTCCGCCGGGAACTCCAGGGCATCGCCCGACACGACGGGCATCAGACCACAGTGGGTGGCGACCTCGAGCTCCCACGTCAGCCGATCTCGATTCGCCTGGATTCGTGAGCGAGCGGCCGAGCCCTCGGGCATGAGATCGGGATCGAAGGAGTCGAGAAAGACCGCCCGCGCGGGGGCGACATCGAGCACGATCGCCGTGTGGCCCATCGCGGCCAGCCGCTCGCACAGCGCGCGGAAGGCCTCGGGGTCATCGGGGATCGTGTGGCTCGCGAGTCGCAGTGGGAAGGGAGAGCCAGTTCCGTCGTGTCCGACCGCATGGCGTGGGGCGCACCCCAGCACTGCAGAGACGAGCGCGATCAGAGCCGCGATCCTCATGGGCGCATGATCGGCCTGGGCCTCAGACTGTCAACGCTCACCCCTGCGCCAGGTCATCCGCGATGCGGTCGAGCGCCGCGTCGAGCCGGAGCCGATTGCCACGGGCCCGGCCCCCGAGAGTCACGCGGCCCGTGGAGGGATCGACCCAGGCCATCACACGCAGGTGCGTCAGCGAGAAGGCCATGAGAGGTCCCCCGAGAAACAGGAGGAAGGCGACGTAGAAGAAAATCTTGATCCGCATCGACTCGCGCATGACCGAGAGCCCTGAGTAGGCCGCGGGCATCGTCCCGACGATCTGCGCGGTGTGGGGGCCGACGGCGGGCTGATCGGGCATGGCCTGGGCCGGTGAATCATCTCCGACATCCAGATCGAACACCTCGCCGACCCGGGCCATCGCGGTCGCGACGGTCTGATCCGTGCTCTCATCGGTGAAGCGCAGGCGCAGTGCGATCTCGTCCCCCTCGCGCCACTCGGCGAGATCCGCGGGCTCATAGCCCTCGAACTGCGCCTGGATCGGCAGATCAGTGAAGTGCATCGCGCGGAACGACTCCGCGGAGAAGGCGAGATCCGATCCCAGCGCCACCCCGTCGCGCAGAAGCGTCCAGCGCACCGCGGGATTGGTCATGGCGTCACCCTCGGTGGAGTGGCCCGCTGCGCCACGCCGGTAGTTCGGATAGAGTGCCTCGACGCGCGCCGACCAGCTCCCCCCGAGCGCGGTGGACTCCAGCCCGCCGAGCGGCCCGCTGCCGATGACCTCCTCTCCGCGCCGCACGAGAAACGAGAGCCCATCGGGCGTCTCGAAAGTCAGGTCGTCATTCAGCGGCACGCTCGCACGGGCCCCCACCCCCGCATCGAGGTCGGGCAGCACCGCTCCCGTCCGCGTGTCGGTGAGGCGAATCGCCAGGCGCCCGCGCCGGATGAGATCGGCGAAGCGATCGCGATCCATCCGGAGAAAGAAGTCCCTCATCCCCGGCTCCAGCCCGGAGTTGAGAATGGCGTACGAGGCCTGGCTGAACTTCCAGCCACGCCAGCGGAGCGCGACGTTCATGTTGACCGTGTGAAACGAGCGCGAGCCATCGGGCGCGGTGAGCTCCACGAACGAGGTGAACCGCCTCGGCACATTGGTGTTCGGAAAAAAGTCGGCGTCGAAATCGTGGAGACGCAGCGTGAACGGCATCGGCACCTCGGCCGAGAAGCGCGGGTTCTCGGGCGAGGGCGCCAGGTACCAGTCGCGCGTCATCCCCTCGCCGAGCCAGATCATGCGCCCCCCCGGCGGCGAGACGCGGGCCATCAGCGTCAATGCGATGCCCCCCGCCAGCAGGAGCAGGATCCCCGCGTGTGTGACGATGACGCCCCATCGCTGGGCAATTCCCCTCTGCGCGAAAACCCCGCCGTTGCGTGCGGACACATGGCCCACATGCCGCTCAATGACCGCCGCCACCCTCTCGGGCGTGGAGGGCATGGCGAGCTCGCGAACACGGGGCATCGTCCGCACCACCGTCTCGGAGTCGGGCACGGGGCGTGAGCCGGGCACGTTCAGGACTCGGCGCAGGATCTCCCAGGTCGAGACGGTCAGGTTCACCGCCGTCGCCGCCATGAGGGCGATGAACCAGATCGAGTGATAGATCAGTCGCTGCGCCGTCGCCGTGTCATAAACCGACTCGACAAACGTGCCGACGATCGTCGCCAGCGCGAGCAGAAGCAGCAGAGTGACACCCAGCTTGACGCTGGCCAGAGTTCGCAGCATGGGGCGAGGCGTCGCGGCTCTCCGCCGCTCCTTTCAAAACAGAGGCGGGGTCGCAGATCACCGCGCCCCACCAGATCGCCCTGTGTAAGGGCCGACCGGGAATAACCCCGCTCCCCGCACCGAGTCAACCAATCACCACATTCCCCACTCCCCCAGAAGCGCCTCGACGTTGGCCAGCGGGACGTCGGGGCCGATCTCACTCTGGAGGATGAAGCCCCCCTCGGGACGCCCGACAACCTCGAGATACCGGCGCGCCGCGGCGGCCACCTGCTCGGGCGTGCCGCGGGGCAGAAGATTCTGCCGATCGATCTCGCCCCACAGGCAGAGCGAGCCCCGCGCCTCCTCGACCCTCTCGAGCCCCATGCAGTCGACCTCGCAGTTGAGCGCGTTGATCCCGATCTCCGCGAGATCGGGCAGGATCGGCAGAATGTGGCCGTCGCTGTGCATCAGGCACATCTTGCCCGCGCGGTGGCACTCCCTCGCCCAGCGGCTGTAGTGAGGCCTGAAGTGCTTCCGCCAGTCGCCGGGCGACATGAAGAGCTGCCGCTGCGTCCCCCAGTCATCGACGAGCAGCACGGCATCCAGATCCAGCTCGAGGAGCCTCTCCAGAAGGGCATCGAAGAACCGCACGACCGGCTGAAGCAGGTTTTGAAAATTCTCGGGCGCGAGGAGCAGATCCATCAGGATCCGGTCCATCGGCCGCAGCCAGCACATCCGGTGAAAGAGCTCGATGCCGCCCCCCAGCCGGAACCTGTCGCCCGACATCTCCTCGATCTGCCTCGGCAGATTTTCCGTGGCGGGGCCGATCGCGTCGAACGGCGGCTGCCAGTCGTCGGGCACATGCTCGCCGCCGAGCGGAAAACCCGTCACGATGCCGAGCAGCCCATCGCTCACATTGCTCCAGACCGAGCCCCAGTGGTCCCGACTCTCGCCGACGCGGAACTTGTCGCCGTCGTCCGGCCACTGGCAGAAGCCCGTCTTTGCAAAGTCGATCGGCCAGCGCTCGAGCATCGCGGTGAGCGCGGGGCCCAGGGCGGGCTCGGTCGCCGGCAGAAGCCAGATGTCGCGCGCGGGCCGGTCAGGCCCCTCACGCCGGATCGCGCGGTGGACTCTCTCTCGGCTCTCCATGGGCTCAGAGACCGTACTCCGAGGAGTCGAACAGGCCGGGCCGCATCATCTGCACCTGCTCGGCGAGTGCACTCTCCGTCGCGGGCAG
>JAFGKF010000235.1 GCA_016928695.1 Candidatus Sumerlaeota bacterium | reverse complement strand
TCGAGATGCTCGTCGCGGTCGAGATGCCCGGCGGCGATCGCCCCCACAGCGTCGGGCAGCGGCTGGGGAGGCGAGGCCTCGAATCGCGGGTGATCCAGCGTCCAGCGGTGGATCGGACCCCGCACACACATCCAGAGCAGCGTGATCACGCCCAGCGCGAGCACTGCCAGCTTGAGACCAATGCGGATCTGCTTGGCGACGTCCGTCTGCGGAGGCTCTGCCCCGCGGGCCATCATCGCCTGTGCATCATCGCCGCGTCAGATCGTGGCGGACAATGTCATTGACGCCGGGGCGGCGCTGGTCAGCGTACCACTCCTCGATCAGGCGGTCCTGATTCCTCTGGATCGTCTCGGCCCGCAGGGGCAGGAGCGCATCGTAGAAGTCGGTCAGGCCCGGCTCGATCCGGTCACGGACGACCCAGAGGGTGTAGCCCGCGACGCGCTGGCCCCGGCTGTCGCGGATCTCCATCACGTCGCTCAGAGAGTTCTCCGGCTCATAGAAGAGCACCTGGGCGAGATCGGGGATCAGTCCGATCTCCCGGACATTGTTGCGCTCAGGCTCGAATGGCTCGGTCGTGAGGGTCTCCACGGACTCCGCCAGCTCGGCCGGCGCGCCCTCCAGAGCCCTCGGGAAGAGTTCCCCCTCGGTCTGGTCCAGATCCAGGCAGCGCTCGCGCAGGTCGTAGGCGATCGACTGCGCGATGTCGCTCGCGCGCCGCTCGGTCAGATACTGGCGAATGCTCCGGCGCAGGTCGTCATCGAGCGGCCGCGTGGAGGGCTCACGCACCTCCGCCAGGCGGAGAAGGGCGAGCGTGTTCTCCGTCACAAAGACGTGCTCGGAGATCTCGCCCACCGACAGCCTCTCGAGCTCCGGGGCGAACTGGCTCAGGGAGCCCAGACCGGGGATGTAGGTGGCGCTCGGCTCGACAGGCTCGGAGGTCTCGACCTCCTGCCCCAGACCCTCGGCCATGTCCGAGAGCGAGGTGTAGCTGGATCGCACGTTGGCGAATTCCTCCTCGCGCTCATTGAAGAGGAGGTCACTCTGCTCACGGCGCAGAGCATCCCGGATCTCCGCGCTCACCTCCTCCAGCGGCGACACCACCGCCGGCTGGAGATCATCGAGGTGATAGAGCACCCACTGGTTGCCCAGAAGCAGCGGATCGGTCACGTCACCGGCCGAGAGACCGCTGAGCGCCTCGACGACCGTCGGGTCGAGCATCTCCTCGCGCCGAATTCCCAGATACCCCCCCTCCTCTCGTGTCAGGGGATCCACGCTCAGATCAGCGGCGACGTCGGCAAAGGGCTCCCCACTGGCGATGCGGTCCAGCGCCTCCTGGACCTGGGGAGGGGGCACATCGGCCGGCTCGCCGGCCCCGAAGAAGATCTGGCTCAGCTCATAGGCCGCGGGGGTGGAGTGCGCCTGGAGATTGGTCTCGTACTCCTCCCGGATCTGATCGTCGGTGATCTCCAGGCTCCCCGTGAGATCATCACGGTGCTGAACGACGAAATCGTAGACCCGCCGCTCACCGATGATGAACTGATCGCGGTTGTCGCGGTAGTGCGCCTCGATCTCCTCATCGGTGATCTCGCCGCTCGCCAGGTGGGCATCGGTGCGGATGACCGCCGCCTCCAAAACGTACTCGGTGTGCAGCTCCTCATAGGTCTGCCACAGCTCGAGGATCGAGGTCCGCGCCTGAGGGTAAAAGAGAGTGCGGGCCGCCCGGTCACGCATCTCAGTGTGATTGACGTATCTCTGCAGCATCTCGCCATCGTACCCATACATCTGGGCCACCTGGCCGATCGCCCGGCTGATCACATCGTTGGGCACCTGGGCCGCCGGGTTGATCCCCACGCGGCGCAGAGCGTACGCGCGAAGGGCCAACCGGCTCTCCTCGGGGCCCAGAGTCAAGCCGTGCTCCTCCGCCGCCTGAGCCAGCAGCTCGTCCTTGATGGCCAAGTCCACGACGAAGTCGTCCGGCATCTGCTCCTCCAGATCCTGCCGTGTCAGCAGCGAGAGGATCTCGGGGGAGCCGTAGATCTTCAGGGCGGAGTCGATGCGGAGCGGCAGCAGCTCATGCCGATAGATCGTGGTCCTGTTGACCTCGGCGGCGGGGACGGCCTGGCGGCCTCCCCCCTGCGGAGCGGAGTTCCAACCGTAGTAGAAGACAAAGGGGATCCCGACCAGGATCACCAGAATCCAGGCGGTGAACTTTCGGGCCCTCTGGCCGCGGAGTGCATTGAGCATGGATATCCTCTGGCATCAGTGCTGAGATGTGCAAAAGCCGCAGCATCATGGGGAGCGGCGCCCACTCAGACAAGAGTTATTTGATCACGACGCGGCGAAAGCGTCGCTTGCCAACCTTCACCATATATTCGCCGGGCGGGATCCGCCCCTTCGGATCCTCGGCCCGATCCCCATTGAGGCTCACGCCGCCCTGGCCCACCAGCCGCTTGGCCTCGCCGCGCGACTCCGCCAGCGAGGCCTGAACCAGCAGATCCAGAAGGACGATGCCCTCCGCGGGGGCCTCGATCATCACCTGATCCACCTCATCGGGCGTCTGCCTCTCCCGGAAGACGCGATCGAACTCCTCCTCGGCTCCCTGCGCCGCGGCCTCTCCGTGGTGAAGCGCGACGATCCGCCGCGCCAGCTCGGCCTTCGTGTCGCGGGGGTGGCGCTTTCCCGCCTTGATGTCACGGGGGATCTGAGCGGCCTCCTCCGGCGTCAACCCCAGGCAGAGCTCGAAGTAGGTGGGCATCAGCTCGTCGGAGATCGACATCACCTTGCCGAACATCTCTCGGGGTGGCTCGGAGATGCCGACGAAGTTGCCGAGCGACTTCGACATCTTCTGGACGCCGTCGAGCCCCACGAGGATCGGCATCGTCAGGATCACCTGCGGGCGCATCCCGTGCCTCTCCTGGATCTCACGCGCCACGAGCAGGTTGAAGGTCTGGTCCGTGCCTCCCAGCTCCACGTCGGCCTCGATCGCCACCGAGTCGTAGCCCTGCGCCAGGGGATAGAGGAACTCGTGGACGCGGATGGGACGGCCCTCGCGGAAGCGGCGCTTGAAGTCGTCGCGCTCCAGCATCCGCGCCACCGTGTAGCAGGCCGCCAGCCTCACCATCTCCTGGCTCGTCATCGGCCCAAGCCACTCGCTGTTGTGGCGCACCTCGGTGCGATCCATGTTCAGGATCCGGCTGACCTGCTCGAAGTAGGTGGCCGCGTTCGCCTCCACCTCCTCGGCGGTCAGCGGCGGGCGGGTCTCGCTCTTGCCCGAGGGGTCGCCGATCCGAGCCGTCCAGTCGCCGATGATGAAGACCACCTGGTGGCCGAAGTCCTGAAACTGGCGCAGCTTCATCAGAGGGACCGCGTGGCCCAGGTGCAGATCGGGCGCCGTGGGGTCACAGCCGATTTTCACCCGCAGCGGCCGGCCCTCTCTCAGGCGCGCCAGGAGCTCACGCTGGGGCAGACACAGCTCTGCCCCCCCCAGCAGCGTGCACCACTGCTCACGCAGCGCCTCAGGCACCTCCGAGAGCGGAACCGGGGCACTGGCGGCCGTGTCGTCGAGCGGTCTCTCCTCAGTCACAGGGGGGCATTCCCGTCACGATGTGATCCGCGACTGCGTAGACGACCTTGATCCGCCTCTCAAGGGAAAACGGGGCCGGGGCCCCGTTTTCCCAATCAGCGGTGCTGTCCGAGTGAAGCCGTCAGCAGATCGCCGCCACGCCCGACGCGATCTCCCTCGTCCGCAGCGCGAAGTCCTCCTCCGGCGCGGGGGTCGCCGTGGAATCGGCGCAGATCGAGCGCCAGGCATCGAGCAGCGTCGTGAGAAGACGGATCGCCTCGGTGAATTTCTCAGGGGTGCCCTCGATGTTGGCCAGCGTGATGATGTCGCGGATGTAGTCGTACAGGCGCTGGAGATTGAGCGCGATCTCGCCGCCGCGCTCGAAGTCCAGGCTGTTGGTCAGGAAGTGGATGATGTCGAGAGCCTTGTTCACATGCACGGTCCGGCTCGCCCTGTCGCCCCGGCCGTGGGCCTCCACGGCCTGATTCAGCCGCGAGATGGCGCCGTCGTAGAGGAGAACGACGATTCGCCGCGGATCCGATGTCGAGATCTGGGTTCTCTTGTAAGTGGCATGTGGTTTGGCGCTCATGGTTCCGAATCTGTCCTCTGGCGATCTTCTTCCCTCAGTTTCTTCCACTGATGCTCTGGAGCAGCGTGCTCAGCTGGCTCAGCTGCTGCGACAGGAACGATGAGGTCGTGTTGTAGCCCGCCAGCAGAGTCTCCAGGCTGGCGTACTTGCTCCTCAGGCGAATCTCCTCTGTTGCGATCCGGTCCTGCATCTTCTCAATCTGATCGTTGAGGTCGCTGATGCTGTCGCCGAGGCCCTCCTGGCGGATCATCAGCGCCCCCGTCTCCGAGTCCGTCATGCTGTCGAGCAGGGTCTCCAGCTGGATCCCCACACCGGTCGAGACGGTCACGCTGCCCACGTAGCCCGTCGTCGTCGCGAGCACCCTCACCTCGAGGCCCGCGGCGGACCCCGAGTCGACCGCCGTCAGCACCTGCCCCTCACCGGTGGCACCCTGGCCACCGATCGTGCCCGCCACATCCTGCCCCGTGTCGGTCCGGTCCGTCGTCCCGATGCCCAGCTGAGTCGAGCTCGCCCCGCTCTGGTTGCTCCGGACGGTGATCTGCTGCGACGAGCCATAGTCCGACGTGAACAGGCGCAGGCGGTCACCCTCACGCGCCGCCTCGATCGCCAGCCCGAGGTCATCGAGCTGGGAGTTGATCGCCTCGACCGCCTCGTCGAGCGTCAGCCCCGCCGCCACGCTCACCGTCTGCGACTCGCCGTCGACGGTGAAGGTGAGAATCTCGGCATTGCTCAGCGGGCCGGTGATGTCCTGGTTGCTCTGGATCTCCGCCTGCTCGGCGATCTGCGTGATGACCACGCTGTGGGTGCCCGGCGTGGTCTCCGTGTCCGCGCTGATGAACTCCAGGCGCGAGGTCGACGTCGACTCGCCCACCGTCGCGAACATCTTCTCGACGTCCGCCAGGTCGTTGGCCAGGGCGTCCTCGAACTTCGCGCTGTCGAGATTGAGATGGCCCGTGTCGTCCAGCGTGATGCCGATGCTCGCCAGCGAGCTGATCCCGCTGTTGGAGAGCCCCGGAATCGTCGAGGTCACCACCTGGGTCAGCGTCCGGGCGATGTTGCGCACGGCCGAGTCGCCCAGCAGAACCCCGCGCACCTCCGTCTCGGCGTCGAAGGCCGTCGCCCCCGCGATCTCGTCGATCACCACGTTGAACTGCTCGATGAAGGTCACCACGGCCCCGCGGACCGAGTCCGTGTCGTTGGCCACCGAGACCGACACGGCACCGGACGTCGCCTGAAGAAGATCCAGTGTCACCCCCTCGATCGCGTTCGCGACCGTGTTCCCCGACCGCGTCAGCGTCACCCCGTCGACCTTCAGCACCGCGTCCCTCGCGGTCTGGATCTGCGGGGCGAAGGCGTCGATCTGGAACCGGTCACCCTCGGCGAAGTCGCCGGCGCTGAAGCTGATGGTCACCCCGTCGCCGATGTCCACCGGCGTGGCCGAGGCGGTGAACTCGCTCTCCGGCCCAAAGGTCACCCCGCCGTCGGTGCTCACGCGGAATTTGGCGGTCTCCAGCGGACCGGCCTCCGTCACCTCGATCACGTACCGCCTGCTCTCGGTCCCCGTGTACGTCCCCCCACTCGTCGCCGTGCCCGCATACGTGTTGCCCGAGGCGGCCGTCGCCTCCTCGATCACGCTGTTCTCGAAGTCCAGCGTCGTGTCGTTCTGGACAAAGATGATCTCGTTCTCCGCCCCGGTCTCCGTCGAGGTCAGCACCAGGCGGTGAGGATTGGTGGCCGACCCGTCGTTGATGATCGAGGCCCGCACCTCCGACTGCTCCGCGTTGATCGCGTCGCGCAGGTCAGCCAGCGTGGTGGTCGCATCCACCGAGATGCTGTGAACCACCCCCGTCGAGCCCACGCGGAAGCTCAAGCTCCCACTGGCCGAGGCGACCGCCGTCGTGTCGGTGTCGGCGAAGCCCTGGGCCCCCAGGCGATGGGATGACGCCAGCTGGAGAACCTCGACCGAGAAGCTCCCCGGGGTGGCCGTCGTGCCCGCGGTGACCTCGAGGGCATCGGGGTCGCCGCTGGAGGCGGTGCGCTGGCGGAAAGAGGACGCATCGGTCAGAGCCGAGACCGCCTGCTGCAGGTTCAAAAGGGTGTTGTTGATCCCGATGTACGCCTGCTGCTGCTGCTGGAAGTCGGAGATGCGGCTCTGGAGATTGCGGATCGACAGCTGCCGGTAGGTCAGCATCGCGGTGATGATGTCGTCGACCGGAAGACCCGATATGATGCCCGTGCTGCTCGCCAGACTCATGGCACAGCTCTCCTCAGCTCTCTCCCTCCGGGGGTCTCTGGGCCTCTCGGGGGAGGGAGGGGGTGGCGACCGCCGCGGGGGGCGGCGGTCGCCTGCTCATTTGATCGGCTGGGCCGGACTCAACCTTGACTGTTGATGACCAGCCCCGTGTTGCTCAGACGACTGGCGATCCGGAGCATCTCCTCCGGAGGGATGTTGCGAATCACCTCGTCGGTGTCCCGATCAACGACCTCGATGACGGTCCGGCCGGTCTCCTCATCGATTTTGAAGCGAACGGCGGCATTCGTCAGGGTCTTGATCCGGCTGTTGGCCTCATCCACGGCCTCTTGAAGGGCTGCCCGCAGATCTCCTTTGCTGTCAGAGCTCACTGACTGCTCAGCCCCAGAGATGGTTGGGAACACCTCCACCACGTCCTCCAGCCCTGTGGCCGAAGAGGAGGGATTCGGAGCCCCCTTACCCCCTGGGGTCTCAGCAGCACGCGGCAGCCGAGGGGGGGGCGAGGTCCCGAGATTCACGGCGAGGTCTGCGGTGTTCATCGTGTCTCTCCTCTCCCTGAGCCGGGGCCCTCAGGCCCCGGACTCAGAGGTCAGAGATCCTGGGTCACTGCAGCAGTGCCAGGGCAGCCTGCGGGATGACGTTGGCCTGGGCCAGAATCGCGGTGCCGGCCTGCTGGAGGATCTGGGCCCGCGTCAGAGCGGCCGTCTCCGCGGCGAAGTCGGCGTCACGGACACGCGACTCCGAGGCGGTGAGGTTCTCCGAGGCGGTCTGCAGGTTCGAGATGGTCGTCTCGAGGCGGTTGCTCAGAGCGCCCAGCCCCGACCGAATCTCGTTGAGCTGCGCCAGAGCGAAGTCCGCGATGCGGATCGCATCCTGGGCTCCGGTCTGTGAGGTCACATCGACACGGTTGATCGCCGTGTTCGGATCGACCGTGTACGAGGTCACCGCGAACCCGGCGTTGGCGGCATCGGTGCCACTGACCGCGATCGAGGTGTCGGAGTAGATGGTCACCGAGCCCTTGTAGACGCCCGCGCTGAGACCGGAGGTCGTCCCACCGGTGCCCGCCACGGCGACCTGGATGTTGCGGCCATCGTCCGCCGTCAGGATCAGGCGGTTGCCTGTCACCGACGCGGTGACACCCGTCTGGTTCGACACGGCGTTGATCGCGGCGCGGAGTGCCCCGTCGCTGTCCGTGGCATCCGCCACCGTGGCGACGATGCGCACGCCGTTGATGTCGAGGGTGTTGGTGGCCGAGGCGAGGGTGCCGGCCGCCATGTCGGCGCCACCGGAGTGGACCGCCGCATTGACGTCAGCCGTCACGCCGGTCGTCCCCGAGGAGCGGTTGATGGCGGCGCCCAGAGCGATCGCAGACAGCGCGTTGTCCACGGACGAGACCGTGTCGTCCGAGGCCAGCGGGTTGTCGATCGCGGTGCCGTTGATGTTGATGTCATCGAGATCACCGGCCACGAGGCCCGCGGCGAGCGCGGAGCCGGTCTTCATCGCGACAGCGCCCAGCTGAGCGGCGCGCACGTCACTGATGGAGATGGCCAGCGTCTGACCCCGATTGGCACCGATCTGCAGGTCGACACCCTGGAGGGTCCCGTCCAGCAGATTCCTGCCGTTGAACTGGGTCGAGTTGCCGATGCGATCGAGCTCGGCGATGAGCTGATCGATCTCATCCTGCAGGGCCGACCGGTTCTGCGAGGAGTTCGTCCCGTTCGCCGCCTGCACGGCCAGCTCACGGACACGCTGGATGATGTTGGTCGACTCACTGAGCGCACCCTCGGCGGTGCCCACGAGGGACACGCCGTCGTTCGCGTTGCGGACGGCCTGATCCAGACCGCGGATCTGCGAGCGAAGAGCCTCACTGATCGCGAGACCAGCGGCATCATCACCTGCCGTGTTGATCCGGAAGCCCGAGCTCAGTCGCTCGAGTGCCTTGTTCAGCTGAGTCTGTGTGGTTCCCAGGTTTCGCTGGGCATTGAGGGATGCAACGTTGGTGTTGACTGTCAGAGCCATTGGTTCAACCTCCGTGTTGAAGCGCAGCCCGATGGGCTGCTGGGCGAGGGCATCCTTGCCCCCTCCCACGGTATTGTGGGGGCGTCTCCCATCCTCAGAATGAGCCCCGGCGCTTGATGCCCACGGAGGCTCTCCACCCTCCGACTCTCGATCTCTGGCGAGACGGCATTTCGCGCTGTCAGTCCCCCTATCGTCCCTGATAAGAGCAGAGATGAGTTTTTCCCCGAAGAGGCCATGGGGCGGTGATCACGGCTCCGTCCGAGCACGGCAGCGCGCACCAAATCACCTCAGCCCAGTGCCCTGCGATGAAATGGGAGGCAAAACCGGGGATTTCTCCTCGCAACGGTGAGTCCCGAGACGCATGATCCGATGTGGAGAACCCACCCCGAAAACCTCAGCAATGACCCCACTTTTTGCTCAGATTGACGACTGGTACATCGGTTTCGCCCTGCTCGCCGCCTGGATCTGCGTCGGACTCATGGTCCTGATCGTCCAGCGAGACCGGCGCCGGCGCCGTGCCGAGCGCGAGCGGCGCGAGAGAGGAGAGGACGGCCAGGGGATCTCGGAGGACGATCGTCCCCCTCGCCCCTGAGAGCTGGGTCTGAACATCTCCCGGGATCCCCGGTGATCAGATGGGAACCTCCACACTGTCGACCACCTGGAGCAGAACGCTCTCGTCCTCGTGGCGGTTCATCCCCGAGAGCTCGAAGGTCTTGGCCACCTGGATGCGATGCGCCAGCACGGGAAGGATCATCTCCTTGATGTCGTCGGGCACGCAGTAGTCGCGCCCCTCCAGGTAGGCCCGCGCCTGGGCCGCTGCCCGGAGCGCCAGCGCCCCGCGCGTCGAGACGCCCAGCTCGATCAGCGTGCTCTCGCGCGTCGCCGCCGCCACCCGGGCGATGTAGTCGAGGAGATCGTCCTCGAGGCGCACACGCGTCACCTCGTCCTGCATCGTGAAGACCTCCTCGGCCGTCACCACCGGCTCCAGCGACCCGAGGTCGCCCACCACCCGCTGCTCGCGCAGCACCGTCACCTCGTCGGCCAGCTCCGGGTAGCCCATGTGCAGCCGCATCAGAAAGCGGTCCATCTGGCTCTTGGGCAGAGGGAAGGTCCCGTGGAACTCCACGGGGTTCTGGGTCGCGATCACCATGAACGGCTTCGGCAGGTCGTGCGTCTGCTTCTCGATCGACACCTGCGCGCTGTTCATCGCCTCGAGCAGAGCCGACTGCGTCTTGGGCGTCGTGCGGTTGATCTCGTCGGCCAGGACCACATTGGCGAAGATCGGTCCCCGCTGGAACTCGAATTCCCCCGTCGCCGCGCGGTAGATTGTCACCCCCAGAATGTCGCTCGGCAGCAGGTCGGAGGTGAACTGGATGCGTGAGAACGAGCACGAGATCGAGGTGGCCAGGAGGTGCGCCAGCGTCGTCTTGCCGACGCCGGGGACGTCCTCGATCAGAAGATGGCCGCGCGACAGCAGCGCCATCAGCGCCTGGCGGATCACGTCGCTCTTGCCCTTGATCACGGTCTCGATGTTGCGCTGGAGCTTGGCCAGCGCGATCTGGCGCGCCATGGCGGGGACCTCGCCTCGAGGGATGTGCTGCCCGCAGATCTCGCATGGGCGCAGGGGGCATGTCATCGGGAAAGTGGAGGCCAGGGGGAACCCCGGTCGGCGCAGACAGCACATCGCCTGAAAAAAAACTGTGCAATCCGGACAATCTGTGGATAAGGAGTCCCCCCAACGCCCACAGCCCAGGAGGAGCCATGTCTGCGCTTCAGACCGTCCGCGACCGCATCGATGCCTACTGCCGCCAGCGCCTCGAGGAGTCAGGCATCCCCGGCTGCTCCGTGCTCCTGACCGATCGCGAGGAGACACTCCACGAGGCGGGGCATGGATTCGCCGATCTCGCGGCGAAAAAGCCGGTGACGACCGAGACGCTGTTCGAGTACGGATCCGCCTCCAAGATCTTCACCGTCATCACCGTCTTTCAGCTGTGCGAGCAGGGACGCCTGAACCTCGATGATCCCCTGACAGAGCATCTGACCTGGTTCGAAGTCCCGACGGTCGGCGACCGACCGGTCACGATTCGCCAGATCCTCTGCCACATGTCCGGACTCGTCGTCGGGTGCGACTGCGCACCGAACACCCGCCGCGGTGTGTGGGACGTGCGCCACACGCCTGTCCCCGCCAGGCCGGGGGAGCATCACCACTACTCCAACCTCGCCTTCGAGGCCCTGGGTTACATGCTCGAGGACATGCTCGGCCAGACGCTCGAGCAGATCCTGAGATCACGCATCCTCGAGCCCATGGGGATGCGACACAGCACAGCGGCGGTCACCAACGCCGTCCGGCCCCGCATGGCCGTGGGCTACAACCCCCTCTTCGACGAGAGGCCGCGCAAGCCCGGTGATCCCATCGCCCCCGCGCCTTTCCACGAGCTGCGCTCGGCGTGCGGATCCATCGCCACCTGCGCCACCGACCTCGGACTCTGGGTGAGGATGTTCCTCAACCGCGGCCGAGGGCTGATCTCCGAGGCGAGCTTCGAGGAGATCATCAAGCCGCGCACACCGACCGGGACGGGGGCCATGTACGGATACGGCCTGCGCCTGCGAGATCTCGAGGGAGGCGGGACCATCGGCCACACCGGCGGCATGGTGGGCTACGCCTCCGACACCATGATCGATGTCGAGGGCGGCGTCGGCGCCGCGACGCTCCTCAACGCCCCGGGGCCCGTCGACTGGATCGCGACCGACATCGTCAAATACGGAGTCCGCCTGCTCCGGGCCCTCCGGGCAGGGGAGGAGCTCCCCCCCGTCCCGGCCCCGCTCGATCCCGAGATCTTCCCCCATGCCGAGGAGTGCGCTGGGTCGTATCGCTCACAGAGCCGGTCCTTCGACCTGATCGCCGAGGGCGGCAGGCTCATCATGGTGCATGAGGGGGGGCGAACACCGCTTCTCAACGACATCCGAGACCGCGTCTGGATCCCCCATCCCGACTGGGAAAATCAGCTCATGCACTTCGAGCGTGAGGACGGAGAGGTCGTCGCCGCCACGCACGGCCCCGACTTCTATCCCAACCAGCGATACACCGGCCCGACCGAGTTCGAGTGCCCCGCCGAGTGGAGAGGCTTCACCGGGCTGTATCGCTCCTTCCTCCCGTGGGACACGAACTTCCATGTCTTCACGCGTCGCGACCAGCTCATCATCGTCGCCCCCCGGTGCTTCGGACGCGAGCAGCCGCTGAGGCCGCTCCACGAGCCGAACCTCTTCGGCCTCGGCGACGAGACCAACCCCGAGTGGGTCCGATTCGACACGGTCATCAATGGACAGGCCCACCGCGCCACCCTCTCGGGCGTGGACTATCACCGGATGCCCCCCGGCTGAGCCGCATGCCCCCCGACCCACGCCCCCGTGTGAAGCGGTGGGTGCGATCCCCCCGCGCCCCCCACGTGGCGGTGCTCGCGGCGGTGACCCTGTGGTCGATGATGGGGCTGTGGACCTACAGCTGGTGGGAGAACCACGACGCGATCAACACGCCGGTCCGCTTCGTGGCATTCACCCACGAGATCCACGGGGGGCACCTCTGGGTCCGGTGGGCGTCGCTGCTCAGCGGCGGTCACGGCAGCCCTCTCTTCATCTTCTATGCGCCGGGGCTGATGTATCTCGCCCTCCCCTTCCACCTGGTGGGGCTTCCACTGCTCGCCTGCCTCAAGCTGGCCACCCTCGCGCTCCGCCTCGTGGGTGTGATGAGCCTGTTCGCCCTCGCGGCCCGACGCTTTGGCCCGATGGGCGGATTGACCGCGGGGCTGGCCTTCGCCCTCGCGCCCTATCTCAACGCCCTTGTCTTCGTCCGCGGAGCCCTCTCGGAGCACGCCGCCGTCTGCCTGATTCCGCCTCTTCTTCTCTGCCTCGACGCAGCCCTGACACGTCGCCGCTCGGCTCCTCTGCTCGGCGCCGCGCTGCTGTTCGCCGCCGTCATCGGGACCCACAACATCACGGGTCTCCTCGTCGCGCCCGCGATTCTTCTGTGGGGACTCATCGCAGCCCTGCTCCACGCGAGGTGGCGCCTGATGGTCAGAGCGCTGATCGTCTTCGCCTGGGGCATTGCCCTCGCCGCTCTCCTCTGGCTCCCCGCCCTCATGCTCTCCTCCCGGGTCCGCGTCGACGAGATGTTCGGCGGATGGCGCGACTGGACCTACATGTGCGACGTCGAGCGCCTGTGGACGCGCTTCCGCGAGATCGGAGGGCAGCCGCTCTTCCGCAATCTCACCTTCGCCCCCGGCGACTGGCAGATCCTCGCCGCGATCGGAGCCTGCGTGATCTCCGCCCGCGCTCTCCGGCGAACCCGGATTCGCCCCCGCGCGAAGACCGCAGCGCATCGCCGCCTCGTGGCCACGGTCGTCCCCCTCGCGATCTTCGCCGTGTTCGCCGCGGGCTTCACGCTCCTCGATCACCCCCTCTGGGAGCGCGTCCCCCTCGTGACGACCATCCAATTCCCCTATCGACTCCTGGCCGTCATGACCCCCATGATCTGCCTCGCCACCGCGGGGATCGGTCTGCTCTTTCCCCGCCGAGCGGAGGGGACGTGGGCCTGGGTGCTGCTTCTCGGGCTCGTCGCCACCTCCGCCAGCATGTACCCCGGGCCTCAGGAGAAGGCACGGTTCGTCGTCGAGGGCCGTGAGCGCTCCGTCCGCAGCGCCCGGGTCGAGCGGCTGGTCGCGACCACCTACCAGACGGGCAACAACCTCGACGAGTTTCTGCCGCGCACCGTGGATCGAACCAGCCCCCTGGTCGGCGCGATGGCCTCCCCCGAGCCGTTCATGATGCCTCCCGAGAGTGGAGACGTCCGGTCCATGGACGGCGATCCCCTCCGCTGCACCGTGACCCTGAGCCGCGAGGCGGAGATCCGGTTTCCTGTGTTCGCCTTCTCGGGTTGGAGAGCCGCGGTCGACGGCGAGCGTGTGTCGGTCAGCGCGGATCCCGAGGGCCGGATCAGTGTCGCCTGTCCCGCCGGGGAGCACACCGTCACACTGTGGTTCGGTCTCGACACCCCGAGCCGCGTGGGGCTGGGGATCACGCTGGTGGCGCTTCTCGGAGGCCTGCCGCTTGCCATCCGAAGGCCAAGGCGAAGGCGAAAAGGGTGGTGAGTGCCCCCGCACTCTGATTGAGATGAAACCGCCGTGAGCCTGGATGGAGGAGAGGAGAAGATGACCACACCCCGCTGGAT
>JAFGKF010000234.1 GCA_016928695.1 Candidatus Sumerlaeota bacterium | reverse complement strand
TCAGCCCGCTTCAGCGGGCGCCTCTTGGCCACTGGCTTCAGCCAGTGGCGACACTAGGTGCTCACCACCTCGCGGATCTCGTTCTCACAGATCTGGTGATCGGACAGCGCCTGCCGGAGCTGCTCCTCCGCCTCCTCGACCGCCCGCAGGTTCTCGCCGATGCCGTGGCGCAGTGAGGCGATGTCGGTCTGGAGGTCGGTCTCCTCCTGATTGAAATTCTCCAGGGAGCGCTGCGTCTTGACCAGACGCCTCTGCAGGATGTCCCCCTCACGCTGGTGATCACTGCGACGCATCGTCAGGGTGGCCAGCGCGCGCCGCATGAACGTGCCGTGCGTCTGGAGACGGCGGTCGAGGTTCACCGCGAGATCGCGCAGGGCTGCGATGGTGGCGGCGAGCTCGGAGAGACGGTGCTCGCGATCCTCCAGCCGGTTGCGGAGAGTCTCGAGCTCAGTGTGTGCGGCCTCGAGCTCTCTCTCGCGCTGCTCGAGCTGGAGACGCAGGTCGCGAAGCTTCACCTCGAGCGCCCGGAGGCGCTTTTGATAGTGCGACTTGGTCACCGCGTGGGCGCCCCCCCCGGCGAGCAGGGCGAGGGAGCCTCCGAAGATCAGGGAGATGGCAGATCCAACCATGGGCATGCCTCCTCAGCATGGACGGTGCAGTCAGGCCTCGGTCACCGACTCCAGTATCATATCGGCCACGGACTCGAGGCACTCAATTTCCAATCCCAGCTCCTGGCAGAAACGCTGTGCGAGATCGCTGGAGGCGATGACATCGGAGAGGTTCATCAGGATGTTCGCCTCGAGGATCGCCCGCTGGCAGGCGGCGCGGATCTCCTCGCGCCGCTCCGGGCGGATCCCCATCGCCTCGCAGAGATCGCTGATCACCCGGTCCTGACTCTCGCTGAGCGCCCCATTGGCGTAGCCGGCCAGGAGCGCCATGTAGCACAGATAATCCGCCGCTGCGGGGCTCAGGCGGGCCTCGCGGAGATCCTCAGCGTGCAGCTCCACCCCCAGCTCGGGCAGCTCCTCCAGAGCCAGCTCCGAGCGAAGGCTCAGCAGAAGCGCCGCTCCCGGCTGGGCCAGAAGACCGTCGGCCTCGATGACCGACTGAACGGCACGGAAAACCAGCGCGCGCTCCTCCTCGGAGAGCTGCGACGTCGGCGGGGTGAAGCGCCCCGCCGCCTTGATGCGGAGTCGAACAGCGTCTTGCATGGGACCCGGTGCGGTGACCTCTCAGGCTTCAGCTGCACAGTGTGTCCACTCGGGGGTCCGAGGTCAAGTCCTGTGTTTGCAAAGCTCAGAGAACAAGATCGGCGAGGCGGCTCTCGCACCGCCGGCTGCTCTGCGCCCGCAGCGCCTTGCCCAGTGTGTCGAGCCCCTGGCTCATGAGCAGAGGAACGGCGTCCTTCAGAACCTCGGCGGTCACACGGGCATCACCGAGGGCCCGGTGCCGATCGATGAAGTGCAGCCCCAGTGTCGCGGCGACGGTGTCGAGATTGTAGCTGCTCAGGCCCGGCCAGGCGCGGCGGCTCATCTTCACCGTGCAGAGCTCGGGGTGGGGAAGCGGCATCCCCTCGATGCGTGTCGCGTCGTGATCGAGGAATCCCATGTCGAAGCGCGCGTTGTGCGCCACGAGAACGGAGTCCCCGATGAAATCACGGAAGAAGCGCCAGACCTCATCGACCGAGGGGTGACCCACCACCTTCTCGTTCGTGATGCCGGTCAGACGCTCGATCTCAGGGGGAATCGGGCACCCCGGGTTGATCAGCTGAACCCACGGATCATCGAGATCGATCTCGCCGTTGACGACACGCAGCGCCGCGATCTCCGTGATTCTCGCCTGGGGCGGAGTGAAGCCCGTGGTCTCGATGTCGATGACCACGAAGGGGGCCTCGTTCAGGGGACAGCTCAGATCGATCACCATGATCCCGCCACCCTGCCTGAACCCGGAGTTCGGAGAAAGAGAAAACTGGGTCACTCGCCCCGACCGGCCCGGATCCTCGCCTCCACGTCCGCCACATGAACCTGCGCGACATGCGGGCGACAGATCGCCAAGAGGCGCTCGGCCTCGTCCCACTCGCCCCGCGCCACCGCCAGCCGGGCCTGCATCAGCACGCACCCCCAGTGCTCGGGCCAGATCTCCAGCGCGCGGTTCAGCGCCCGCTCGGCGAGCCTCCGCGCCTCCGCTGCCTCGTCGCTGAGACCCCTCTCGTCCGCCCCCGCCGCGGTGCCGAGCATCTGGGCCGCGAAGAAGGCCTGGGCCCGAGCCGAGTCAGGCACCGCGGCCACCGTCGCCTCCGCCATGTGGAAGTTGCTGCGCCAATCGAGATTCCGGATCGCCGTCCGCGCTCCCCAGAGCAGGACCAGGGCCACTGTCAGACCGAGTCCCGCGCTGCGCTCATGTCGCCAGAGCGCCGCGATCGATGCCGCGAGCAGCAGACATACGAACACCGACGGCGTGTAGAAAAGGCGCTCGGCGAAGATCGTGAGCGAGAGCAGAGGCCAGTTGAGAAACAGAGCCGTCGTCAGTCCCAGACCCACCACGCCGCAGATCAGATCACGCCGCCAGGGGCGGGCCAGAGCGATCAGCGCCAACAGCGCCGCGAGCGACGCGAAGGCTGCGATGAGCTCTCCCGTGGGTGGGGGATTCATCTCGAGGGCGGCCAGGGAGTGATCCGAGCTCAGCACGATGGGATAGATCATCAGACGAACGCCGTGGAACAGAAGCACCGGCGCGGCGAGCGCCCGCTCCCAGAAGGTGGCCAGAATCAGGGGGTTGTCGAGAAGGGCGGGCGGCTCGCGATAGAGAGGCGAGCCATAGATGCCCCAGCGCGCGGCGAAGTAGATCGCGAGCGGTGCGAAGAGAGCCAGCCATCTCTGCCAGCGGCCCCTCGCGTGCCACTGGCCGCGGTGCACATCGGCCAGGATCACAAGCAGCGGTGCCGCCACGGCGCTCTCCTTCGAGAAGATCGCCATCGCGATCCAGAGCGACGCGCCGACAACGCGTCTCCATGGCGGGGGCCCCCGCCGGGGATCGGGCCCGATCCAGACGAAGACCGCGGCCATCGTGCCCAGCGCGCCCATGAGCTCCGAGCGGCCGACGATGCCCGTCACCGCCTCGGTGTGGATCGGGAGCACGGCGAAGAGCAGCGCCGCGATGAGCGCTGTTCGCTCGGAGGCCCCGAGCCGCACCGCGAGCCGCCAGAGCAGCAGGCAGATCGCGAGGTGGAGCAGGAGGTTGACCAGGTGGAAGGGCATCGCCCACTCGCCGTGAATCGCCCACTGCACCGCGCAGGTCAGGAGATACACGGGGCGATAGGCCCCCGTGCGAACATCACGCGGCATCTGCCAGTGCTCGCCCTGGCCGCTCCACATGTCGACGGCGAACAGGCGCCAGGGGGGAGAGAGCGTGTGGACGTCGGGATTGTTGACGATCTGCCCGAAGTCATCGACCGCGAAGTCGCACCACAGCGCGTTGGCGTACGGCAGCAGCGCGGCCAGGGCGATCAGTGCGAAGACCGCTCCGCGCGGTGGATGGGGCTGGCTCTCGGTCACGGCCTCTGGGGCAGCGTGGACGTCCGCGCCCACTGTTCGAGGTGGGTCATCACCTGCATGTGACTCAGGTCGGTGTGCATGAGAACGACTCGGTCCTCGGTGAGCTGCTCATCGGTGACGAGGGTGTCGTGGGTCAGCGTGACCGGCACGCCCCGCTGCCAGAGCAGTGTCGCCAGGTCCACGTTCTCCTCGGAGAGGTGGCCGGTGAAGATCGACCGGACGTGCGTGTCGGGGCGCGTGGCGAAGTCGGCGAAGTCCTCGAGCTGGGCGTAGGCCGCATCCCAGATCCAGAGCTCGACGATGTGGTCGGCGAGGTCGCCGTTGGCGATGACCTGCCCCAGCGGATAGAAGCCGCCCGAGTGACCCATGATCACGATGCGACCCGGCATCTCCGAACGCGTCACCCCGCTGTGGTGCAGGCACTCGAGCGACTCCTCGATCAGCGCGGCGAATCCCCCGGGCTCATCGATTTTGCCGAAACGCGAGTCGCTCGCGTTGAGCGGCCCCTGCGGCACGAATATGATCGCGTTGACACCCGACGCCTCGAGCTGCTCGCCGAGCCGCATCTGCGGGATGGTCTCGGTGATCCGCGACTGGTGGCCGTGGAAGTGGACGATCAGGTCGACCTCATCGCGCGCCTCATATCCGGCGGGGACGAGAAAGGCCACGGAGGAATCGATGTAGTGCGGATCGCGTGGATAGAATGACCCGCTGCTTGCGAAGCCCTCCTCGCGGCTCGGGTGGGGATACGGCGCGCTCTCGAGCGACGCGATCGCCATCCGGCCCCACGCCTGATCCTCGAACTGAAGGGTGGGGGCGGCCAAGAGAGAGGAGACCGTCAGCAGAGATGTCACGGCGCAGAGGATGAATCGGGACATGGTCAGGCTCCGGTGCGATTTCGAGAGAGGCTAGGCGCAGGGCCCATCGCTGTCGAGACCGATCAATCCCACAGCTCCTCGATCACCAGCTGCTCGATCAGACCCGGCAGGAGCTGATCGACACGCGGCACACCGAGGTGGACGCGCGGGTCGGACCAGTGGCCCTCGCTGTCGATCGGCAGCGGGAACATCCGGTACTCCGGATACGTGGCGTTCCGCGGGAAGGCGAGGCCTCTCGCCGCCTCGCTCATCAGGCTGCCCAGGTGCGGGAAGCTCTCGTGCACCCCGATGGCGATTCGCAGATCCTGGCGGCCGTCGTAGAACACCGAGCCCTCGGCCGTCACGAGCGAGAGATCTCCCCGCACCCAGAAGGGCTGCTGGGCCCGGAGCGCGAGGTGATCGCCCTCGGGCCGCAGCGTGAGGCCGCCCGCGAAGAACTGGAGGCGCTCGAGTGTCGTCAGGCCCGTCGCCGCGATGATCGCGCGCAGCAGTGGGATCCGCGTGATCTCGCCGTCGGCCAAGTCGATCTCGATGACGCCCTGCATGTCGCGGAAATCGCGCGGCCAGACACGCCCCTCGCCCGAGAGCTGGCAACGCCGAACGGCCATGCTCCCCCTCACGCGGTCCACCAGCCCCGGTGCCAGCGTGGGAAGCAGATTGTCGAAGTCCGTCTCCGTCAGGGTCATGTTCACCGAGTGAGTGACCGGCGCACCCGCGCCCTCCTGCATCAGCAGCGCATTGCCCTGCAGACGCCCCGTGTGGCGCGGGCCGACCACCTGGGCATCCAGACTCGACAGGCTGAGCTCGCAGCCAGGCTCACCGGGGCTCAGGCGCTCCCATGTGATGCCCACCTGGGGCTCGAGGATCTCCAGAGTGTCCCAGGTCAGGCGGTCGAGAAGCAGGTCACCTCGCAGACGGAGTGGACCCGGATCCGGGAGATCGGGGAGCGCGAGGGACCACGGCCGCGTGGGACCGGTCTGCACTGTGATCACGTCCCCCTGCCCAAGGTCGGCGAGGAGCTCCGTCAGATCCACGCTCTCGCCCATCACATTGAATGTGGAGAGCGCCGTGCCCGAGGGATCGATCGACGCGGTCAGCGCGATCGTCTGCGGTGGAGCGCTCCCGATCCGTGTCGTGATCCCCGTGTCGGTGATCTCGAGGAGGCTGCCTGTCCACGTCACGTGGTGCTCCGCCATCAGCGAGAGATCGACCCCCGAGACCGTGAGATCCCCCTGCGATGTGATCGCCTCACCCGATTCGGCGGATTGAACGTGACCGCGATAACGCATCTCACCCTCGCCGAATCGCTCCGCCAGTGCGGCTGGCATGAGCCCGGCGATCGCCTCGAGATCGAGGGAGTCGATCACCACGTCGAGATCCGCGATCCTGCTGATGGGATCCGCTGTCCCCCGGATTGAGATCTGACCCATGCCCGCCCCGCCACGCGAGAGCGTCGCCTCGCATCGCTCGGCCTCGACCATGATCTGCTCTCCCACGCGGGCCGACCCCGTCACATCCAGAGAGACGTCCAGGGGCTCGGTCAGGGCCTCACGCAGATCGGGGACATCCAAACGCAGCCCTCGGCCATCGGCGTGGCCATTCGCCTGGATCTCGGTGGCGTCCTCGCGCAGGTGCAGAGAGAGCGCCCCACGCCAGTCGATCAGACCCGCCGAGGGGATCGCCGTTCCCTCGAGTGGCAGGTGAGCCCGAAGGTTCGCGAGATTGAGATCGCGCAGCTCTCCCTCGTACCGAATCGGGCTGGAGAGGTCCACGGTGCTCAGTGAGAGATGCCCGTCCACCTGGGTGGGGGAGCCGTCTCCCAGGGAGAGCGCGAGCCGCAGAGGATCGGCGGTGAGACGCCCGTCGGCATCGAGCGCCAGCATGGCGATCCCCCGCGAGGTGAGGGGTGGCATGGGGTTGTCCCACGCCGGAACCCGCCAGGTGTCCAGGCGCAGGAGACCATCGAAGGCCACACTCCAAGCGCCCCCGGCCCCGCTGAGATGCGTGCTCCCCGTCACCTGCCCCGCGGCGATCTGAAGCCTGAGGTGCTCGTCGACGAGATCCTCGAGCGGTGCGAGATCCAGACCCTGTGTCGTCACCTCCAGGTCGCTCGGTCCCTCCCATGCGATCTGGCCCTGTGCGTCCAGAGATCCATGATCTCGCAGGTCGACGTGGAGGCTGGCGATATTCACCCCGGCGTCTCCGAGGGCGATTTCAAACTCGCTGACGCCCCCGGGCACCGACAGGGGCTCGGTGC
>JAFGKF010000233.1 GCA_016928695.1 Candidatus Sumerlaeota bacterium | reverse complement strand
TCGTCCGAAACGTGATGTACCCCTGGGTTTTCCCCCTGGCCAAGAAAACCCCTGGGCGCAGCATCATGCAACACGTCCGCCGGTGGGAGGAGCACTCCCGCTGGCCTCTGGAGCGGCAGAGGGAGCACGCCTGGCAGCGGCTCCGCACCCTGATCTCCCACGCGTACGAAAATGTCCCCCTGTACCAGGAGCTGTACCAGAGCGTCGGGGCAGAGCCCGGTGATATCTCCTCCTGGGAGGACTTCCATCGCCTCCCCCTGCTTCGGCGCGAGCACCTCACGGAGCGCCTCGACGATCTCACCGCCCAGAACATCCC
Organism: Candidatus Sumerlaeota bacterium; assembly: GCA_016928695.1. Lineage (GTDB taxonomy): Bacteria > Sumerlaeota > Sumerlaeia > JABWBI01 > JABWBI01 > JAFGKF01. The sequence goes on along the minus strand of JAFGKF010000233.1, from coordinate 5,368 downwards.
CCAGCGCAGCCGTGAGAGACATCGCACCAGTGGCTCGACGGGGATCGCGGCGTCCTTCTGGATCGACCGCAGTCGGTCAGCCCTGATCTTCGCCAACTATCACCTCAACATGCGCTGGCTCGACTTCGAGGTGGGCGAGCGTGCGATCTGGCTGTGGCCCGACACCGTGGGTCCCAGGGGGAGGGGAACCTGGGGGCGCCGAATCCAGTCGCGACTTCTCAAGAGGCGCCTCTTTCTCTCCCCCGATCTCAGCGATGAGCACATGGAAGTGTTCCACCGCTGGTTCGTCTCCTGGCGTCCCCGAATGCTCGTCGCCTTCCCCACACGTGTCGTCCACTACCTGAAGTTCTGCCGAAAGCGTGGCCTGAAAATCCCCCAGGTCGAACTGATGATCAGCACCGGCGAGTCGCTGCATGAGTGGCAGCGCGAGGAATTCGAGAGTGCCCTCGGCTGCACGGTTGTCGACCGCTATGGCTCTGTGGAGCTGGGCGACATCGCCCAGGAGTGCCTGAGGCAGCAGGGGCTTCACATCAACACCCATCGGGTCTGGGTCGAGACGGTCCCGGCGGAGGGGCTCGAGCCTGGTCAGGGCATGCTGGTCCTCACCGATCTGGACAATCTCTCCACCCCCTTCATCCGCTATCAGAGCGGAGACATCGGGGAGCTCTGGCCCGAGGAGAGCACCGCCGATTGCCCCTGTGGCAGGAAACTGCCGCGGATTGCCCGCGTCCTGGGGCGAGTGACCGACATCGTCGAATCACCCAGCGGAAAAATCCACACGCGCCTGCTCTTCTCTTCGACGGTGAGAGAGGTCCCCGGCATCATCGCGTTCCAGGTGGTCCACCGTGCGCCGAGGACACTCATTTTCCGCTGCCAGCCGGGCAACGGCTTCCCGGGGGATGGAGCCGAAAAGATCTCACGGATCCTCGGTGAGAAGACCCATCACGAATTTGACATCTCGGTGGAGCTCGTTGATGAATTGAAGCTGACCCCCTCGGGCAAGCTCCGCACGGTGATTCGTGAGTGAAAGTGCCGCCGCCCCGGGGCGGTCAGCCCCTCTCCATGGAAACCGCTGAGACGAGCCCTTCACAGTTGGTCGCCGAGCGCCTGGGGCTCAGCCGCGTCCTGACCTCCGTCGCCGCCCAGGCGCGCTCCTCCCTGGGCCGCGAGTGGGTGCTCGCCCTCGAGGTCTCCCACGACACCGAGGAGATCGAGCGCCGCTGCGTCCGCCTCGCGGAGGTCTGGGCACTCGCCGAGGAGCAGCACAGGCTCCCCCTCGGGGGACTTCATGATCTCCGAGAGATCCTCGAGCGGGCCCGGCCGCAGGGGACAGCGCTCGAGTCCGAGGAGCTCGCACTCTGCGCGGAGGTCGCCCGCCTGATCGATCGCGCGATCACTTTTCTCGGCGAGCACTCGGATCGGGCGCCGCGCCTTGCCCTGGATCGCCAGGGGCTGCACCCCTGCCCCGATCTCCACCGTGAGGTCGAACGCTGCCTCACGCCCTCCGGAGATGTGGCGGACGCTGCCTCCCCCGAGCTCGCGAGGCTCCGCCGCGAGAGAAGACGGCTCGAGAATGGCATCCGCGTGGAGATCGACGGGATGCTGCGCGACACCTCCGTCACAGCACTCCTGCAGGATGCCTACTGGACCGAGCGGCAGGGTCGCATCGTTCTCCCCCTGGCGAGCAACTATCGCGGCAAGATCCCGGGAATCGTCCATGACCGCTCGGCCACGGGGGAAACCCTCTTTGTCGAGCCCATGGCCATCGTCGAGCTGACCAACGACGCGACGGAGGCGCGGCTGGCCGAGAGAGCCGAGATCGCCCGCGTTCTCGGAGAGCTGACCTCGCTTGTGCGAGAGCACATCGAGGGACTCAGGGAGAGTCTCGTCACTCTGGGAGCGCTCGACGGTCTCATGGCCATCGCCGACTGGGGCCTGACCCATGACCTGCATCTCACCGACCGGGCCAGCGCGTCACCCCTGGGCCTCCTGCGCTGCCATCACCCCCTGCTCTGGCTGCATCAGCGCGACAGGAGTGTGCCCCTCGATCTCACGCTCACGGAGGGTGATCGCGCCATTGTGATCTCGGGGCCGAATGCGGGGGGCAAAACAACGGCTCTCAAGACCATCGGTCTGATCCAGCTCATGGTGCAATGCGGTCTGCCCGTTCCGGCCGACCAGGCCTCCAACGTCCCCATTTCCCGCCATGTCCACGCCGACATCGGCGACGATCAGGATGTCGTGGCCGGTCGCTCCACCTTCACCGCTCACATGGCCGCCATCGCGGCGATCTGCGGGCGGGCGCAGCCCGGCGATCTGGTGCTTCTCGACGAGCTCGGCACAGCCACCGACCCGCGCGAGGGTGGTGCCCTGTCGGTGGCCATCCTCGAGGCGCTGAGCGACCGGGGCTGCCTCATCATCGCCACCAGCCACCTGATGCTGCTCAAGCAGTGGGCGCATGAGACACCCAGTGCCCAGAACGCCAGCGTCGGCCTCGACGAGCAAACGCATCGGCCCACCTATCGGCTCTCACTCGGCCTCCCGGGGCCCAGCGAGGCCCTTCTGGTCGCCGGGCAGGTGGGGCTCTCCCCCATGATCCTCGAGCGGGCGCGCGAGATGGTCCCCGAGCAGGAGCAGAGGCTCGCCGAGCTCATCAGTGCCCTTCAGACGCAGACCCGGGAGGTGGAGGCGCTCCGCTCGGATGCCGAGAGACTCCGTGAGCGTCTGAGCGATGCCGAGAAGACTCACCGCGAGGCGGCGGAGCAGATCGAGCGAGAGCGCCGGGCCTTCCGGAGAGAGCTCGCCGGGGAGCGCAAGCGCCTGCTGGCCGAGGCCAAGGCCCAGATCGAACAGCGAATCGCCCATTTGCCTTCCAAGCGGGAGCTGCTCAACGCCAAGGCCGAGATCGAGGCGGAGATCCGCGCCGCGGATGCGGAGATGGCCGAGGCGGCTCAGGCCCCCACCGAGGGTGGGGGAGAGTTCGAGATCGGAGACACCGTGGAGATCCTCGACGCCCGGGAGATCGGGAGGATCATCGCGCTGGACGCGGGGCGCGGCGTGGCCCGTGTGGAGACCCAGCACGGCATGACGGTCACGGTCAAATGCGCCCGCCTTGGCCCAGCCTCCGGGAAGGGGACTGAGGCTCCCGAGCCCAGCGTGACCTTCGCCCGCCGCCCGGATGTCTCGATGGAGCTCGATCTCATCGGCCAGCGGGTCGAGCCGGCGCTCGAGCGGCTCGACAAATTCCTCGACGAGGCCGTGAGCCATGGGCTCACCCGCGTCAGGGTGATCCATGGCCATGGAACCGGCGCCCTGCGCCGTGCCGTCCGCGAACATGTCACCGGTCATCCCCTCGTTGCATCGTGGAGCTCCGCCGAGCCGGCCGCGGGTGGTCACGCGGTGACGGTTGTCGAGATCGCCGGGTGACGAGGGCAGCCCATGCAGAACGTTGAGCTGAAGGCGAGAGTCGACTCCCTCGATCGGATCGCCGAGGCCTGCCTCGCTCTGGGTGCGGAGCCGCGGGGCACACTCCATCAGGCCGACACCTACTTCCGCGTCTCGGACGGGCGCCTCAAGCTCAGGGATTTCGGTGACGGCCGCGCCGAGCTGATCCTCTATCACCGTCCCGATGTCATGGGACCGAAGCGAAGCGACTACGAGGTTGTCCCCGCCGATCCCGCTCTGGGCGCGCTTCTCGGCCAAGCCCTGGGGGTGGCCGCGGTTGTCGAGAAGAGGCGCGGGCTGTGGATGTGGAGGAACGTCCGCATCCACCTCGACGATGTGAAGGGGCTCGGTCAGTTCATCGAGTTCGAGGCGGTCGTCTCCGAGGCGTTTCCCGAGGCGATCTGTCACAGCCACGTCGCACACCTGCGCGAGGCGCTCTCGGTCGGAGTCCAGGACCTTCTTGCCACCTCCTACCTGGAGATGGTTCTCTCACAGACGCCGACAGAGATATGAGAGCCACCGTTCATCCCTGCCCTCGTCTCGAGGGGCGCGTCGAGCCCCCCTCTTCGAAGAACTACACATCGCGCTTCCTGCTGGTCAGCGCCCTGGCCGAGGGCGTGAGCCGTGTCCTGCGCCCCGCCACCAGCGACGATGCCGAGGCGATGATCCGCTGCCTCCGTCAGTGGGGAGCGGGGATCCGAGAGGTGGAGGGCGGGCTGGAGATCCGGGGGTTCGGCCGGAGTCCACGCAGCGGACAGACGCTCGACCCCGGCAATGCGGGAGCCGTTGTCCGATTCCTGATGGGTGTGGCCGCCACTGCGCGGGAGACCCGCTTCACCACCAGCCACCTCGATTCCCTGGGCAAACGACCCCATGCGGACCTCCTGCGGGCGCTCGAGCAGCTGGGCTGCATCACCGAGAGCGAGGGGGAGGAGGGGCGTCTGCCCATCGTCATCCGGGGAGGCGAGGGGAGACTGCGCGGGGGACGGGTCGAGGTCTCCGGGGAGGTCTCCTCTCAGTATCTCAGCGCGCTGCTGTTTCTGGCGCCGCTGATCGGCGAGGACGTGGAGATCGTGGTCACCGGCGACCTCAAGTCCAAGCCGGCGGTTCGCACCACGCTCGAGGTGCTTCGGGGAGCGGGCGTGGAGATCGCTTCCACGGACGATCTGATGTCTCATCGCGTCGCCGGGGGGCAGAGCTATCGGGCGGGTGAGTTCACAGTGAATGGTGATTGGCCGGGAGCCTCCGCCCTCCTGGCCGCGGCGGCCGTCACCGAGGGTTCGGTCGAGATTCCCCAGCTCCATCGGGATCAGCAGGGCGAGCAGCGGGCATTCGATGTCCTGCGCTCCATGGGGGCTCAGGTGACGTGGGAGGCGACCACCGTCAAGAAGAGCGGGATCAGTGCTCTGAGGGGAGTGGAGTTCGACGGTGATCAGGCCACCGATGCGGTGCTTGCGTTGGCGGCCACGGCGGCGCTGGCGGAGGGCACGACCCGATTCTTCAACGTCGAAAACCTCCGCCACAAGGAGTGCGATCGCATCAGCGATTTCCTGGCTGCCCTGCGCGAGGTGGGAGTCCAGGGCGAAGAGAGACGCGACGAGCTCATCATCCATGGCCATCCTGAGGGTTACCAGGGTGGAGTGAATGTCTGGGGTCGGGGCGACCACCGCGTCATCATGGCCCTCTCGATCATTGCGCTGCGCTGCCGTGAACCACTCACAATCACCGGCGTGGAGCATGTGGCCAAAAGCTACCCCGCCTTCTTCGACGACCTGAGAGGGCTCGGGGCACGCATCGACGAGAATCCCGAATGAAGTTGGGCTGCCCCAAGGGCGGCCCACAATTCAGTCAGGCTCCACCAGACGATGGAGCGTCACTCCATCGTGGAGTCCCCCGCAGGGGCACAGTGGGGGCAGGCGCAGTC
>JAFGKF010000232.1 GCA_016928695.1 Candidatus Sumerlaeota bacterium | reverse complement strand
CGCAGCTGCAGCGTCCGGTCGTCGCGGGCGACGAAACGCGCGGGGATGTCCACGAGATCGCTCGGCTCATAGTCGAGCGGCAACCCCCACCAGCGGTCGACGATTTCCTCGCCGATGGGCAGATCCCCCTCCATGACGTTGTCGGGGTGGACGCAGTGGAGATGAGTCATCGACAGATAGGCCGTCTGCCCCTCCCAATCGAAGACGAGCCATTCCTCATCGGTCTCGGGGTGAGTCCAGATCTCGCCGCTGATGGAATCGCCCACCGCGAAGCGGGCGATCTCGGGCGAGCCGACATCGGCCGCGGCATGGGCGATGGCCTCCTCGGAGAACACGGTCCAGGGATCACCCTGGGCCGCGGCGCTCAGGCTGAGGAGAGACAGGGCAAAGGCGATGAGGGGGCGAGAAAAAGGCATGGGACTCCGTGCTCTGGGGGCTCTGGGATAGGACAAACCAGCCTCTCAAAGGCTCCTTTTCAGGTCAACGTCTCATCACACCTTATCGTCAAACGGAGCGAGGGTCATTTCCGGGAGGAATCCTCAGAGATGGAGCGCCGACGCTCCATGGATCACCATTGTCGGGGCACGCATGCCGTGCCCCCACAGGGCCAGACACGATGTCTCTGTCACTGCACTGTGGTGAGCGCCTGATGAACCTGAACCACGAGGAGCTGGATCACTTCTTCACCGAGGTGGGGGGCATGATCCGCGCAGGCCAGGCTCTCGGTGAGGAGTGGGAGCCATGGACCGCCCCGGGCCAGAGGCGCCTGAACCGCCTGGCCAGGCGGATCCAGCCCGCGCTGGCGCGGGGCGAGCCGCTCTCGAAGGCCCTGGCGGGCCAGTGCCGCCAGATCACGCCCGCGACGCTGGCGCTGATCCAGGCGGGCGAGGAGAGCGACACTCTCGCTGAGACCCTCGATGGCATCGCCCGCAGCCACCGGCGTCTGGTGACCGTGCAGCACTGCGTCCGCATCGCGCTCATCTACCCGACCATCATCTTCCTTCTCGCCGTCGGATTGCTCTCGCTGCTGGTCATGCCCTGGCTTCGGGATCAGCTCACACTCCAGCTCCGGCTGCTGGAGCAGCTGGGAGCGGAGCTGCCGTCTCTCACCATCTTCGCCATCAGGGCAACTCAGAGGTCCCCTCTCATTCAACTGAGTTTCATGCTCGACACACCGACCCGCATCGGAATCGCCTTCGCCCTGGTGGTCGCTGTGCTCTGGACACTTCGCACTGGCATCTGGTCTCACCCCTGGCTCATGCGCTTTGGAGTTCGCTGGATCCCCGGGCTCGGGGGGCTCGCCTCGCTGGGGGCCTCGGTGCAGTGGTGCCACAGCGTGGGAGATCTCCTGGCCCGCCGCGTGCCGCTCGATCGCGCACTGCTCCTGGCTGAACCCACGCTCGCCCTGCCCGAGATGCGGCGGGTGGCCACAGAGGTGCGGCGGCATGTGGAGCGCGGAAACGCTCTCTCCTCGGCCCTGATGCACCATCCCCTCCTGCCGCGCCGTTGCGTTCCCCTGATCCTGAGAGCGGAGAGCACGGGGTCACTCGACCGCACCCTCATCCGGACGGCGGAGCATCTGAACGCGCTCCTCGACCATCGCACTCAGCGCTACACCTCATGGCTCGAGCCCGCGGTGATGCTGTTCACGGGGCTCGCTGTCTTTGCATTCATCATGCTCCTCTTTGGACCGCTGATTCTTCAGCTCTTCGGCACATACCTCTCTGTCTTCACCATCCCGAGACTGATCCGATGAGGCGCATGTCAACCCACCCTTGCACATGTCATCCCCCGGCGCGATGCTCCGTCCAACTTCACTGGAGCCAGCGAGGGACAGGCCTGTGAAACTGACGAGCGAACAGCTGCACCAGTTTTTCTCGGAGCTGCAGGGACTCGTGCGCGCGGGCGCACCCCTCGGCACCGAGATGGAGATCGAGGCCCTCAGCGACCACGGCGCGATCCAGAGGCTGTGGGTTCAGGTCCACCAGGCCCTGGAGCGGGGCCAGACCCTGTCCCAGGCCCTGGCGAATCGCTCGCCCCAGATCAGCGCCACGACCATCGCTCTCATCCAGGCTGGCGAGGAGAGCGGCGATCTCCTCGGCGCTCTGGAGGTCGTGGCCCAGGGCCATCGCCGACGACTCGGCGTGGAGAGGGTGACACGACTGGCACTCGTCTACCCGATGGTCGTCCTCGCCTTTCTGGTCGGGGTGCTGGTCTTCTTCGGCCTCTTCGTCTACCCCCCCTTCGAGAGCCTGCTGCCCCAGAGGGACGTCTTCAGTCCCTCACCTGGTCTGCCCGGCATCGTCGGGATGACCTTCTTTGCGGCCCGCTTCAGCATATGGCTTGCGACGCCGTGGGGGCTGGCCTGCGCCGCCCTGTGGATCCTGCTCTGCCTCTGGGTGATCAGCGGCGGACTCTGGCTTCACCCCACGATGCAGCGCCGCGTGTTCCCCTGGACGCCCTTCATCGGCCAGATGGTGAATCTCTCGGCTCTGACGCGATGGACCCACACCCTCGGCCATCTCCTGCAGCGCCGGGTCGGTGTGGACACGGCGCTGATCCTGGCCGAGCAGACCCTCGATCTCCGGCGGCTCACCGCGGTCTCCCGCGAGGTCCGCGAGCGCGTGGGGCGCGGTGTCGCGCTCTCGTCGGCCCTGCTGCAGTGCGGCCTGCTCCCGAGGGCGGCGGCCGGACTCATCGTCCACGCGGAGGAGCGGGGCGACGTCGACATGACACTCCTGCGCCTGAGCGATCACTTCCAATCGCGCCTGGAGTACCAGATCCGCAAGTTCGAGGCGTGGTTCGAGCCCACGCTGATCCTCTTCACCGGCCTGATCGTCTTCGGCGCCGTGATCATGCTCTATCTGCCGGTCTTCGGGCTCTTTCAGAACTCGATGCTCTTCATGGGGGTCTTCTGAGATGACCCGCCGCCGCGCCGTCACGCTCGCCGAGCTGATGATCTGCCTGGTCTTCATCAGTTTGGGCTATGTGGGCGTGGCCCGGCTCATGAGTCACAGCGTTCGGATCGCCGAGCGCGCCTCGGTGCGATCGGAGATGTCCGCGGTGGCGCTGAGCGAGCTGGAGCGCGCACGCGCGATGGCCGCGGAGAGGGACTCCCTCCACCCCCTCTGGATCCGCACCGATGCGCAGCGCGACCTCCGTGTCACGGTCACCAGCGCCCCCGCCTCGGTGGAGGGCCTGATGGCCATCGAGGTGACCGTGAGAGCACTGCCGGTTGTGCCGCCCTTCGAGGTCACGCTGACGGGCTGGGTCGCCCGTCGGGAGAGGGCCGAGTGATGTCCCGCCGTGCGATGACCCTCATCGAGCTCCTGATCGTGGTCGCGATCATCGCCATCCTGTCGGGCGGACTGGTCTTCTCTTCCACGCAGATCATGACGCGATCCGCCCTGCTCCAGAGCACGATCGTGGTCGAGCGCTCGCTCGCCTCGGTGATCGATGCCCTCTCCGCCGACGTGGCCCAGTGCACGGCGAGTGCGATCTCCGGTGAGGCGCTGGCCCTCACGATGCCCCCCGATGAGCAGGGGCAGGTGCGCACTGTCGCGTACTCACTGGAGGGGAGCACCCTCTGGCGCCGCAGTGTCGGGGGCGATCTCGACTATGACGTGGCGCTCGCCGAGCAGGTGATCGGGGGGGAGATCGAGCCGGAGGAGCAGGGGGTCTCACTCCGCCTGAGAGCCGGATTCCGCATGGGCTGGCGGACCGTCGAGCGCCGCGTCGAGGTGTTCGTGGCGTGGCCGGAGGGGATGCGGCGATGAGGCGGCGAGGCGTCACCCTGCTGCTGGTGATCGGCCTGGTCGCGGTCATGATGATGGCCGTCTCGTCGGTCATGATGCTGACGACCGAGCGCTACCACCACGCCCAGCTGATGCGCGACCGCATGCAGGCGCTCGAGTGCGCCCGGGCGGGACTGCTCTGGGCGCGCGCGAGACTCGAGGCCGGTGAGGGTCTCAGATCCCGCGAGGAGCTCGATCTCGGAGGAGAGGTGGGGGCGGTGCTGATTCTCACAGAGGATTTCGGCGACACCGTCCGGCTGACAGCGGTGGGCACCGCGTGGCGCGACAGCACGCCGCAGACCGACCGCCGCCTGGTGGCTGTCTGGACACGGGAGCCGGGTCCATGAGACGCGGGGCATTCACCTTCATCGAGCTCCTCGTGGTGATCGCGATCATCGCCGTCCTGGCGGCGATCTCGGTGCCGAATTTCCTCGAGGCCCAGGTCCGATCGAAGGTGGCCCGGGTGAAGGCGGATCTGGCGACGCTGGTCGCGGCGATCGAGGACTATCATCTCGACCACCACGCCTACCCTCCCAATCTGCCGTGGATGGATCGAGTGCTGGACAGCTCGCGTCTGCCGACAGAGCGCGAGAACCTCGGGGGATCCACGCGTGACACGGCCGCCGGCAGGCCATTCGCCTACAGCGGGTACAGCTTCCTGCAGAGCTGGGATGCGCTCGCTGGATTCGATGTGCCCGCGCTCCTCGAGACCGGCGCCTCCCCGCTCCGCGCTCTGTATGAGCCAACCCAGTATGTCGCGGAGGTGTTGCCGGACCCGTTTTCCGTGTTCCGCAACGTGACCTATCTCTATGTGAACTGGGAGGGGCATTACCCGGGCGGGCTGCCGCTGGAGGCCGATGGACCCTGCGTGCCCTTCGTTCTTCTCAGCGTCGGCCCCGACACCTACCTCGACACCGCCTATCCCACCAACCTGGCTTTCCTCCCCTACGATCCGACCAATGGCATCACCAGCAACGGAGACATCCATGTCTATCCCCGGTGATCTCTGGCGGCTCGCCACGGGGCGGAAGCACCTCCCGCAGAGCATGCGGCAACGGCTGAGGTGGGGGGCCTACGCGCGCCGGACGGCGGTGGGCGAGCTCTTCGCCCAGCTGGCCCTCGCATCCGAGGAGCGGGCGAATCTGCTCGAGTCGCTCCGTCTGACCGCGACCTCGCCCGTGCGTCCCATCAGCTCCCTTCCGGTGACGATCGTGGGATCGCTCTTCGTCTGCGCTGCGCTGCTGGTGACACTGCTGGCGATGCCGGGGCCACTGATCATCGGGGCCTTCGTCCCCGCGGTGATATTCGTCGCGGTGCTGCGCGGCGCGGCGGCCGACACCGCAAATCTGCACCGCGTCTCGCTCGTCGAGTCCGAGCTGGCGCAGATGCTCGCTGAGCGGATCAGTGAGGGGCAGACCCTGAGCCAGGCGATGGAGGGCCTGCCGCGCGTTTTCACCCCCGCGCAGGTGTCGACAGTGCGCGCGGGCGAGGAGGTGGGCTCACTCGCCCCGGCGCTGCGCTGCCTCACACGTGAGGCCGAGGTGCGACAGGCCGCGGGCGTGCTCAACTTCTATCGATTCTACCCGATCTGGGCTCTCATGATCATCCTGGGGCTCGCGGGATTCATCTTCTGGAGGATCTATCCCAAGTTCATCGACATCTACGCGCAGATGGGGGCGGAGTTGCCCCGAGTCTCCCTTGTCGCCTATCAGATGATGCAGGCCCGGGTGGGTGGGTTCGATGTGGGGCTGGGTTTCGTCCTCCTCGTGCTGCTGGTCTGCCTCTACGCCGACCACCTCGTCCGACTGCACCTGGGCGGCTTCGCCTCCGGCGTGATCTGCACCTTCCTTCTGCTCCGCCTGATCGGGCCGGGGATTCATCACGGTGGCATCGGGCAGTGGTTCGGCAGCCGCAATGAGGGGCTCGGCGAGCTCATCTCCTGGGGATTCCTCATCTGCCTGGGATTCCTGATGCCGCTGATCAGCGATCTGATCCGTGGCTGCGTGGCCCTCACCTCCGGCGGGGTCGCCCGCCTGCTGCCCTGGTGGCGGAGGAGGCGATGCGCCCTGGAGAGGGCCAACTTCCTCGAGGCCCTTGGCCTGATGTTCGAGCGTCGACTCCCCGCCCCGGAGGCGCTGCGCCTTGCGGCCCCCGCGCTGGCACCCGCAGGGCTCGCCCACGCCGCGGAGCGGGCCGCTGCGTCGGTGGAGCGCGGTGAGTCCCTGACCGAGGTTCTCGCTCGCCTGCGCCTCGTGATGCCGAGCGAGGAGGTTCACCTCCGGCTCGCGGCGGCGGCCGGCGATCTGCCCGCGGAGTGCCGTCGACTCAGCGAGCGGCTCGCCGAGGAGGCGCGCATTCAGATCGCGCAGACCGAGAAGATCCTGCGGCCGGTTTCAGTGCTCGCCATCGCGGCGCTGGCATTTGGGGTGCTGCTTGCGATCTATCTGCCGCTGTTCCACATCTCATCAATTGTCATGGGGAATTGAGGCTCACGGCTGAGCGACGGTGCCCCCCGATCCCGGCGTCAGCGAGTCGGGGGGAATCCCGTCCATCGGGGCGAGTGCATCGGCGATGATGGCGGGCAGGATGCGGTGGAGAGCGGGCTCTCCGGTCTCGTCGATGGCCTGAGCCAGTGCGGGACTGACGTGGTAGATGCGGCTCCCGCTCAGCTCGCCCCCGGTGTGGATGATGGAGGCCATCGCCGTGCCGCACGCCTCGCCGGTGTCGGTGCGCAGCTCATAGATGGGCTCGAGGCGCGCAGGCGAGCCGGTGTCGAGGGGGAGGATCGGCCGGAAGCGGGAGTCCTCGAGCGAGGGGAATCCCAGTGCCGTCGGCAGCAGAGTCCAGGGGGACTCCGAGCTCATCCGCTCGAAGGTCAGCGTCTCGCCCCGGTTGTCCGGGATCTCGAAGGCGCGCGCGTCGGCGCGCGGAATGCCCGGCGTGAGAAACGCGAAGCCCATGTCGTTGGCGACCTGCTGGCGGAGGGGCCGCGCGTTCCACTGCTGACCGTCCCACTCGCGCCCGTGCCAGAAGGGGATGCCCGCGGGGATCAGGACCAGCACTCCGCCCTCCCTCAGGTAATCGGTGAGTGCCGCCAGCCCATCGCCGGGGGAGGAGATGGTCAGAGGGAAGGCCTCGCGCTCATCGACGACGAGGAGAATCGGGGCGGTCTGTGGGGTGAGCTGGCCGGTGACCAGCGCGGTGTCGTCGATCCACTCCAGGCTGAAGCCGAGGTCGTGCGTCACCTGATTGATCTGGGCGATCAGATTCTCACGGTAGGGCAGGTCATCACTGGTCTGACGCCGATGACCCCACATGTCGATGCGCCGAGGCGTCAGCGGGGCCTCCGCCCCGATGCGCTCGCCCGCCCACAGGCGCGGGCTCATCGGGAAGACACAGTGGAGGACATCCGACCGGGGGAGACGCACGGTGGTCATCTCCGGGGTGTTGACCACAACGGACTCGCCCAGCTCGTCGATGAGACCTGAGAACTGATCCCCTCCCACCGAGGTGAGACGGCAGATCCGCGTCGCGTGGGTCTGGATCGGGTAGTGAAAATAGCCCTCATCGGCCGGCGGATCGGGATAGACCGCCCGGATCTCGTCGAGAGGAACGTGGGCCGCATCGCTGAAGCGAGGCTTGACCAGAAGCCCGTCATCCTCGGTGCGCAGAATGCGTCCGCTCAGATGCGTGCCGTCGCCGAGCAGGATGCCCGGGGCCCAGGCGGGAACGCGCCGAGG
>JAFGKF010000001.1 GCA_016928695.1 Candidatus Sumerlaeota bacterium | reverse complement strand
TCCGGGAGTGGAACTCCCAGACCATCTGTTCTGGAAATGAATGGTCCGGGAGTGGAACTCCCAGACCCATCTGTTTCGAATCTGTGCAATCTGTGGAATCTGTGGATCTCAGAGCGCGTCGGCGATGGCTTGGCCGACCTCGAGGGTGGTGTTCGAGCCGCCGAGGTCGTAGGTGCGGACCTTGCCCTCCTTGACGACGCGGGCGATGGCGGCCTCGACCGCCCGGGCCTCTTCCTTCTCGCCGATGTAGTCGCACATCAGGGGGATGCACTTGATCATGGCCGTCGGATTGACTTTGTACATGCCGGCGTACTTCGGCGCGGAGCCGTGGCTGGGCTCGAACAGGGCGTACCGGTCGCCCATGTTGGCGCTGGCCGCGAAGCCGAGCCCGCCGACGAGCTGGGCCGCCTCATCGCTGATGATGTCGCCGAACATGTTGGTCGTGACGAGCACGTCGTAGAAGTCGGGGTTCTTGACGAACCACATGGTGACGGCGTCGACGTTCTCCTCGGTCGTCTCGATGTCGGGATACTGCTTGGCCACCTCGCGGAACTCCTCGAGGAACATCCCGCAGGTCAGACGGATGACGTTGGCCTTGTGGACGGCTGTGACCTTCTTGCGCCCGTGCTCCTTCGCGTACTTGAACGCCGCCTCGACGATCCGGCGGCAGCCGTCGCGCGTGAAGACGCGGCACGAGACAGCCACGTCGCGCCCCTTGAATCGCTCCATCCCCGGGTGCATTTCGAACATCGCCTCAGGCGTCGGGTGGAACTCGACCGCCGAGTAGAGCCCCTCGGTGTTCTCACGGAAGATCACCATGTCGATGGGCGGGTTCTCGCCCTTCGGATTGCGGAAGTTCAGCGGATTGCCCTCGTACGACTTCATCGGGCGGAGGTTGATGTACATGTCGAAGCGCTGGCGGATCTGGAGGATCGCGCTCTTGAATCCCTTGACGCCCGGCTTGGAGGTGATGGCCCCGAACAGGCAGCACTTGGTGGACTCCAGGGCCTTCCAGGTGGCCTCGGGGACGGTGTTGCCGTGCTTTTCCCACATGCACCAGCCGGCATCGGCGTCAACCCACTCCAGGTCGAGCCCGAGGGCTTCGACCACGATCGTGGCCGCCTCCATCACGTCGTGGCCGATTCCGTCGCCCGGAATCCTGCAAATCCTGTGCTTAGCCATAGTTCCTCTGGTCTCCTCTGGCCTCCCCCCTCCGGGGGATTTCTGAATGGCCCGGGACCCTGCCGTGGAGGCGGCGGGCTGTCAATCCCTGTCGGTGGAGAATCAGGTTCCAATGTGAGCGATTGCTTGACGCTTCCCCTCGCTCATCCCTCATCCTCCTCCTCGGGCTCGGGCATGGGCTCGCTGCGCTCCTCTTCGGGGATGGCGAGCTCACGGATGGTGTCGAGCGGCCCGAAGACAGTGAGGCGGTCGCCCAGTCGTGCGAAGTTGTGCCCCTTGGGGGAGACGATCGTCTTCTCCCCGCGCTCGATCATGAGCACGAGGATGTCGCGGGGGCTGAGGCCGCTCTCGGCGAGGGACTTGTCGAGCAGGGGATTGTTGGCCCCGACCTCGATCTGACTGATGCCGAAGCCCTCGGCGCTGAGCATCACCTCCTCGAAGGAGACCTCGCGCACGAGACCCTGGCGGACGAGGAAGGCGCGCAGCGAGCGGGTGATGAGTCTGGCGATGGGTCCCCACTGGGAGAGGCGGTAGAGCATGATGAGGAAGAAGATGATCCCGATCACATAGAGATAGGGGATCAGCTTGCCCGGGATGGTCACCGCGCCGCCGAAGAGCTCCCACGCGGCGCGGTCGGCGCCCGCCTGTCCGAGGGAACCCGCGAGCGTGGCGATCATGGTCACGAGCCCGGCGTTGCCGCCGATGATGAGGAGCTGAACGACCTTGCGGCGGGCGGGATGGGTGACGATCAGCTCCGACTCCTTGGTGGTGAATCCGGAGCCGCTGAAGGCACTGAGAGCCTGGAAGCGCGCCTGCTTGGGTTCCATTCCCGTGAGGGTGAGCGCCACCGCCCCGAGCCTGACGACGAGGAACGAGGCGATGATCGCGAGGATGAAGAGGAGAACGGCCACGGCCAGAACCTCCCAAGTGCTCTCAAATCAGATCAGGACGATGGTCTCAGAGAATGGCCCCCACGTCCAGTTCGGACTTCGCGGCGGCTCTTCTCAATCGCTGACTCTGTTGCCATCGGACTGTTCGAAGAAGGCCGTGGCGGCGCGGCGGATGTTCCGGATGTTGTATCCCCCCTCCTGAACCACCAGCAGGGGCCGGTTGATCTCGTTGAGTCGGCGGCGGATGGCCTGGAACACCGGTGGATTCAGCAGGAAGGTCCCCGTCGGATCCCCCTTCAGGATATCGAAACCGAGACTCACGACGAGGATGTCTGCGTTGAAGGCTGTGATGACACCGATCGCCCTGTCGAGCGCCTGGAGGTATCGCTGCTCCTCGGTCCGCGGGGGGAGAGGCAGGTTGCAGTTGAAGCCCAGACCTCGCCCCTGGCCCGTCTCATCCCGGTAGCCGCTGAAGTAGGGATAGGAGTAGTCGGGGTGACCATGGATCGACACCGTCAGCACGTCGTTGCGCTCATAGAAGATGTCCTGCGTGCCGTTGCCGTGATGATAGTCGATGTCCAGGATGGCCACCTTGGCCTCTGAGCTGAGAAAGTGGGCGGCGATGGCGGCGTTGTTGAAGTAGCAGAACCCGCCGTGGAAGAGCTTCCCCGCATGGTGACCCGGTGGACGGCACACCGCGTAGGCCAGCCTCCGCCCCGCGAGGATCTCGTCGGCCGCCGTCAGCGCAGTGTCCACCGCGGCCCTGGCGGTCGTGTAGGCGCTGGGGTAGAGCGGTGTTCCGGTGTCGATGCAGTAGTAGCCAGCCTGCACGGGCAGCTCCCGGGGCCGTCTCTCGGGCCGGCGAATGGGAAAGGTGTCCGGATAGACGGGGCGGGTTTTCCCCAGCTTGGTGCACGCGGTCTCCAGGTAGTGGACGAAGCTCTCGTGATGGACCGCGAGCACCCATTTCTCCCCGTGTGGACGGGGCTTCACCGGTGTGAACAGCGCGGTCGCGTCGATGATCTGGCGGATCGTCTCCACGCGCACGGGTCTCTCGAAGTAGCCCCGCTCTTTGACATGATGCAGCTCGTGCTTGGGGCTGTAGACGGACGCGTGGGGCCGTGCCAGCCGATGGGATGCCACCGGCCTCGTCTCTCTGGTGCGGCTTCTGAGAGGGGGACGGAAAGGGACCGAGTCCTCCCTGAACGCGTCCATCACCTCCCGGATGTAATGCACATCGGCGACCGGGGCAAAGCGGGTGGTGAGAAAACGATGGACCGCCGCCCTGGCCTCCTCGCGGCCCAGCTCGGAGGTCCGACCCAGACCATCGAACAGGAGAAGGGCCGTGGTGGGGGGATCTCCGATCGGCTTCGAGTAGGCGGAGTTGTCGATCACGCGGACGCCGAACTGCTCATAGAATCGGATGCGCTTCGTCGCCTCCTCCCGTTCGCCGGGGTCGGGAGTCAGCTCCTCCAGGTCGGGCACCACCTCCATGTAGAGCCCTCTCGCGGCGAGTCCCTGGCAGAACTCGCGCACCGCCTCGTACAGCGCGCCTCCCACCCCGCTGCCGCGGGCGCCTGCTCTCGCGGCGATGAAGTCGAGGAAACAGCACTCGATCTCGGGGAAGTGCAAGACCAGGGCGAAGGCGTCCACGCGGCTCAGGGCTCCCTCGGCCAGCAGCAGGGCCGTGCAGTGGCCGGACTGCATGGGATTGCGGATCAGTGCGGAGATTCTCTCCGCGTGGTGAACCATGCCGGGGAAGGCCTCGCGAAAGATGCCCTGGACCTGCTCAATCCTGTCGCGGGAGAGGAGAGAGCTGGTGTCTTGGACGAGTCGGATCTTGATCATCGATTGGTCCGAGGGCTCGGATGGGGATTGATGAGCCCCCGGCTCTCTCGCCGAGTGGTCACTTCACAGGTCACACACATCAGATGCATGCGATCATGCCCCAGAGGCTCTGCTGCGTCAAGCCATGGCATCTCGTCATCTCGCCATGGCATGTCCCCATGAGCGATGACAACAGCCGATCACGGTTCCATGCACAGAGGAGCACGTCCACCGCAGATGTGCGGACGATTCTCCAGAGACAGCATCAGGGCGGGGCTCCGTTCCCCGCATTGACTTTCCCTCTCAGGATGTGGCCCATGGATCCCCTCGCCGATGTGGAGATCGCTCGCCCGCCCGCTCGACGCACTGCCCGCCTGGTGGGTGCGGTGGAGGCTGTTTCGAAAGCGCAGTCACCTGACGGACCGCTCCGCCCTGGAGGCGCTTCTGGATGAGCTGGAGGGAGTTCCACCCCAGGTGCTCTTCCCCACCCCACCGGCGCTGGAGGGATCCGAGGTCATCATCGAGCCGGCAGGGGAGCTCTGGGAGGGGGAGAGCTTCGTCTTCCGGATGCCGAGCACGGTGGAGACAGATCCCGCGGGAAACCGTGTGATCCCTGGCCGGCTCCTTCTCCCGCGTGGAGCGTCTCCTGACACACCTGTCGCACTGCTTCTTCATCCCTGGATTGGACCGGGGACGATGGCGATGCTCAAGAGATTTGGCCGTCCGCTGCTGAGACGCGGTCTCGGGGCGGTGGCGATTCACCTGCCCTATCATCTGAGCCGCACGCCACCGGGGCAGTTCTCGGGTGAGCTCTCCCTCTGCGGCGATCTGGTCTCCGTGATCAACTCGGGGCGCCACGCCGTCGCCGATGCCCGGCGGGTGCTCGGGTGGCTGAGAGGGCGGGGAGCCCCGCGGGTCGGAGCGCTGGGGGTCAGCCTCGGGGGATCGATCGCGGCGCTGCTGGCGAGCGTGGAGCCTGGCCTGCGGTGCGTGGCCTGTGTCATTCCCCCGGCCGACGCGACGCTCTGCATGCGCGAGAGCGTGCTGATGCGCGGCCCCATTCGCCGGGATCTGGAGAGATCGGGTCTCGACGCGGATCTGGAGGCACGGGCGCTGCGCCTTGTGTCCGCGACGACGCACCCGCCGTCCGTCCCCGCTGACCGGCTCCTTGTGGTGGGGGCATTGCACGACGTCATCACCCCGCCCGAGGCCCATCGCCGCCTGGCCGAGGCGTGGGGCTGTGAGCTCTGGATGGAGCGCCACGGTCACATCAGCGTGTTTCTCTCAGGCCGAGCGATGGCCCGGGTGGCGGGGTGGGTGGCGGATCGCCTGGGGGCGGCGTGACTCAGAGGGTGGCTCCGAGTTCCTCGAGGAGCTGCTGGATGGTCTGCAGATCGGTCCCGTTGTGCTCCACGTAGAGCCGGTAGTGCTGGATGGCTCGGTCGGGGTCGCTGAGGCGGTTGTGATAGAGCAGGCCGAGCCGGAAGTGGTGGTTGGGTTCGTCGGGATCGAGCTCGATGGCTCGCAGATAGGCCTCCTCGGCCTGGCCATACTGACCGAGGCCCTCATAGGCCTCTCCCATGGCGGCAAAGACCTCGGCGTAGGTGGGGTCGTAGTCGCGCGCCTGGCGGAACTGGTCGAGCGCCTGATTGCTGAGATTGCGTCTCAGGAAGATGCGGCCCAGGCCGACGTGGCACTGGGCGCGCACCTGGTTGACATCGATGTCCTCGGGCACATTGCCCTCGTCGAGGAGGGTGAGGACCTCCTGGAAATAGTTGCGCGCCGTGTTGAACTCCTGCTCCTCCATGCAGATGATGCCGAGCTCGAGCCGCGGTCCGATCTGGTCTCCGATGCGCTCGAGTGCCCGGGCGAAATCGGCACGCGCGAGGGCTCGGTTCTCCTCGTCGTCTGCCCTGATGCGATAGACACGGCCCCGGATGGTGTAGCCGCGGGCGAGGCGATCGTTGAGCCCGATCGCGACGTTGACGCGATCGATGGCCTCGGCGAACTCCCCGCGGGCCAGTGAGATCTCGGCGAGGTAGCAGTGGGCGCTGTGGAGCGTCGGGTCGTTGGCGATGGCGAAGTGCAGATAGCGCTCCGCGACGACATGGGCCGCTCCGCCGAGGTGGAAGAAGATCTGCCCCATCTTGAGATGAGTCAGCGGCTGCGCGTGCTCGATCTCGAGGCTCCGCTGATAGGAGGTGATCGCCTGATCGGTCTCCCCCCGCTCGCGGTGGAGATCCCCGAGGAGATTGAGCGGCTCGATCCGCCGGGGGTCGAGCTGGTGGGCCTCGGTCAGCACCCGCAGGAGATCATCGGAGTCCGCCTGCGCCTCGCGCAGGCGCTCTGCCCAGCGGAGCCTGTTGTCGACGGCGCGCCGGAGGGCTCGTGTGTACTGGCTCCCGGCCTCGCGGTGCACATACGCGAAGATGTCGGAGGCCTCGAGGTTTTGCCCCACCTCCTCCAGGCACTCGGCGAGCGCGTAGTGCGTGGCGATGACCCTGTCGGGATCGTGATCCGCTGGGAAAAGCTCGATCGCTCGTCGAAGGGAGGCGATCGCCTGGGGGTTGGAGGGATTTCGATCCGCCAGGTAGCGCCCCAGTCGCTCGTGGGCCTCGGCGAGCTCGGGGTCGAGCTCCACCGCCGCCTGCAGCTCGACGATGGCGTGGGCTGTGTCGCGCATGTCCTCGAGGTGAGAGGCCTGGGCGAGGTGAACGCGTGCCATCCGGAGGCGGAGCACCTCGGTGGGCAAACCCTCCGCCGCATCCTCAATGGTCGCCTGGAGCAGATCCAGAGCCTCCCCGTATCGGTGGCTCTCCTCCAGGAGATCCACCTGGCTCAGCGCTGTCTGAAAGACCTCTTCGCTCTGGGTCTGCAGCTGGGCCTGACAGTCCTCGATGTTCTGAATCACCCGGGTCCGGACGGCCTCGTCGACAGACTCGGCGGATTCGTCCATCATCTGGAGAGCCGTCTCGTAGCATGCGAGGGCACCGTGCCAGTTGCCCTGCTGTGTGAGCATCTCGGCACGCTGGAAGTGGAAGTCCCAGGGGACACCTCGGGTGATGCTCGCCACCCTCGAGCGGGGAAGACTCATCCGTCCCCCGGCGGTCTCCACAATCACCAGAGTCGCCGTCTCCTCGACCACCAGCCCCTCGACGGAGTTGCCGTTGGACAGCGTGACGGTGTCGGCACCGAGAGGTGCCGCGGCCAGAGCCACGAGGATCGCAGCGATCCAGCATGGTGCGACCGCGGCCGCAAGGCCGGCGATCTGTCCCGCCCATCTCCTCATAGATTCAAACCTCATCAATGCAATCGGATCAGCATCAGTGCCCCTGGGGGGAGAGGGCACTTAAGATCATCGGCAGAGGTTCCCCCACTCGCAACGTGAAAAGATGCCCCGGTGTCGGATTGGGGAAAAACCGCAGATTTCATTCAAGAAAATTCAGGTCTTTGCCGATAAGAGAAGTGCCAGAGGTCTGCCCTCAGGCGAGTTGGAGCGGCAGCATGACGATCTCGAGTCTCAGCGCATTCCAGGTCGGCCTGGAGGTCGCTGCCCACAACGTGGCCAACAGCGTGACGCCAGGCTTCGAGCCCAGCCGGGTGGTGTTCCAGGCGGGGCCCGCGGGGCAGGTGCGTCCCCATGTGGATCACCCCCGCCATCGATCTGAGGATGAGGGGATCTCGGAGGCTGAGTCTGACTCCGCCCCCCCCTCTGAGACCGATGTGGCCAAGGAGCTGACGGACGTCACCGTGCTCCAGCGCACGTACACGGCGAATCTCAAGAGTCTCTACGCCCAGCACCAGTCACTGGGTCTGCTCATCGACACCCTCGTCTGAGGGCAAGGGGGTCTCGTCCACACTGATCTGCCCCGTCCGGAGAAATTCGGCTGTCGCCTCGATCGTGCGGGGGTTGTTCATGATGAAGGTGTGCCCGGCGGGCACGGTGATGAACGCCGTGGCCCCGGGGAGGTAGGCCTCGGTGACGCCGACGGTGCCGTCGTCGTCGCCCGGCACCTGGGGATGCCAGCCCCGTGGATGCCCCCTCCCCCCCGCGATGATGGCGAACTCACACGGCGGGGGGGGGAGACTGGCTCCCAGTCCCTCCTCCCCTGTTCTCAGCTGGAGCGCCCCTTTGCCCATGATGAGTGGGAAGAGGGGAATGCGGCTGTAGACATCGGCGAGTCGCGCCCCCCGGCTCGGTGGGGCGATCATGACAACGCGTCCGAGCCGGGGCTCCTCGCGCTCGGAGAGACACTGGCGAAGGACGAGCGCGCCCATGCTGTGGGTGACGAAGTGGATGCGGGGCGCGTTGATGGCCTCCAGCCGCTCGGCGAGCCATCGGCCGTTGGCCACGATGTCCTGGCGCAGCGAGGGGTAGGTCTCGCTGTGCACGGCGTAGCCCTCGCCGCGCAGCGTGCGCTCGAGGCGTCGCATGCTCCGGGCCGAGCGCCAGACACCGTGGAGAAAAACCACGGCCTCGGGTGAAGCGGAGTCGACGGTGGGAGCCGGTTCGGTCACAGACACTCCTCCTGCGATGGGGAGTGCACACCCCATCGCCAAGGTGATCACAGCCAGCGCACAGAGCCATCTCAAGGGACGGACACCGGGTCGCCCCCGAATCCCTGGGAGCGCCGCTCGCTGGTGAGGAACATCCGGAGCACGCGGCGGCGGCGCTCTGCGAGGAGCTCGGCGCGGATCTCGTCCGCCACCTCGCTCAGGGGCTGAAGACGCTGGGGAATCGAGACGACTTTCATGATGATGAGATGCCCCGAGTCAATGGAGACGATGGGGCCCACCTGACCGATGGCCAGGGGGAAGGCGACCGAGGCGAGTTCAGGGGGGACCTGATCTCGGGTGAACCATCCCGGGTCGATGGGGACGATGTTGAGCTCACGGGCGAGTGCGTCGAAGTCCACGCCCCCTGCCATGAGGCGGCGGTGGGCGGCCTCGGCCTCCTCGCGGGTGTCGAAGCGGAGCTCACGGATGCGGATCTGCTCGGGCTCCAGGTACCGCTCCAGGTTCGCGCGGTAGTGCGCCTCGACCTCGGCATCGGTCACGCCCAGGCCGGCATAGATGACCCGCTGAACAAAGAGCTCCCCGATCAGACGGCGGCGCTGGGCCTCGATCTGCGCCGCGATGGCCGGATCGTCGAGAAGCCCCGAGCGCTCGGCGGCGTGCTGGAGCAGGATCTCGTCGATCAGCATCTCGCAGTGGGTCGCCTCATCGACGGGTGTGATCCCCGCGGCCGCGCAGGCACTGAGATAGGCCTGGCGCTGCTCGGCCACGTATTGCTCGGTGTACTCCTGGCCATCGATCTCGAAGGCGACGTTCGAGGAGTTGACCACCGGCGGGGGGGGCGGCACCGGCTCCGGCGGACGGGGGATCGTCTGCGCCCCTCCGACGACGGGCGCGGGCACGGTGACCTCCCCTCCCCCACAGGCGAGGGCCAGGGCCAGGAGCGCGGCGGCGAGGATCGCTTTCACCCCGCAGCCCTCTGGGCAGAGGATTCGTCTCGCAGTTGGTCGACCCATCGTCTGCAGAGCTCCACAGCGGCCCCCAGTCGGGCAGGGGGCGAGAGATCGGGCATCAGCATGCGCGCCGCCGCTGAATTTTCAACCACAGTCCGCCTCACCCCGTCGGGGAGGGGGTCTGCGGCTCGGATCACATCGGTCCACACGGCGCCGCTGAGGCGGACCCCCTCGGCGGTGGCGGTGATCTGGGTCAGGCCGAGCTCGCCCCCCAGCACGCGCAGGCGGGCGATCTGCAGCAGCGCATGCGCCTGAGGAGGTAGACGCCCAAAGCGGTCGGAGAGTTCCCCCGCGACGGCCTCGACGTCCTCGAGGCGCCTGGCGACGCTCAGGCGCTTGTAGAGGGAGACGCGCTGGCTCTCGAGCGGGATGAAGGAGGCGGGCAGATGGGCGGTGATGGGCCAGCGGATCTCGATGTCGCGCCAGGGGGCGACGGGCTCCCCCTTGAGGCGCTTGACCTCCTCCTCCAGGAGCTCGCAGTAGAGCTCGAATCCGATCGACTGCATCGCCCCGTGCTGCTCGGCGCCCAGGAGGTTGCCGGTGCCTCGGATCTCCATGTCGCGCAGGGCGATCTGGAATCCGACGCCGAGCTCGCTGAACTCCTCGATGGTCGCGAGGCGGCGGACAGCTTGGTCGGTGACGTCCTCGCCCTCGGGGACGATCAGGTAGGCGTAGGCCCGCTTGACGTCTCGGCCGACGCGGCCGCGCAGCTGGTAGAGCTGGGCCAGGCCGAAGGCGTCGGCCCGGTTGACGACGATGGTGTTGACGTTGGGGATGTCGAGCCCGTTCTCGATGATCGTGGTGGCGACGAGGATGTCGAACTCGCCGTCGACGAACCGCGTGAAGATCTCCTCGAGCTCGCGCTCGGCCATCTGGCCGTGGGCGATGGCGATGCGCGCCGTGGGCACGATCTCGGAGAGGTGCGTGGCGACGTCGTGGATCGAGTGGACGCGGTTGTGGACGAAGTAGACCTGGCCGCCGCGGTTGAGCTCGCGCAGAACGGCCTCGGTGATCTGATCCTCGTCCCAGTGGATGATGCGCGTCTTGATCGGGTGGCGATCGGCGGGGGCGGTCTGGATCAGGCTCATGTCGCGCAGGCCGCTGAGCGCCATGTGGAGCGTCCGCGGGATGGGGGTCGCGGTCAGCGTGAGGACGTCGACCGACTCGCGGATCTTCTTGAGGCGCTCCTTGTGGGCGACGCCGAACCGCTGCTCCTCGTCGATGATGATGAGGCCGAGATCGACGTATTTCACGTCCTTCGACAGGAGGCGGTGCGTCCCGACGACGATGTCGACCTCGCCGCGCCTGAGGCGCGCGATGGTCTCGCGCTGCTGAGCCACGGTGCGCAGGCGCGAGAGCATCTCGACACGGACGGGGTACTCGGCGAAGCGCTCGGTGAGCGTGTGCATGTGCTGCTCGGCGAGAAGCGTGGTGGGGCAGAGGAAGGCGACCTGCCGCCCCTCCTGGATGACCTTGAAGGCGGCCCGTATGGCCACCTCCGTCTTTCCGTAGCCGACATCGCCGCAGATGAGCCGATCCATGGGGCGGTTGCTCTCGAGGTCGCGCTTGACCTCGTCGATGGCGCGCGCCTGGTCGGGCGTCTCAGGGTAGAGGAAGGAGGCCTCGAACTCCGCCTGCATGCCGGAGTCCTGGGCGCAGGTCTGACCCTGCCCCGCGGCGCGCTTGGCGTAGAGCTGAAGGAGCTCCTCGGCGAGCTCGCGGATCTGCTTCTCGGTGCGCCTTCGCCTCTGGAGCCACCGGCGTGACCCGAGCTTGTCGAGCTTCGGCGTCTCGCCCTCGCTGACGGAGTAGCGCTGGACGAGGCGGATCTTCTCGACGGGGACGAGGAGGCGGTTGCCATCGGCGTACTCGAGCTCGATGAAGTCGCGGACCTGGCGGTCGACCTCCTGCTGGCGGATGCCGAGGAAGATGCCGACCCCGTGATCGACGTGGACGACGTGATCGCCGCGGGTGATCTCGTCGGCCTCGCTGACGGGCGAGCCCCGGTGGAACTTGCGGTAGACGTGGCGGCGCCGGTAGCGGCCGAAGATCTCGCGGTCGGTGATGAGCATGAGTTCGAGTGGCCGCCACGAGAAGCCGTGGTGGAGCGGGCCGACCATGAGGACAACGGGCTCGATGCCGCCCGGGGCACGTGAGGGGTGCCACTGATCGGGCTCCCTGGTGTAGAGCGGGCAGGTGTCGAGGTCGGCGGCTCGCAGGAGCTCGACGAGGCGCATCACCTGGCCGTTGTTGTCGCAGGCGATGACCACCAGCGCACCCTC
>JAFGKF010000231.1 GCA_016928695.1 Candidatus Sumerlaeota bacterium | reverse complement strand
GGCGCCGGCGCTCCATCATTCGATTCAGCCCGCTTCAGCGGGTGCCTCTTGGCCTCTGGACTTCGGACTTCGACGAGCTCAGTCGAGCCGCTTCAGCCAGTGGTCTGAAAGACCGACACGAAAACCATTGAACGCCTCTGGCGGGGGCGCCGGCGCTCCATCGATCAGTGGACCTGGCTGTGAGCGGCAAACCCACACCACTCCCCCCCGAGTCCCCTCTCCACATCCCACGCCTCACTTGACACCTCAGGATGCCAGCGTATCCAGGGAGCACCGTGATCGATCTCTCGAATCCCCTCCTCAGGCGCTGGTGGAGGTCCCAGTTCGGGCTGGGCTGTGCCTATCGCTCGCAGGTGATCCTGCTTGGGCTTCCCCTGCTCGCCCTGGTCGGCATGACGATCATCGAGCACTGGGTGGAGACCCATGAGATCTGGGGGGGCATCAGACGGATTCACTGGTGGATCGTTGACCTGTTCCGCCTGTATGTTCTCCTCTTCATCCCCATCGCCACCCTTCTCCCCTCGCTCACGCTCATCACGCTGTTCCAGCGCTTGGACCGGCAGCTCCAGTTCGAGCCCCTCCTGGCCACGCCGATCACGGGGCGAAAGTGGCTCATGTGGATGCTGACGATGAGCGCAGGGCCCATCGCTGTGTTCCTGATGGGTTGCTGGGTCTGCTTCTTCCTCGTCATCTTTCACCCGACGATTTTCGAGCACATCGGTGAAGCCGAGTGGTGCTATTATCTCGCCCTCCCCTATGTGCCGATGCAGTGCCTCTGGAGTGCGGCGATCACCCTGCATTTCCTGTCGAGGAATCAGCGGGTGGCTGTGGGGTGCGTCAAATCCCTGCTCACTCTCCAGCTGCCGCTCCTCATCGGCCTGGGGATCTTCTGGGCCAATGAGGAGTTCCTGAGGCTCCTCCCACTCAACAGGGAAATCCTGGGTCCCATTGCCGTGGCGAACGGGCTCAAGCTGCCGATCCTGGCCTATCTGCTCTGGAGTCTGTGGCGATCACTGGGCGACCGGCTGGCTTCACGGCTGACTCCGTGAGCGCTGCGGGGCGATGCCTCACTCCGCGCCGAGAATCACGAGCCCGGCGGGCACCGAGCTCACCCATCGGAGACGGATCGCATCTGCGATCACGAAGCCATCGGCGTCATCGGCCGTGAGCTGCACACTGTAGTAGTTTCCCTGATGGAACATGTGGCTGCCCAGGGTGTTCCAGGCGCCGCCACCCGAGGTCTGGTCGACGCGATAGACGGTTGTCCCATCGGCGTGGTTCACGGCGTACGGGGCGTTGGTCGCGCGGTTGGAGTGATCGGTGTACCAGACGTCGATCGCCCACTCGCCGGACTGCGAGGGCGTGAAGACCCAGGTGGCCACCGCCCCCGCTGTCCCTCCAGGGGCGTATTGATAGTCGCTGCTCCAGTGCTCGGGCTCGGACGTCGACGAGGTCCACTCCACGCCTCCTCCTCCGGAGGCATTCGACACCGTGCTGATGAACGTGCTCATGGGCGTGTCGGGATTGACGCCGTAGCGGCCGATCTCCATCAGGGGCGTCGAGCGGGTCACGACGCCGGGGACGGTGGTCACCGCCGTCTCGTAGCCCGCGGTCTCGGCGAAGGTGATCACCCGGCCGTCATAGGCGCCGTAGGGGTAGGCCAAGTGGCGGCAGGTCTTGCCCGGGATGTTCGTCTCGATGGCGGATCTCGACCCCGCCAGCTCCGTGTTCAGGGAGGAGTCGCTCAGTGTGGTCAGGTCGGGGTGCGTCCTGCTGTGCGACTCGGTGAAGAGCACGCCCGCGCTCTCCATCGCGCTGATCTCGATCCAGTCGCAGTGATCGTAGCTGGTCACCACACCGACGTAGGCGGTGTGGGTGAAGTTGATCCCCACGAAGCCGTGGCTCTGGAGCGTGGGATACGCAACCGAATAGACCGTGAGGTAGTTGTCGTCGAAGGTCAGCACCACCGTGGGCGACACCGGCTCGGGGGTTCCCGTCTCGATCCATCCCAGGAGCTGATCCATCGTCCAGGTCGCATAGCCGTTGTCGGCCAGATATTGCATCTGGGCCTGGAAGTCGGCGGGATCGTATCCGAAGGAGCCGTCGAGCCCGTGGTACATGAGGACCACCACTCCTCCCTCGCTCCCTGGGGCGAGCTGGCTGGTGAACTGGGGATCGAGATTGTCGATGATCACCTCCTGCGCAGCCGTCGAGGCCGCGAGAAGGGCGAGACCCAGGGAGAGGAGAGCAGAGGCTTTCACAGCGGCATGAGATCCTGTCTGATTCCGGGGCATGGGATTTCGCCATCCCACCCGATCATGCGTCTCCGAGCCATCCGCCGCGGAGACATTCTTTGGTCCCGATTGAGCCACAGAGACCCGCGTTTCTCAACACCCGGGGGAGATTACGCGAATCACCTATTGAGCCATGCCGCCAAGGTGCGCACTGGAAGATGGAGCGCCGGCGCCCCCGCCGCCACTGCTTTGAAAAGGTGCCGGGTATCTGTTTAGCCCCGTGAGCAGGGGCGGTCAAGCCAGGGCGGGCTGAGGGCGGCCCTGATGGCGACGGCGGATGATCTCCAGGCCCGTCTCGACGGAGCCCCGCGCCCGGATCGCCGGCGGCACCGAGCTCCAGACAGGCACGCTCGGCGTCGTCGGGCTCCCCTGATCCCTCCCCGAAAGCGGGTCAAAACGACCCCGCACGGGGCGAGGCGTCGGACACGCCCCGGCTTTTGCGTCCAACACCCCCGGGACCCCGGCGCGAGCACCCGGCTTGTCGGGTCCCAGTGCCCGGCTCACTCGGTCCCGACACCCGGCTCACTCGGTCCCGACACCCGGCTCACTCGGTCCCGACACCCACCTTGTCACCTGCCGCCAACACGCCTGGGTGTTCGGAGCTGTGTGTGGGGATGATCGTCATCGACGAAACACTCGTGCTGCTCGATGTTGACGAGGCGTGCGCTGCATCCGGGGCAATTGCGCTTGGGGTGGAGGGGGGCTAAACAGATACGGTGCCGGAATGGGAATTCCGGCACGATGAGGATTGATGGAGTGTCAGCAGCGAACTGTTGAAGTGATGACAAATCTCTGGTAGATCTCCAGGGACATCACCCACTGCGAGGTGGCCCATGCCGAGACTCTGTCATCTCATCCCCCATTTCTCCATGGTCGCTGTCATTTGCCTCGCCGTCCCCGCCGATCCGCCGGACCCCGGCGCGGTGCTGGCCACGTGGGAGGGGGGAGAGCTGACCGTCGAGGATCTGCAGGCTCGGTGGTGGCTCTCCCTGTTCCCGGCCCCAGAGATCCTGGAGGACCTGGCCAGCACTGAACACAGCATCTCCACCGAGCGCGCACCGCGTCTTCAGACGCTCGCGGATGAGGCGAGAGAGGCGAGTCTCGACCTGATTCTCCTGGAGCGATCCGAGCGGGAGAATTGGCCCGCTGATCCACTCGCCATGCACAGAGCGCGGAGGCTGCTGGTGAGCCGCCACCTTCCGCTGTGGGAGCAGAGAATCGAGTCAGAGCTGCCCCCACCCACGTCCGAGGAGCTCGGACCCCATCTCGACGAGATCTCTCAGCAGCCGCCCGTGCCGGAGCGGCGATCCGCCCGCCTGATCTTCCTCCCGGTGGAGCCGGGCTCCGGGGTGAGCGATGAGCTGCGCGCTGAGGGTCAGCGCGCTCTGGAGCGGCTGGAGGCGGGAGAGGACTTTGGGGCGCTCGCCGAAGAGCTGAGCCAGGGGCCCGGGTGGAGCCGGGGGGGGCATCTCGAGCCCATGACCGAGGAGCAGGCCCCGTGGCCGGAGCTTGGGCATGCGATCTTCGCGGCGCCCGAGAGTGGTGAGCCTGTGATCTCTGTGGGCGAGATGGGTGTCTATATCATCGAGATCGAAAGCGTGGAGCCCGCGCGGGGCCCCTCGGACGAGGAGCTGCAGGCGATCGCCGCGGCGTCCTGGAGGCGTGATGAGACTGACCGTCGCATTCAGAGCACACTGCGCCGGTGGCGAGACGAGAGTGGATACCAGCTCAGCGAAGAGGCATCCCAGGACGATGACCCTCTGATCACAGTCGGCTCAGACACACTCACGCTGGGCCAGTTTCGAGAGCTCAATCCCGGCCTGAGCGCCGCTGAACTCCAGGGCGCCCTGGATGAATACGTCACGGTGGAGGTGCTCGCCCGGCATCTCGGCGAGATCTTCCCCCCGCGGGAGGTGGAGCTCCACGCACGCGGTGCTCTCGCGGCGCAGAGGCGCGCTGCCTGGGAGAGAGAGCTGACCGCGGGGCTCACGGTCAGCGAGGAGGCGGTGCAGAGAGTCTACGAGGCCACTGTCTCCCAGGGGGGCTACAGAACACACCCCCAGCGCCACATCCTTCTCTGCCGCGTGATGCCCGATCCCCCCGGTGTCACGCCCACCCCCGATTCCCTCCGCAGGCTGCGGGGACTCGACAGCGAGGCCAAAAGAGTGCTTGGGGAAATCTCGGCTCTGGTCACGTCCCCTGAGGCATTCGCCGAGCGCATCGGCGCCCTGGATGCCAGCAGCGAGTGGACCATCGAGTCGCTCGACATGGGACTGACGACGACACCCCCGGCGTTCCTGGGGCAGCTCTTTCACTCGATGGAGGCAGGGGATCTGAGCCCGGTCATCGCCCCGAGGGAGGATGTCCGCCTCATCTACGCCGTGGCGGCGCTGATTCCCCGACGCACCATGACATTCGCGGAGGCCGCTCCCCTGGCCGAGAGCATCGCGCTGTCAGAGCGGCGCCATGCCGATCTCCGCGCAGCCCGCGAGGGGCTTCTCGAGGCCGTCAATTGGGAATTGACCTTCAGCGTCCCGGAGCCCTGAAAACAGAGAGGCGGGGGAGCATCGCTGCCCCCCCGCCCGGTGACATTGTCTGCGGCTCTGCTCAGTTGGTGCTGAAGACGCTCAGCTCAACCGGCACAGCGCCGGGGACGTTGAGTCGGCCGAAGGCACCGTCGGCGCCCGCGGAGACGAACCAGATATTGACCACATCGGTGGCGCCCAGAAGGCCGGCGCTGACGCCGCCGTCCAGGTTGGCGCTGTTGATGTTGCGGGTGGCGCCGCCATCCCACCATCCATCGGGCTCCTGATCCTCAGCCAGAGGGGGTGGCGCAGCCTCACCCGCCACCGTGTCGGTGCCGAGGCTCGCAATGGCGACACCGTCCTGCGCCCCGCCCGCCTCGTAGATGGCGTAGACGCCGGGGAGGGTGGTGGTTCCACCGAGGGAGACGATCGGATCGTCGATGACCGAGATGCCGGTGGAGACACCGATCTGCCCCGTCTGATTGTCGGCGATGGCCTGGGTGCCGGCGACATAGGTGTCATCGGCCGAGGGGATGATGGTGTCGCCGCCATCCTGAACGACCATGACGTCGCGGATGTTGCCCGCATTCTCGGTGAGGTGGATCGTGTTCACTGTCCCCGCGATGCCGGGGCAGTCGGAGATCGCCGTGCCGCCGTCGTCGGGGGTGTAGGTTGCCACCAGGGTCGCGGTCAGCGAGGTCGGCAGCGTGCCGCCGACGTCGTAGACCACGATGTCGTTGCCCGCGCTCCAGTAGAGGCGGCAGGTGCCCGCCACGACGCTTCCCGTGGCATGGATGGCCCGCGAGTTGCCCGCGGCCCCGTGCACCGTTGCGCCGGCGATCAGCGTGGTCTTCGTGGCCGTGCCGCTGTCGTCGGCGAAGTAGACGACGGTGCGGGCGAAGCCGTTGATGAAGATCACACCGTCCTCGCTCACGGCGACTCCGTAGGGATCCACGGTGCCGTCGCCCGTCTCGGCGCTGGCAATGGTCCGAACGACCGAGCCATTGTCGGCGCGGCAGACGAAGAGATCGTTGTTGTCGTCCTCGACGATGAGGACTGTCGGGAAGCCCTCCGTGGAGGAGGGATTGTATTCACAGTCGCGGGTGTCCCTGGTGGTCCCTGCGAGGTAGGCTGGGCGCGTGCCACCGTTGGTGATGTCACTCGCACCGGTGTCATCATTCTCCACGTAGCAGAACACACCCGTGAGGGTCTGCGCACCGATGCCGACCGTGGTCAGCAGCAGAATTGCGCCAATCAAGAGGCTCAGTTTCCTCATACTCTGGATCTCCCTCTGGACTCTGTGGGATGGGGCACACCACAGACACGCGGCGAGTTCACCACATGCAAGCGGTGCCCCTCTCCTCTGATGGGAATTCAACCTCCAGTCCTCAGCGACCGTCAAACAGAGGCGCCATAGGTGATTCGCGTAAATTCCCGTCCAGCAAGTGCCTGGGGTGGAAAGGCGTTGTTTCTCCCAAGGGGCTCTGACCTATACTTCTCCGGCGAACCCACCGCCACATGCACGGCCGTGCTGAAGAACATCATCCCTTTCCCCCCCGCGAGGGGAGCTTTTGAAGAGGAGCAGAACCTGTGAGACGATTCCGAGCCTTCACCCTGATCGAGCTGCTGATCGTGGTGGCGATCATCGCCATCCTCGCAGCCATCGCGGTGCCCAACTTCCTCGAGGCCCAGACGCGCGCGAAGGTGTCGCGCATCCTCGCCGACATGCGCTCGATGAAAACAGGCATCGAGTCCTACCGGATCGACAACAACCGCTACCACCCGTCCATTGACCCCTCGACGAGCGCCACCTGGGTGCCGCGGATCCGGACCTTCACCTTCCTGACCACCCCCGTGGCCTATCTCACGTCGGCCTTCGCCGATGTGTTCAACACGATGGAGCCCGCCCCCCCCGGCTTCAGCGAGTCCGACCAGCACGTGATCATCTACTGGGGGCCGGACATCCTGATCCAAGCCCCGAACGGCACGGACCTGCGTGATCGCACGGCCCTGATTTTCCAGGAGTTCCCGACGATCACCAATGGGACCACGCTGAACCGCGATTCGATCTACGCTCTGCTCAGCTACAGCCCCGATCAGGACTTCGACGTCCTCGACGAGGGCTGGCCCACGCCCATCCAGGCCTACGATGCGACCAACGGAACGCTGAGCGACGGTGACATTGTGACCTTCAACGACTGATCTCGAGAGATCGAGCGGGCACTGCAAGGCGGCGGGGTTCCCATGGGGCCCCGCCGACCATTGTCTGGACCACTGTCTGGAGGTGATCGATGAGACGCGCTTTGCTGATTCTCTGCCTGATGGCCCTCGGCGCCTGTGCGGTGATTCGGCCCGCCCCCGAGGGGCCGATCCGAGGCATCTGGCTCAACCGCCATCTGATGGCCGAGGGCGAGGAGGCGATCGTCGCCTTCCTCGACCAGTGCCAGAGCCGTGGGATCACCCACGTTCTGCCCAACTTCTGGTTCCACGGATACCTGATCTACCCGGGGTCGGACCTTGCCCCTCAGCACCCCGACTTCGAGGGCTGGGACCCGATGGCGGTGGTGGTCCGTGAGGCCCATGCCAGGGGACTCCGCGTCTGGCCCTGGAGCGAGTACGGCTTTTTCACGCACTTCAATCGCACCATGGAAGAGTCGGACTGCGGCTGGATCCTGACCGACCACCCGGAGTGGCGGATAGCCGACGCCGAATGGCACATCGGCCTCCGCAATGAGGGCATCGGGGTGATGCACTTCTCCATGAATCCCGCGCACCCCGAGGCGCGCGCCTTCCTGATCGACCTCCACCTGGACATCGCCGCCCGGTATGAGATCGACGGGATCAACACCGATCGCATCCGCTACATGGGTCCCGACTGGGGACACGATGCCTATTCGCTGGCCCGCTTCGAGGCGGATGAGAGAGTCGACCACAGTGCCCCCGACGCCTTTGGCCAATGGCGAGTGCTGCAGATCAACGACTTCCAGCGCGAGCTGGCCGAGCGCTGGCGCGCCGCGCATCCGGATCTCCCGCTCACCGCCGCCGTCAATCCCCCCTATATGTTCGAGGACAAGTTCCAGCACTTCGGTGAGTGGATGGCCGAGGGGACTCTCGATGTGGCCGTGCCGATGATCTACGGCGGTCCTGAGCTCATGCGCCGCGAGTGCGAGGCGATGGCCGCGCTGGTGCCCGAGGGGGACACCTGGCTTGCGGGTCTGGACGCCGCCCAGGGTGACGAGACTCTGGCGGCGTTGGTCTCCATTGCCGAGGCCGCTGGTGCATCGGGGGTGGTGATCTGGAACGACACCGCCTGGCGGGAGGGAGACTTCGTCTTCGGCCCTCTGCCGTGACGGGTCAGAGCACTCCGGAGAAAGGGCTCAGAGAGATCCGGCGGAAGGGATCGGCCAGGCGGTCGATCTCGACGGCGAGCTGCTCCCGGGTCAGGCCCCGGGGCAGAT
>JAFGKF010000230.1 GCA_016928695.1 Candidatus Sumerlaeota bacterium | reverse complement strand
ATCTGCAAGGTGGCGCCGTCCTCGCCCTACCACGTGGAGGACGTCCACCGCGCGGGGGGCATCCACACGATCCTCGGCGAGATCCGCCGCGGGAAGCCCGGTCTCCTGAGCGAGGACTGCATCACGGTGACCGGCAAGACGCTGGGCGAGAACATCGACGACTACGACATCCGTGGCGAGGCGGTCGCCGAGGAGGCGCTCGAGCTCGCCGCCGTCGGAGCGGGCGGCAGGCGCACCTCCGAGGGGATGACGGTCAAGCGCGAGGCGAAGACGGTCCGCGATCTCAAGCTCGGCGGCTTCGATCCCTTCGACGTGGTGCGCACGGTCGACAACGCCTATTCGCAGGAGGGCGGCCTCACGATCCTCTACGGCAACATCGCCGAGAGCGGGTCTGTGGTGAAGAGCGCGGGCGTCAGCCCGAAGATGCTCCGGCACACCGGCCCCGCCGTGATCTTCGAGAGCCAGGAGGACGCCTGCGAGGGCATCCTGGGCGGGAAGGTCAAGGCGGGCGACGTGGTGGTGATCCGCCACGAGGGCCCGAAGGGCGGGCCCGGCATGCAGGAGATGCTCGCACCGACCTCGTACATCATCGGCAAGGGGCTCGGCGACAAGTGCGCGCTGATCACCGACGGCCGCTTCTCGGGTGGCACGGCGGGCGCCTGCATCGGCCACGTCAGCCCCGAGGCCGCCGCGGGCGGCGCGATCGGGCTGCTGCGCGACGGCGACATCATCGAGATCGACATCCCCGGCCACACGCTGAGCGCGAGGGTGAGCGACGCCGAGCTCGCCGAGCGCCGCAAGACCTGGAAGCCCCTGCCCCCCAAGATCCAGCACGGCTGGCTCCGCCGCTACACCAGCATGGCCACCAGCGCGGATGAGGGGGGGGTGCTGAGGGTCTGAGCGCTCCGTGCACACCGGGGGAGGACATGAGACGAAGATCGGAACTCCGCAGGGCCCTGTGCCGAGCTCTCCTCGCTCTGGCCATTGCGGTCATCCCCCTCCCCCTCCCCGGCTGGGGCGGGTTTGGGCACAGGCTCATGACAGAGGCGGCGGTCGACAATCTCCCCACGGCGATGTTCAGCGACGGCTCGGGCAACGCCTTCAACGACTGGCGGCAATTCCTGATCGACCACGGCTCCCACCCAGACGCACTCAAGAGCCACGACGATCTCGAGAGCCCCCGCCACTGGGTGGACATGGACACGGACGGGATCTACACCTATCCGTTCGACGATCTGCCGCGTGATCTCGCGGAGTACCTCCAGGTCTTTGATCGCGACAACGGCGTGAATCCCTGGGAGGGGGTGTCCGACCACTTCGACGGCCTCGTCCAGGCATTTCGCACACGCAACTGGAACGCGGTCTACCGCGTCGCCGCCGACCTGGGCCACTACATCGAGGACTGCACCCAGCCCTTCCACTCGACCGCGAATTACGACGGGCAGTTCACGGGCAATGATGGCATCCACTCGCGCCACGAGAGTGAGCTCGTCAACCGCCACATTGTGTTCGCAGACCTGCAGACCCGCCGCTCCTCTCCCCCGCTGACCGACCCGATGCGCGACGTGACCGACCGCGTCGAGTTCGGGTTCGATGCGCTGATCCAGGGATACAGCCACATCGGGCCGATCCTCGCCGCGGACAACGCGGCGCGCGCCGTTGATCCGAGCTATGGGGTCACCTACTACCAGCTGATGTTCGCCGCGATCGGGGATGAGACCATCGACCAGCTCGAGGACGGCGCCCAGCGCCTGGCCGACCTCTGGCACACAGCCTGGGTCCTGGCGGGGCAGCCCTCCTTTGATCCAGCCCCTCAGCCGAGGACTGCACCTGTCATCGACGCGGTGATCGACGGCGATCTGAGCGAGCTCACGGGGGGCGCCGAGCTCCAGACGAACACAACAGACCTCGAGGACAACGGGGGCGAGCTGGATCGGCTCCTGATGGCCCGCACGGCCGACGATCTCGTGATCGGCCTCGCGGGCAACGTCGCCGTGGGGCAGGCAGTCGTTCTCCTGCTCGACACCGCGCCGGGAGGATCGAGCACGCTGAGCCCCTCCACGGGACCCATCGCCCTGCGTGCACTGAGTGGGGAGAGTCTCGATCCATCCTTCACCCCCGACCGCGCCCTGGTGATCGAGCGCACGGCCATGGGACTCACCGTGCATCTCGCCGATCTGGTCAGCGACCTCGCGTCGGTGATCACCACACCGGTCGCGCTCGACAGCTCGAACACGGGGGGCGTGAGCGACCGCGACGGCCAAACGGTGCTGGGGGCGGAGAACGTTCTGACGGGGATCGAGGTCTCGGTGACACTCAGCGCGCTGGCGATCACCGAACCCAGCGGGGCTCACGTGGGGGCGATCGCGATTCTCAGTGAGTCCGGAACGGGAGAGGTCTCAAACCAGACGCTGCCCGGTTTCCCACTCGGGGAGTTCGCACTCGAGCATCCCTTCACCGAAACCACTCTTGCCGATCTCGGCTTTGCCCTCTTTGAGCTGGGAGTGGCTGAGACCCAGATCGCCGCGGGACTGTTATCGCACTGAGCCGCGTCACTTTCTCTCGTCGGGGGACGCCTCCTCGTCCTCTCGCTCTCCCCTCCTCCGCTTCACCGACTGCCGCAGAAGGAACTCGATCTGGCCGTTGACGCTGCGCAGGTCGTCGGCCGCCCAGCGGCGGAGCTCCTCGAAGAGCTCGTCGGACATGCGGAGGAGGAACTTCTTCGTCACAGCGGAGTCACCGTCTGCCCCGCAGCATCTTCTCGATGGCGCGGTCGAGTCTCTCGGGCTCCTGGGAGCCGATCAGGATGTGACGGCCGTCCTCGAAGTCGATCCGGACGCCGCGGTTTCCCTTCACGTTGAAGGCGCGCTTGCTCCTCGTGCCCTTGATCCCCCAGCCGCCGTAGTCACGGACGGGGCGATATTCGACGGCCCGGTGTTCGGTCATCCCCTCGAGGGGGATCTGCTTCAGCCGCCGGAACGGCAGAAACCCGAGATAGAGCCCGGTGCGGCGGACCTCGGTGGTCATGCGGAGCACGGCGAAGAGCAGCCCGATGAGCAGCAGGCATCCCCCGGTGGCGAGCAGCGCCGGGAGAAATTCGGTGCTGCTGACCTCCTCCTCCGCGAGTTTGATCGCCACGAGAATCGTCAGGGGCACGATGAATCCCAGGCCGATTAGCATCGCCCAAAGCCACCACTGGGCGAAGCGCTGGACCTCGCGGAAGAGGATGGGGTCGTGCTCGCTCATGTGTAGAGCGACCCCGCGTTGACGACCGGCTGAGCGTTGGTCTCGCCGCAGAGCACCACGAGCAGGTTGCTGACCATCGTGGCGCGGCGTTCGTCGTCGAGGTCGACGATCTGATCGCGCTTCAGCTGGTTGAGCGCCATCTCGACCATGCCGACGGCACCCTCGACGATCTTCGTCCGCGCGGCGACGATCGCGCCCGCCTGCTGGCGCTTGAGCATCGCCTCGGCGATCTCGGGCGCGTAGGCCAGGTGGCTCAGCCGCGCCTCGTGGACGTGGACGCCCGCCCGGCCGAGCCGCTCCAGCAGCTCCTGCTCGAGCGCCTCGCTCACCTCATCGATGTTCGCCCTCAGCGAGATGATGTCCTCGTCGTCCCACGAGTCGTAGGGGTACTTCGTCGCCAGGTGGCGGAGAGCCGCCTCACTCTGCACCTCGACATAGTCGATGTAGTCGTCCACCTCGAAACAGGCCTCGAAGGTGTCGCGGACGTTCCAGACGACGACGGCCGCGATCTCGATGGGATTGCCGGCCTTGTCGTTGACCTTGAGCTTGTCGCCGTTGAGGTTCCTCAGCCTCAGCGAGATCTTCCTCTTCGAGTAGAAGGGATTGACCCACTTGAAGCCGCCGCTCTTGACCGATCCGATGTACTTCCCGAACAGCAGCAGCACGCCCGCCTGATTTGGTGGGATGACCATGAACCCGGCGGAGATCAGAATGACGAGCACAATGCCCGGGATCATGACAGCCAGGAACCAGAGGTTCTCCGTCATGATTCCATAGATGAGGGATCCGATGCTGAGCAGGACGAAAAAAAAGTCCCACACGAGCATGCCCCAACCGGATTTGGTTTCGATCACGCGCTCCTGAGACATGGTGCGCCTCCTGATTTGATATGATTATGATATCATATTGATTTCGATTGTCAAGATCTATCGAACGCCCCTTCAGAGGACCTCAAATTCCCTGATTTGAGTCTTTTGGGTGTGTCAGCCCCTCATGAGATCACGGAGCGCCGCGGCGGTGCCCTGCGTGACGAGGGCCAGGAACTCGTAATCGAGCGTCTCCGGCGTGTCGGTGGCCTGGTGGTAGTGGGGATTTCGGAAGAACGAGGTGTCGGTGATCATCAGCGCGGGCAATCCCCGGTCCCAGAAGGGGCTGTGGTCGCTCAGGCGCGTGGGGGGGAAGGTCTCACCGTTGCCCGGCACGGCGAGAGACTCGACTTTCAGATCCGGCGTTCTCCTCATCGACTCGACCACCTGGGCGAGAAAGGGAGCGGAGCGCTCGTTGCCGATGATTCCGATGAAATCCCCCGTGTCGGGATAGAGCCCGACCAGCGCGGGGGGCATCCCCTGACTGCCGGGCGTGGCGGTGCAATATCCGAGCATCTCGAGCGAGATCATGCCCCGGAGCGATGAGCCCTCGGCGATGATGCGATCGGCGTGATGGGCCGCGCCGAGCATCCCGCACTCCTCGAGGTCGGTGACCACCAGCTGGAGCCGGATCGGAGACTTCGACGCGTCCTCTCTCAGGATCCCCGCGAGCGCGAGCAGTGCCGCGACGGCGCTGGCGTTGTCATCGGCCCCCGGCGTTCCCGGCTGAGTGTCGAGGTGCGCTGTGACAACGAGGAGGGGGGCTCTGGGAGTGTGAGAGACCTCGGCGATGAGGTTGATTCCCCTGAGGCCCGAGGAGCGGAGGGGATCGCGTTCGACCTCCCATCCCATCGCGCGCAGCTCGCCCTCCACCCAGTCACGCATGCGGGCGAGCGCAGTGCCCCCAGCCTCTCGGGGCTCGGTGGCGAGGATGTCGACATCGCGCCTCAGTGACTCGGGGTGGTCTGTCCGTTCCATGGTCAACACTCACGGGGAGGCTATCCGACCGCTCCGCACACGCCAACCCCGATCAACCTCTCACTGATTCATGCAGATTGAATGCAACACATCCCAGTGGCGGCGCAGCACGCTGCGCCCGCGGGCACAGCATGCTGTGCCCCTACAAAAGACACGCGGTTAAGACTGCGGCCATTTCCAATGTCACTGTCGGCAGTGGATCATCCGCTCATCGGATGAAAAACAGCGGGCCGCCGGTGCCTGAGGCACCGGCGGCCGGGGAGGGGATGCGGGGCGGCGATCAGCCCTGGAGCAGGGCCAGCGCCGCCTGGGGAACGAGGTTGGCCTGTGCGAGAATCGAGGTGCCGGCCTGCTGGAGAATCTGGGCGCGGGTCAACGCCGCGGTCTCGACCGCGAAGTCGGCATCGCGGATGCGCGACTCCGAGGCACTGAGATTCTCCGCCGTCATCTGAAGATTCGAGACCGTGGACTCGAGACGATTGGTGATGGCACCGAGCGAGGCCCGGATGCTGGTGATCTGGTTGAGGGCGAAATCGGCGGTTCGGATGGCGTCCTGCGCCCCCTCCGCCGTCGTGATGTCGACCCGGTTGATCGCCGTGTTGGGATCGACCGCGGTGGAGGAGGCCGTGAAGCCGGTGGCGACGACGTCGGTGCCGCCGGTGGTGATCGTGTCATCCGAGTAGAGGGTGAGAGAGCCGTGGTAGACCTCGGGGGTGAGCCCCGTGATGGTGGCTCCGGTGCCCGCCGCCGTGATCGCGATGTTGCGGCTGTCGGCGGCGGTCAGGACGAGCTGATTCGACGCATCGATCGTGGCGATGACACCGGTCTGGTTGCTGACATCGTTGATCGCCTCGCGCAGCGCGCCGTCGGAGTCATTGGCCAGGAAGGCCCCCTGGATGCGGACACCGTTGATCTCCACATAGTTGGTGCCGTCGAGTGTGCCACCGGCGATGGCGCCCCCGGTGTAGACAGTGCCGTTGGCCTCCGCACTGACGCCCGACTGACCGGCGGCGCGGTTGATCGCGGCGACCAGTGCGATGGCCGAGGCGTCGTTCTGGGTGGTCGAGAGAGTGTCGTCGGTCGCCAGGGGATCGTCGATGGCCACGCCGTTGATCACGAAGTCGGCCAGATCGGCGCCGCTGTTCGCAGCGGTGGAGATCGCACTGCCGGTGACGATGGCGACCGCCCCGAGGGTCGAGGCCCGGACGTCGTCGATCGAGATGTCGAGGGTCTGATTGCGATTGGCGCCGACGTGGAGAGAGACATCGACGAACGTCCCGTCGAGCAGGTTGCGGCCGTTGAACTGGGTGGTGTTGCCGATCCGGTCGAGCTCCTGGATCAGCTGATCGATCTCGTCCTGGAGCGAGGCGCGGTTCGCATCGCTGTTTGTGCCGTTGGCCGCCTGGACGGACAGCTCACGGATGCGCTGGATGATGTTGGTTGACTCGTTGAGAGCGCCCTCGGCCGTCCCGACCAGTGAGAGGCCGTCGTTCGCATTGCGTGTGGCCTGCTGGAGGCCCCGGATCTGGGCGCGGAGCGCCTCGCTGATCGCGAGACCAGCGGCGTCGTCTCCGGCCCTGTTGATGCGCAGACCGGAGCTCAGGCGCTCGAGCGCCGTTCTCAGCTCGACTGCGGTTCGCCCGAGATTTCGCTGGGCTGTGAGTGAAGCGATGTTGCTGTTGACTGTGAGTGCCATGATGGGCTCAACCTCCGTGTCCCCGCGCCGCCGCATCCCTGTCGACGGTTTGGGACCCGATTCGTTGGGCGCACCGGGGACCCTCACGGGGACGGCCCCCGGGGCGCCTTGCCCATCACACTGAGTGCTTGATCTTCCCCAAAAGACCCAGGCCGGAATTTGGCCTGTTATCGGTCGTCACAGTGCACTTATCGGTGGGGGCAACGGGCACTTGAGAGAGAAAGTGATTTTTTTCGCCGTCGAGGGCCTGGCGAGGGCATGAATCGCTGGGGGGTCAGCTTTTCGATGAGACTCGGGCGACTCGGCGCGTTGCCTCCACCACTCGCTCGATCCCCGCGAGGTCGGTGAGAGCCGCGACCGCCTCGCACTCGCCACGGTCTCGGATCATGCGCATCACCTCACCCGCCTGACCCGCCCCCACCTCGATGAGCAGCACACCGGCGGGCGAGAGCAGAGGCGGGGCCTCCTCGACGAGCCGCCGGATCACCGCGAGCCCATTCGCTCCCCCGAAGAGAGCCCGCTCGGGCTCGCGCAGCACCTCGGGCGTGAGGATCGCGCGCTCACTCTCGGCGACGTAGGGGGGATTGCTGACGATCGCCGCGAACGGCCCCGCCATCCCCTTCGCCAGGTCGGCCTCATGGAGGGCCACGCGGTCAGCGACGCCGTGACGCTCCGCATTGCGACGGACCACGGCCAGCGCCGCAGCGCTGATGTCGGTCGCGACCAACGATCTCTTGGGCATCTCGCAGGCCAGGGTGACCGCGATCGCACCACTCCCCGTGCCGACGTCGAGGATCGGTCCGGGGGGGAGGTCTCCCCCCCGCTCTCGCTCCAGGAGTCGCTCCACGAGCCGCTCCGTCTCCGGGCGGGGGATCAGGACGTCGGGCGACACCTCGAAGACCCGCGAGAAGAACTCGCGCTCGCCGGTGATGTGCGCGAGCGGCTCGCGGCGCCCCCTCCGGGCGAGAAGGGCGCGCATCCGGCCGCGCTCGTCATCGCTCAGCGGGCGGTCGAAGGCGAGGTAGAGATCCAATCGCGAGAGCCCAAGCACGCGCGACAGCAGGAGCTCGGCGTCGAGCCGAGCGGACCCCACACCGTGCTCATGCAGATACTCCGCACTGAGTCGCAGCGCCTCGGCGATGGTGAGCGGCTCGGGGCTCACGCGGGGCGCTGGGCGAGAATGGCGAGCCGCGAGGTCGAGAAGGTGTGAAACGGTCCCCCGGAGGGGGAGGCGACGAACTCGCCGACCTGGAATCCCGCCTGCTCGAGCATCCGCACCATGCTGCAGGGCAGGAAGGACCTGACGCTGAAGGGCTCGAGCACCTGGGTCACGCCCTCGCTGTCCGCCTTTTCCCGATGGGTCACGATGCGCCCGGTGCGGGGGTCGTAGCTGCGTCGCTCGATGTAGGTGAAATCCTCGTAGACCCGGCGGAGTGTCGGGGTGAAGTTCCCGAGCAGCCAGATCATGTTGATCATCTCGATCAGGAGAGATCCGCCCGGCCTCAGGGCGCGGTGGAGGCCATGGAGGATCCGCTGGTTGTCCTCCTGATCGCAGTAGCCGAACGAGGTGAGGTAATTGAACGCGGCATCGAACTCCTGGTCGAAGTCCATTTTGCGGGCGTCCTGCAGCACCCATCGGACGTTGACCCCCTGCTCCTGGCTCCGCCGCCGGGCCTCGGCGATCAGCGAGGGGGAGATGTCGAGGCCGGTGACCTGCATCCCCCGGCGGGCGAGCTCGAGGGCATGGCGGCCCGCGCCGCAGCAGTGATCGAGCACTTTGTCGCCGGGCTGGAGGTTGAGCTGCCTGCAGAGGAAATCGCAGTCCATCTGCCAGATCGGCTCCTGCTCGAACTGGTCATAGACCTCCAGATAGCTCGCGTCGAACGCCCGCTCAAACCACTCGGCCATGGGGATCACCTCACCGATGTCTGTCTGGAGGCGGCTGCCACCCGTCCCCAATCAGCCACACCTGCCCCGCGGTGGCAACCGCAGAAAACGGCCAGTGACAAGTCCTCGCATCGGTGAACCCCCTGTGTGCCATTCATCGGCCGCCCCTCAGCGAATCATCCCCGCCGATTGACTTCTGCTTGCACTTCAACTCGCCCTGCGCACAATGGCCCCCCCTCTGTGGGGGATAACGGCCATGCCTCCCGGGGAGGGGGAACGGCCCAGAGTGGAGTGAGTCGATCTATGACCAAGAAGCACCGCCTCGAGACCCTGGCCCTGCACGCGGGTCAGGAGCCCGACCCGACCACGCTCGCGCGCGGGGTGCCGGTCCATCGGACCTCTTCGTACGTGTTCCGCGACACCGAGCACGCCTCCAACCTCTTCAGCCTCAAGGAGCTGGGGTTCATCTACACACGCCTGATGAATCCGACCCAGGATGTGCTGGAGAAACGTGTCGCGGCGATGGAGGGCGGGGCAGCCGCGCTCGCGCTCGCCTCGGGGACATCGGGTGTCCACTACTCGGTGATCAACATCTGTCAGGCCGGCGATGAGATCGTCTCGGCCAACGATCTCTATGGCGGCACCTACACGATGTTCGACTGCATCCACCCGCAGCTCGGCATCAGGACGCGCTTCGTCGACCCGACTGACCCGGAGAACTTCGCGAAGGCCATCACGCCCAAGACGCGGCTGATCTTCCTCGAGACCTGCGGCAACCCGGCACTCAACGTGCCGGACTTCGCGGCGATCGCCGACATCGCGAAGGCGCACGGCCTGCCCGTCGTGGTCGACAACACGTTTGCCACGCCGGTTCTCTGCCGCCCGATCGAGCACGGCTGCCACATCGTGGTCGACTCGCTGACCAAGTGGATGG
The DNA here is from genome assembly GCA_016928695.1 of Candidatus Sumerlaeota bacterium. Lineage (GTDB taxonomy): Bacteria > Sumerlaeota > Sumerlaeia > JABWBI01 > JABWBI01 > JAFGKF01. The sequence goes on along the minus strand of JAFGKF010000230.1, from coordinate 13,575 downwards.
GCGGCCACGGCACCGGCATCGGCGGCGTTGTCGTCGACAGCGGGGCATTCGACTGGACCGCCCCGAAGTTCAGCCTCTACAACGAGCCGGACCCCTCCTACCACGGCCTGCGCTACGCCCATGATCTGGGGGACCTGAACCCGGTGGCGTTCATCATGCGGATGAGGCTCGTGCCGCTGCGCAACCTCGGCGCCTGCATCTCGCCCGACAACGCCTGGATCTTCCTTCAGGGGATCGAGACCCTGCCGCTGCGCATGGCGCGCCACTGCGAGAACGCGATGGCCGTGGCCAAGCACCTGAAGGGCCATGCCCAGGTCGAGTGGGTCAAGTACCCGGGCCTGGAGGACCACCCGACGCACGCCAACGCCAAGAAATATCTCAGCGGCGGCTTCGGCGGGATGGTCGTCTTCGGGATCCGGGGCGGGGCCGAGGCGGGCCGGAAGTTCATTGAGAGCCTGCAGGTCTTCAGCCACCTGGCCAACGTGGGCGACGCCAAGAGCCTCGCCATCCACCCAACCACGACCACCCACTCGCAGCTGAACGAGGAGCAGCAACGCGCTGGCGGCATCACGCCCGAGCTCGTGCGCCTCTCGGTCGGCATCGAGCACATCGACGACATCCTCGAGGACATCGACCAGGCGCTGGAGGCCGCGTCGAAGTGAATCACACAGGCAGCGTCGGCACCGTCGAGACCCAGCTCTTCCGCTTCGGCTCCCCGGACGAGCCGTTCGTGCTGGAGTGCGGCGCCACGCTGCCGGGCGTCCAGCTCGCCTATGAGACGTACGGGAAGCTCAGCCCTCAGCGCGACAACGCCGTGCTGGTCTTCCATGCCCTGACGGGGAGCCAGCACGCCGCGGGGCACAATCCCCGTCTGGCCGACAATCCGCTGTGGACCGAGGAGTGCCACCTTGGATGGTGGGAGCAGTTCATCGGGCCGGGCAAGGCGATCGACACCGATCACCTGTTCGTGATCTGCGTGAATTACCTCGGCAGCTGCTACGGCACCACGGGTCCGCACTCGATCAATCCCGAGACGGGCAAGCCGTACGGCAGCGCCTTTCCCGAGATCACGATCGGCGACATCGTACGCTCGCAGATCCCGCTGCTCGACCACCTGGGAATCGACATCCTCCTGGCCGCGACGGGCGGCTCGATGGGCGGCATGATGGCGATGGATCTCGCGCTGCGGACGCCGAGCCGCGTGCGGCTGGTCATCCCCATCGCCGCGGCGGCGGGCGTCTCCGAGCTGACCAAGCTCCACAACTTCGAGCAGATGTTCGCCCTCATCGAGGACCCGAACTTCAACGGTGGAGACTACTACGACCAGCCCGAGCGGCCATGGCTCGGCCTCGTGCTGGCGCGGATGATCTCCCACAAGACCTTCGTCCACCTCGGCGTGCTCCGCGAGCGGGCGCTGGGCGAGATCGTGCAGCCAAGCGACGTGGTGCGCGGCTACCGCCTGCGGCACCGCACCGAGTCGTACATGCTCCACCACGGCAAGAAGTTCGCCACCCGCTTCGACACGAACAGCTACATCCGCATTCTCGGGGCGTGGCAGTCGTTCGACCTCGCCCGCGCCCACGGGGGTGGCGATCTGGCCGCGGCGTTCCGCCGCTCGGCGGAGGCGGCGCACCGCTACCTGGTCTTCACGATCAGCTCCGACGTCTGCTTCTATCCCGAGGAGCAGGTCGTGATCGTCGATGCGCTCAAGGCCGACGGCATCGAGCACCAGTACTACACGATCAACTCCGACAAGGGTCACGACTCCTTCCTGATCGAGCCCTCGCTCTACTCCCCGCTTCTGCGCCATGCGCTCAAGGAAGAGGTTCGTCTCATCCGCGGGGAGGTCTGAGGCCCGGAAATCCCTGGTCAATGAGGGAAGCGTGATGTTGGGTCCGGGAATGGGAATTCCCAGACCCTCGTGATCTGAAATTGGGTCTGTGAACCGCCTCCCTGTGCAGAAGGAGTGACCGGGTCAACCCGAGGAGCGGACCACACGTCCCAGAGATCCGGAGGCAGAGAGGTTGGAGATTCACCTGTGGCGGCGGGAGTGGAGGGGCGGAGACCGCCGGTGGCATCTGCGCCCCTGGCTGGTTCCGATGATCACGCTCTGGGCGGTCCTCCTTCTCGCCCTCGGGCTGATGTGGATCGACGATCTTCTGACGGAGCGCGCCAGTCCCCGGGGGCTCTCGCTCGGCCGTCTCGGCGACCCGATCTTCCCCGCCGCCATGGATCTCTATCTGATCTCCCTGCCGCAGCTGGCCCTGGCGATCTGGATCGTCTGGATGGTGGTGAACACCGCGGTGCGCGATCGCGAGCTGGGCATCGCGCGGCAGCTGGCGGTCACCCCCATCTCCCCACGGACAGTGGCGCTGTCCAAGGCGCTCGCCCCGACCAGTCTGGCGATCGTGACCATCACTCTCCTGGCGGCTGTGGAGGCGTGGGGTCTGACCGAGTCGTCGAAGATCCGGCAGAGTGAATCGCTGCTCTGGCGGCTGGGGCACACCCAGTGGTTCTGGATCATGAGCCGCTCCTGGTACACCGGCTATGAGCACCCCATGGCCGTGATCTGGCGCTCGGTGTTCGCCGTCGAGCTCATCCTCCGCGGCCTGCTCATGGCGCTCACGGTGGCGACGCTGGCTCTCCGGGTGGCCGCGTCGAGCGGCTCGGTCGTCCGAAGCTTCTCTCTCACCTGCGCATGGGCGGTGGGCCTGGTGGTGCTGGTTTGGTTGCTGGACTGGGAGATGTATCGTTTGCTCTGGAGGGATTCGCTCGCCTGGACGGAGGTCTGGAACAGCCACACACAGCGCGGCGAGGTGAGGGGCCTGTGGTCGATCCGCTTCGAATACCTCTGGGATCTCCTGATCCACATCGCCGCGCCCCTGTTCTGGCTCCGATATTGGTGGCGGTGGACGGCGCGGGGATTTCCGCGGGTCTATTTCCAGGAGCCTTGACGCTCTCAACTGAGGATGGAGCGCCGGCGCCCTCGCCAGAGGCATTCAATGGTTTCCGTGTCGGTCTTTCAGGCCACTGGCTGAAGCCAGAGGCCAAGAGGCACCCGCTGAAGCGGGCTGAATCGAATGATGGAGCACCGGCGCTCCATCAGGGGTTGGGTGCCGGCGCCCCATCTCCACGCGCGGATCGGGGATGAAAAAGCGCTGGCGCAGTGTGCCTCTCTGAAGCAAATGTGGCGCATGAGGCCTCGGTGGTGAACTCTGTGATTTGGGTGATGCGCGGCCCGGGGCGGCTGTGCTACCCCTGCTGACGATCCAAGGGAGGAGCACGGGGCTCACACCATGCTGTTCGACATACCCCTCGCGGAGAAGGATCTTCCCTCGCTCCTGGCGGAGCTGTCGGTGCAGGAGGATTTCTTTGTCCTCGGCGATCCCGCGGGGAAAGTGGGAGAGGACAACCGCTGGCTTCTCTTCGGATCGCTGCCGCGGGAGGTGCTGACGACCAAGGGGCGCCGCTGCACCTGGCACCGCCCCGCGACACCGCCCGAGCAGATCGACGACAACCCGATGGACCATCTCACCGCCTGGCTGGCGGGACGGGGGGTCCAGCGCCCGGCGTCCCGGAAGCGACCCTTTCTCTCGGGCTGGGTGGGGTGGCTCGGCCACGACCTCGCCTGGCACATCGAGCCGCACCTGGGCAGCCATCTCACCGCGCAGCGCGCGCCCGACGATCTCGGCCTGCCCGATCTGCACCTGGGCCTCTATCACACCGTCTGGGGATGGGACCGGACGGAGAAAAGGCTGACCGTTTTCATCGACGAGGAGCTCTGCCCTGAGCCCGCCCTGTCGCAGCGTCGCACCTGTGAGGAGCTCGTTCGGCGGGCGGTGGCCAGCGGCACCGCGATGGGTCCCCACACGCTGGGGGCCACGATGGCGATGCCGAACATCTCGCGCGGCAACTACGCCGAATCGATCGACCAGATCCTCGAGTACATCCGCGCGGGGGATGTCTACCAGGTGAACTTCACCCACCGCTTCGGCTGCCCCTTCCGGGGCGATCCGCTGGGGCTGTGGTGGGAGCTGGTGCATCGCCACCCGATGCCATGGTCCGCGTTTCTCGAGGCCCGTGGGGGGCATCTCGTCGGCAACTCACCCGAGTGCTTTCTGCGGATCGAGGGCGATCGTCTGACCACCCGGCCCATCAAGGGCACCGCCCCGCGGGGGGAGACCCCCTCGCAGGATGCGCTGCTGATGAACGACCTGCTGCACAGCGAGAAGGACCTCGCCGAGCACCTGATGATCGTCGATCTCGAGCGCAACGACCTGGGGCGAGTCGCCGAGCCGGGATCGGTGCGGGTCACCGACTATGCCCAGATTGTCACTCACCCCACGCTCCATCACCTCGTCTCGACGATCGAGGCGCGACGCCGACCCGGCGTGACCACCGCGCAGGTGCTCCACGCCATGCTCCCCGGCGGGTCGGTGACGGGTGCCCCGAAGGCCCGGGCCATCGAGATCATCGACGAGCTGGAGCCGAGCCGACGCGGATTTTTCTACGGGGCGGTGGGGTGGATCGACCGCTCGGGGGACACGGCGCTCGGGCTCGCCATCCGCACGGGCCTGATGCGCGGCAATCGGTTCGAGCTGGCCGTGGGGGGGGCGATCGTGGCCGACAGCTCGGCCATCGAGGAGCGCGCCGAGGCGCGGCTCAAGGCCGCCGCCTTCCTGGGATCGCCGGACGTGGAGGCCACAGGGCCATGAGCGAGCTGCCGCCGTGGGTCTGGATCAACGGCGAGTTCCGCCGCGGTGAGGACCGGGCGATCAGCCCCTTCGACCGAGGACTGACCGGGGGCGATGCCCTCTACGAGACGCTGCTCGGATTCCTCGGCGAACCCCAGCACTTCGAAGACCACTGGAGCCGGCTCACCGCGTCGGCCGAGGCCCTCGAGATCCCGGTGCCTGTCACCGCCATGAAGCTCGAGGGTGTTTTCCATGAGCTCATCGACCGCTGCGCCCTCGGGGCGGGTCGTGTGCGACTCAAGGCCATCCTGACACGGGGAGCCTCCACCACCTCGCCGTGGAATCTCGAATGTGAGCGCCCGACGCTGATCGCCACCGCCTGGGAGGCACCGCCGCCGCGCGAAGTGCCGCTCACACTGGAGACACTGCCCTTCCGGCGCGATGCCGCCGACCCCATCTGGCGTCACAAAACGGTCAACGTCCTCTCGCGCGGCATCGCCCGGGCCGGGCTCCAGCGCCGGGGAGTCGATGACGGCCTGATTCTCAACATGGAGGGGCGGGTCTGCGAGGCGACGACGTCCAACATCTTTGCGATGGTCGGGGAGCGCATTGTGACCCCCCCCCTCGAGGAGGGGCTGCTGCCGGGGACCGTGAGGGCGCGGCTGCTCCGTGCGCTGCGCGAGGTGGACGCGTGCGAGGTTGTCGAGGAGCCGCTCACCCGCGATCAGCTGCTCGAGGCTGAGGTCGTCTGGCTCACCAACGTCATCAGCCTCGTCACACCGGTGGGCCGGATCGACGGCGTGCGACTCCGGATCCAGGAGGCGGGAAAGCACGCGCTCGAGCTGGCGCGTGAGGTGATCCGCTGATCCCCCTCACAGGCCGCGGATCATCGCCTCGGCGGCCTCGCGGACCAGGGCGGCATCTCCACTGCCCCCCTCGACGAACACCGCCAGTGCAATCCGATGACCATTGGGAAAGGTGATCAGCCATGCGGCGTGGTTCGCGCCGTCGCTCCAGCCGGCCAGACCCCAGATGAGCGTCCGATCCGGCAGGTCCCGGGGGAGACGTGAGAGAATGGGGTCCGTGCTCTCCCCCAGAGGGCGCTCCATCAGCGAGAGCAGCTGCCCCGAGCGGTGAGGGTTGATCATCTGCTCAGCGGCGAGAAGGAAGAGCAGCCGCGCCGTGTCGGCGGCGGTCATCCGATTCGAGGATGGGGTGAGCCGCTCGGCGAGCTGGAGCTCGCGCCCTGTGGGCACGCCGATGCGATGGGCGGCGCAGATGCCATAGAGCCCCAGCTCCTGGAGTGAGCGGTCCACGAGCAGGCGGCCCTGCACAAATTCCTCGAGCCCTGGGCCGATCAGCGTCGGGCCGCTCGTGGTGTTCGTCAGGAGATCGGCCAGGGTGTTGATCGCGGGGGAATCGCCGTGGACCAGCGATTGGCTGAGCAGCGTCGAGATCTGATGCTCGGTCACAGTGCCCTCCACCCGCTGGCGCATCGCCTCCACCCCCAGCGGCAGGGCGATCAGCTCCCCGGGCTCGATGCCCTCGAAGCCCCTGTGATGCCCGAGATGCGGTCCCCTGCGCCGTGAGAGATCGATCACCGCGATCGCGATGTCGTTGATCGCCACCCCCGCCTCGGGGTGAGCGAGGGCGGTCTGCGCCGCCGCCCGGGCACAGAGGTCGGAGAGGTCATCGTCCTCGCGGATGGCCTTCAGTGCCTCACGCGAGAGCGCCACGTGGGCGGGAAGATCGGGGGCATCGTCGCCCACCCAGGGCAGCCAGCCGAGCCATCGGCAGCCGGTCAGCGCGATCAACAGCAAGGGGGCCAGGGGTGCCAGCGGACGGATGCGGGACAAGTCGGAGTTGCCTCGGAGCGGAGTTCAATGCGATGAGAGCACCTCGCCGTTGGGAGGTCAACCCATGGACGCATCGCCCGAGGGGCTGCGCATCGACTCCGAGCAGTGTGCCGCACTGGGCCGGGCAGTGCTCGCCCACCCCATTCGTCCCGATGCGCACTTCCAGATGCTGCCCCAAAATCTCACCCCCGACCAGGAGACGCTCCTCTGGCTTGTCAGCACGGCCATCTGCCAGCAGACGCGGACGCTCGAGGGAACCATTGCGGGGCATTGGCTGCGGGGATCGGACTATCTGATCGCCGCGCTCGGCCAGCACATGGCGAGGAATCCCGGCCTCTGGACGCCCGAGGCGCTGAGAGGCTGGGAGTCACGCGAGCTCTGCGCCGCCACCAGCGACGAGGGCGACGCCGAGACCTCCACCCTCGACCGCGTGGAGGAGAGGCTCGATCTCCTCCGCGGTGTGGCCGCCCACCTCGTGGACCGATGGGCAGGGCGCGCCATGGCGATCCATGAGACCTCGGACGCCCGGGTGGCCACGCTTCTCGACCGCCTGGCCGCCATCCCGGCCTACACGGACCCCGTGCGCAAGAAGAGTCATCTGCTCCTGATGGTCCTCCACGAGCGGGGTCTGTGGCCACTGGCCGATCCCGAGAATCTCGAGACGGCCATCGACTACCACATCATGCGGGTGGCCCTGCGCTTCGGCATTGTCGAGGTGGTCGACCCAGCGCTCCGCCGAACACTGGTCGACCAGATCCCGGTGAGTGAAGCCGTGGACACCGCGGTGCGATTCGCAGTGCGCCAGGCCTGCCGTGAGGTGGTCCGCCTCTCGCCGGGACTCACGCCCTTTCGGCTCGACAATGCCCTCTGGATGATCGGGCGCAGCTGCTGTTTCTATGATCACCCCCCGGTGTGCACGTCTCCCGCCCAGTGCCAGAGGAGTGACATATGCTCACTCATCAATATTTTGAATGCCCCGTGTGACCTGAGTTGTCCTCTGTCGAGCGAATGTCGCGGGGCGGTCGACAGATCTCTTCGCAGGCTTCATGAGACGGCGTTTGACTCACATTTCTATTGATCCAGGCCGCCGCCTCTGAGAGGGGTGTGTGGCGTGACATGGGACGGCTCATCGAAATATCGGGCTGAAGATATGAGTCACTGTTCCACAAAAAAGAGGTTTGAGGTGTGCGATGACTGCTTTCAATGACAGCGCCACGGCGATCCTGGAATCCCCTGAGGCCGCGGAGATGGCGGAGCCTGCCGGGCCACCGGCGAAAATCGATGAGGTCCGAGAGAGCATGGGACCCATGGAGATGTTCTCCGATGTGGCCTCACTCTTTCATGTGCTCTCCGATGCGTCGCGGCTGAGGCTGATCACCGCCCTGGCCAAGACGCCGCTGTGTGTCGGTGAGCTGAGCGAGATTGTGGGCCTGGGGCAGTCGGCCACGAGCCATGCCCTGCGCGTGCTGCGCGACTGCCGTGTGGTGCGGGCCGAGCGCGAGGGGCAGCAGGTCCGCTACGAGCTGTCCAATGGGGCGATCCGCAGCCTGCTCTCGGCCGGCTGGATCCATGCCCTCGACCAGAAGCCCCCGCAGGCGCTGCGGGAGAAGCCCACGTTCACCGGCGAGATCGATCTGAAATCGGGCAAGGGCAAGGACAAGAAGAAGGGCAAGAAAAAGAAGAAGAAGGGCTGAGCCGCGCCCAGGGATCGCTGGGCACGTCCATTCCACCTTGACAAGGTCCCCTGTCACTTTTTGACTGGCGGATCGTCCCGCGTTGGCAGAGGTCACCCCCGTGGCCGATACCAGGGGCGAGGGGCTGAAATGCCCCAACGGATCCGGCGGAACCTGAGCTGATCCCGATGGGTTGAACTCGGGTGGACACGCGCGGCCGATGCGACAGGGGTCCGTGCAAGCGGCGGCGCCTCAGCGTTTTCTTGGGAAGACGGTGAGGTTCTGGCCCGCGGTGTCCGCGATGGCACAGTGCTGGCCACACGGGAATTCGTGATGGATTTCACAGCCCTCCTCATCTTCGCTGTCATGGCCTTTGCCCTGCCGGGCATGATGCTTGTCGTTCAGACCATTCTGGGTCCCCGGTCGCGCTCCGCGGTCAAGGACAAGCCGTTCGAGTGTGGGCATGAGCCCTTCATGAGGGCGCGCGGGCGAATCCCGGTGAAGTTTTACCAGATCGCGATGCTCTTCATCCTCTTCGACCTCGAGATCGTCTTCCTCTGGCCCTGGGCCGTGGTGCTGACCGATCTCGTGCGCGCGCATGGGGTGGTCGGCGGCCTGGCGACGATGGGGGTGTTTCTCGGGCTGCTGACGCTGAGCTTCGTCTATGCATGGCGGAAGGGGGTTCTGCGGTGGGAATCCTAGACACTCTCGAATCCCAGGTCGACGCGGTCGTCGGTTGGGGACGGAAGTACTCGCTGTTCGTCTACCCGTTCGTGACCGCCTGCTGCGGCATGGAGTACATGGCCGCCTCATGCGCGCACTACGACACCGATCGCTTCGGCGCGGCCTACCCGCGCTTCTCGCCGCGCCAGACGGATCTTCTGCTGGTGGTCGGGACGATCAGCCACAAGCTCGCGCCGGTCCTCAAGCGCGTCTACGAGCAGATGGCCGAGCCCAAGTGGGTGATCGCCTTCGGCGTCTGCACCTGCACGGGTGGGTTCTACGACAACTATGCGACTGTTCAGGGGATCGACACGATCATCCCCGTCGACGTCTATATCCCCGGCTGCCCCCCGCGGCCGGAGATGGTGATCGATGGGATCATGAAGCTGCAGGACAAGATCCAGCGCGAGAAGGCCGGGCTTCTCCGTCGCCGCACGATGTCGGTGGCTGAGATCCCGAGCCCCGACACCCTCTCGACCATCGGTGGGCTGACGCCCCATGGGCAGAGCAAGAGGTGATCTGAGCGATGGCGAAGACACCCGTCCCGCCCTCTGAGGAGAGACTCCTGCCGCGTGTCCGCGCGCTGCTCGGCGGTCGCGTGCTCGACAGCCACTGCCACCGGGGAGACGAGACGATCATCGTCCCCGCGGAGAGCATTCAGGATGTGATGAGGGCGCTCCACGACGATGAGGAGCTGGACTTCGAGATCCTGATGGACCTGTGCGGCGTCGACCATATGCCTCGCCGCCCGCGCTTCGAGGTGGTCTATCACCTCTGCTCGTATCGAAAGCGCCACCGCCTGCGCGTCAAGGTCCAGGTCGACGGCCCGGAGCCGGTGGTCCCCACGCTGCGCGACCTGTGGCCGGGGGCCGACTGGTTCGAGCGCGAGGTGTGGGACATGTACGGGATCCGGTTCGAGGGGCACCCGGACCTGCGCCGCCTGCTCATGTACGATGGCTTCGAGGGGCACCCTCTGCGCAAGGACTATCCCGTCACGCGGCGTCAGCCGCTGATCGGGCCGAGAAACTGAGGAGACAAGGCCGTGCCGCTGGTCGAGCTCGACAAAAAGCCCGCTGAGGGAGGCGATCCGGAGGAGCGCCGGATGATGCTCCACATGGGGCCGTCGCACCCGGCGATGCACGGCACCATCCAGATCAACGTCGAGCTGGACGGCGAGGTGATCAGGCGCGCGGATGTGGAGATCGGCTACCTCCACCGCTGCTTCGAGAAGATGAGTGAGACGGTGGTCTGGAACAACGTCTTCCCCTACACCGACCGCCTCAACTACGTCTCGCCGCTGATCAACAACGCGGGCTACGCGATGGCGGTGGAGAAGCTCCTGGGGATCAAGACGACTGAGCGGTGTGAGTGGATCCGGACGATGATGAGCGAGGTCTCGCGCGTGACGGATCACCTGACGTGCGTCGCCGCGTCGGCGATGGAGTGCGGGGCGTTCACTGTTTTTCTCTACCTGATCGAGGCCCGCGAGTACCTGTGGGAGACGATCGAGCAGCTGACGGGGGCGCGCCTGACGATCAGCTACTGCCGCGTCGGCGGGGTCAAGGGTGATTGGTCCAAGGATTTCGAGCCCGGCCTGCGCGACGCCATCGCCCGCACCCGCGAGAAGATCCACCTGACCGACAAGCTCCTCACACGCAACCGCATCTGGGTCGACCGGATGGAGACGGCGCCGACCGACGCCGCCTTCTGCCGCCGGTGGGGCATCACCGGACCCTGGCTGCGCTCCTCCGGTGTGGACTACGATGTGCGCAAGGACTTTCCTTACTCCATCTACGATCAGCTCGACTTCGATGTGCCCGTGGGGACGAGGGGCGACAACTACGACCGGTACCTCGTCCGCATGGAGGAGATGCGTCAGTCGCTTCGGCTCATCGAGCAGTGCCTCGAGAAAATGCCCGAGGGAGAGCTGAACGTGGACCACGAGGGCCGCGTGATGAGGGCCTCGGACATGAAGGACCACGGTGCGAGGGGCGAGACCGAGGGGCTGGTGATGGACTACAGCGTGGCCGCCGACCCGACGCTCCAGGGCACGGGCAGCGACGTGGTCTGGTCCGTGCGTGTGGGGGACCGCGATGTCACCCTCCCCCCGAAGGAGGAGGTCTACGGCTCGATCGAGGGCCTGATCAACCATTTCAAGCTGGTGATGAGCGGCCACGGCATCCGTCCGCCCGAGGGAGAGGCGTACCAGGCCGTGGAGGGGGCCAATGGCGAGCTGGGCTTCTACGTGATCTCCAAAGGGGAGGACAAACCCTGGCGCGTGCGTGTGCGACCGCCGTGCTTCCCGACGATGTCGGCGCTCCACGCCGTGGTCGAGGGGATCATGATCGCCGACCTGGTGCCCACCTTCGGCGCCGTCAACATGATCGGAGGCGAGCTGGACCGATGAGCGAGATCGTCAGCGCCCCCGCCGACCAGCCCGTCACGCTCTCGGAGAAGACGCTCGGCAGTATCGCCGAGCTCCGCGGCCGCTATGAGGATCCGCGGGCTGCCCTGCTGCCGGTGCTGCACGTGATCCAGGCCGAGCACGGCCACCTGACGCTGGCGCTGGAGAGGGCGGTGGCGGATGCGATGGAGATGCCTCTCACGAAGGTGCACGAGGTCGTCAGCTTCTACACCCTCTTCCGGACCGAGGCGGAGGGCAAGCTGCAGGTGTGCATCTGCCAGACGATGTCGTGCATGCTGCGCGGCGCGCGCGAGCTGCTCACCCACATGCGTGTGAAATACGGCGTGGGCCCCGGCGAGACGACCGCCGACGGCCGGCTGACCGTCCACGCGGTGGAGTGCCTGGGCAACTGCGAGGCCGGACCGATGGCACAGATCGGCGACGACTATTTTGGCCCGCTGACCCCTGAGACACTCGACGAGATCCTGGAGAAGAGGTGAGGGGAGAGCGAACCGAGATGCCCGCTTCCGAACAGAGGTTCCTCTCCGCGCTCTACACGCAGGAGAAAATGCACACCCTGAAGGTGGCGCGCCAGGCGGGCGCGTACGCCCAGGCGGAGCGCGTGCTGAAGATGGAGCCCGCCGACGTGATCGCGGCGGTGAAGGCCTCGAATCTGCGGGGGCTGGGCGGCGCGGGCTTCCCGACGGGGATGAAGTGGAGCTTTGTTCCCCCCAAAGGCGACAGGATGCACTACCTCGTGGTCAACGCCGACGAGGGCGAGCCGGGGACGTGCAAGGACAAGCACATCATGCGCGGATGCCCCCACACGCTGCTCGAGGGCATCATCATCGCATGCCACGCGATCCACGCCGAGAAGGCGTACATCTATGTCCGCGGCGAGTACGTCCGCCCGATGGAGCGCCTCAGCGCGGCGATCGACGAGGCGTGCGCGGCGGGGCTGCTGGGCGAGAATCACATGGGCACGGGGCGGCGGCTCGTCGTCGTCGTCCACCCCGGCGCCGGCGCCTACATCTGTGGCGAGGAGACGGCACTGATCGAGTCGCTCGAGGGCAAGAAGGGCCAGCCGCGCAATCGCCCGCCGTTCCCGGCGATCGAGGGGCTCTTCCGTTGCCCGACGGTGGTCAACAACGTCGAGACGATCGCTTATCTCCCGTTCATCTTCGAGCACGGCCCCGAGAAGTGGAGCGAGTGGGGCCACAACGGCTCGGGCGGCTATCGCCTGATGAGCCTCTCGGGCCACGTGGAGCGACCGGGCGTCTACGAGCTGCCGATGGGCACGCCGCTGATGGAGCTCATCGAGAAGCACGGCGGCGGCGTCTGGAAGGGGCGCGGTCTCAAGGCCGTGATCCCGGGTGGGCTCTCGGCGCCGATCCTTCGCGCCGAGGAGTGCGCGGACGCGCGGCTGGACTTCAACACCCTGCGCGACATGGGGACCATGGCGGGCTCGGCGGGCGTCATCGTCATCGATGACCAGACGCCGATGATCGACGTCATGCTCAACTGCGCGCACTTCTACCACGACGAGTCGTGCGGGCAGTGCACCCCCTGCCGCGAGGGGACGTGGTGGATGTATCGGATCATTCTGCGCATCGCCCAGGGGCGCGGGCGACTGCGCGATCTCGACGAGCTGGTGCGCATCGCCAGCAACATCGAGGGCAACACGATCTGCGCGTTCGGCGAGGCGGCCGCCTGGCCGATCCGCAGCTACGCGCGGAAGTTCCGCGACGAGCTGGCCGCCTTCATCGAGTCGGGCGAGAGATCGCGCGAGGCCGACTGGCACCACGAGGACCGCGGCGCGCCGCCTCTGATCCAGATCGAGGGCGTGGGCATGCCCGGTGTCAGGGCGGGGGTGTGACGATGATCGGCAACGGCAAGGGCATGGTGAAGCTGACGATCAACGGGCGTGAGATCGAGGTCGCCGAGGGGACGATGATCCTCCAGGCGGCGGCGGAGATCGGCATCCACGTCCCCCACTACTGCTACCACCCCGGCCTGAGCATCCCGGCCAACTGCCGCATCTGCCAAGTGGAGGTGGAGGGGATGCCGAAGCTGGCGTTCGCGTGCCGGACGCCGGTGGCGGCGGGCATGGTCGTCCACACCGACAGCGAGAAGGCGCGGGCTCATCAGCAGCTGGTGCAGGAGTTCCTGCTGGCCAATCACCCGCTCGACTGCCCGATCTGCGACAAGGCGGGCGAGTGCACGCT
>JAFGKF010000229.1 GCA_016928695.1 Candidatus Sumerlaeota bacterium | reverse complement strand
GATGTCGTCCATGACGCCCCGCGAGGTCGACGAGGAGACCGACAGAGTCCACGAGCGGTTTCAGTTCACCCTCTGCGCCGCCTGCCGACAGCGGTTCCATGAGCAGCTGAGGGCTCTGCAGGGCTGACCTCTTATATGGAGTCCTGCGGCTCGCCGCAGAATGATGGAACATGGGCAAGCCCATGGACTCCATATCTTTGGAGTCCTGCGGCTCGCCGCATCTGTCCTCAATACTCCAGATTCGCCCACGGGTGATCGGCACCCGTCACCGTCGAGATGTCGGCCTGGCCGGAGACGTCGACCCACGGGCCGACCGCGTTGCCCGCGACGATCGACTGCGACGCTGTGTTCCCGGTGAGCCGGTTGGCGATGATCAGGTTGTCCACGTCCTGGATGTGAAATCCGATGTCATTGTTGGACACGCGGTTGTCCTCGATGTGGCAGTCCGTGGCGAAGAACGGGGCGTGGATCCCCGCCGCATCTCCCGCGACATTCCTGTTGTAGTCGCAGATACTGCCGATCACCGAGCAGCGGCTCGTCACGAAGATGCCGTCGCCCTCGTTGCTCGAGGCCACGCAGGCGCGGATCACGCATCCCGGATTGGCGGAGATCCCCCGGGCGGTTCCCACCGCGGACCCATTGTCCGTGGCCACGCAGTCGACAATCAGCGTGTCGGTGTAAAGTCCGAATCCGTCACCGGTGTTCGACCGCGCCGTGCAACCGATCACAGTGCACCCGCCGCCGATCGAGTAGCCGGAGCTCGTCGAGTTCATCACAGTGCAGTCGCGAACTGTGCTTCCGCTGTCTGCAGTGATGCCCGTCAGGCAGCCGTCCGCCGTGCAGCCGATCACGGTCGATCCGTCATCCACTCCGATGCCGTAGCTCGGCGCGCGCCGCACCGAGCAGTCGCGGACGATCGAGTGCAGTCCCGCCGTGATCCCCTCGTACCAGACGTCCTCGACGCGGACGTTCTCGACCAGACAGCCGCGCGCGGCCCACATGCTGATGCCGGCCCCGCCCCAACCGCGGAGTGTCCCGTTGCGGATGACGATGCCCTGGAGCATGGGACCGGCTGGGGGAACGAGGATTCCCTCCTTCGAGACCGGGCCGCCCGTCAGCGTGAATCCATTGAGGTCGATGGTCACATCGCTGACCTCGATGGTGATGCCCGGGCTTGCGGCGTCGCCGGTCAGGTTGCCCATGACCACGTACGATCCCGGCTCGTGGATCACGCACGGCAGCTCGAGGATGGGAGTGCGCGGTTCGGTGAACCACCGGATCTCCTCGAGGGGTGGCATCGACGGCCCCGGCGGCCCCGGCGGATTGAGCTCTCCTGCCAAAGCGTGGGTGAGAGTCAAAAGCGTCAGCGCCGCGACCGCGGCGAGCGTGTGGATGAGCGAAGCCCTGCCCGACATGACATGCACCTCCCTCCGATGGCTGGGGGAGTGTGGAGCTGAGGGTGGAGAAGGGCAAGGCTGATATCTGGAGTCCTGCGGCTCGCCGCAGAAAAAGGGGATCAAAACGCAGAGTTCGCCGAGGACGCTGAGAGATTCAATCCCCTCCTCGACGTCTTCTCAGCGATCTCCGCGCGCTCAGCGATGAATAAGATCTGTTTCAGCCTGCAGCAGAATCTGCTCATTGAAAGATTCCCCCACCGGACCCTTCACCTCGTTGCCCACCGTCGTTGACATGAGGCGCAACGAGGTCACGGCGACTGTCAGCGAGTTCTCGGTCTTCGCCCTCACCGGGACCGAGACCCCGACCGGGGTGGAGGGATTCTGACGGCGGATTCTGCAGCCAGAGTCCTCATGGGCAAGCCCATGGACTCCAAATCAGAGGGGATGTTCGGCTTTTATATGGAGTCCGCAGGCTTGCCTGCGCTCTGAAGGCATTCAATACCCTCTGGCGAAAAAACAGCGAAAACACTTGACTCCCACCCTTTCCCTCAGGCATGGAGTCTGTCAGTGCGAGGACAGGACCCAACCCGTGTCAAATCAGCAGGACCAGATCATCGCCATCACTGTCGCCGGAGGCGTCGGGCGCCGCATGGCGTCGGAGACGCCCAAGCAGTTCCTCCCGCTCGATGGCAAGCCCCTGCTGCTGCACAGCTTGGAGGTCTTTGACCGACACCCGGCCATCACCGCACAGTGTGTGGTGCTCGATCCCGCGTATCACGCCATGGTCCGCTCCGAGGCGCCCTGGACGTCGCTGAGCAAGCCCCTGATCCTCGCCGAACCGGGGGCCGAGCGCGCGGACTCGGTCCGGAGCGCCCTGAGGGCGGTGAAGGGCCAGGCGGCCATCGTCCTGATCCACGACGCAGCCCGGCCGCTTCTGATCGCCGCCATGATCGACGCGACGCTGGCCCATGCCCGGCAGGGGCGAGGGGCCATCATCGCCCGACCGGTGGCCGAGACGGTCAAGCGGGCCGACGGGGAACAGCGCATCGCGGAGACGGTCGACCGCCGGGACCTGTGGATCGCGGAGACGCCTCAGACCTTCCCCTTCGATCTGATCTGGCGCGCGCACGAGAGCGCGGTGGCGCAGGGGCTCGTGCTCACCGACGACGCGCAGGCGGTCGAGGCGCTGGGTGAACCGGTCGCTCTGTGCCCGGCCGAGTCCCCGAATCCTAAGATCACGGTGGCGCAGGACCTGGGCGTCGTGGAGACGCTGCTCCGGGGCCGCGGAGAGGGGGCAGTCGCACGATGAGTCTCCGCATCGGCCAGGGCTTCGACGTTCACCGCTTCGCACCGGGGCGACCGCTGGTGCTCGGCGGAGTGATTTTCGATCACCCCGAGGGTCTGGCGGGTCACAGCGACGCCGATGTGGTGACGCACGCGCTGTGCGATGCACTGCTGGGAGCAGCGGGTTTGGGCGACATCGGTTTGCTCTTCCCCGACACCGATCCCGCCTACAAAGGCATTGACAGCCTCAGGCTCCTGGCTGAGGTTGTGCAACGTGTGCATGAGGCCGGTTGGCGGCCTGTCAACGCGGATGTGACGGTGATCTGCGAGCGGCCCAAGATCGGGCCGCGCCGCCGCGAGATGATCGCGGCGCTCGAGAGCGGGTTTCCCGATCCCGTGGCCCTCTCGGTGAAGGCCACGACCTCCGAGGGCCTGGGTTTCACCGGGCGAGGGGAGGGCATCGCGGCGCTGGCGATCGCGCTGGTCGAGTCTTATGCCGCGGAGTGAAAATCATGGCGGCCCGAGGTCACTCCCCGTTCCCCGCTCTGACCGTTCCCCGCCCGGAGTGCACTGACCAATGATCGACAAGCTGAACGAGATCGAAGCCCGCGTGAACACGCTTCTGGAGCAGCTCCAGGGGGCGCGCGAGAAAATCGCCGAGCTGACGAAGGCCAACAGCGAGCTCCGGAGTCGGCTCGAGAGCCATGGCCATCAGGCCGAGGAGAATCGGACGCTGCGCGAGAAGATCCAGGCGCTCGAGAGCGAGATCGGCTCGTTCGGTGAGCGCGAGGGCGAGATCCGCGGACGGCTTCAGACGATCCTCGAGCGGATCTCCACGCTCGAGTCCGAGGTGCAGGACCCCGGCGACGCGTCAGGGTGAGTGCCATGGGCGGAGACATGAAGATCCCGATCGAGATCGGCGGACAGAGCTTTCGCATCCGGCCGCCGGGGGGCAATGAGGACCGGCTTCGCCGCGCCGCGGCGTACGTCGCCGAGAAGATCGCAGCCATCGAGAGAGCCGGTGCAATCTCATCGCACCGCAGCTCGATTCTGGCCGCTTTGGAGATCACCCTCGAGCTCCTGGCGGTGCATGAGAATCCGAGCAACCTGAGCGAAGAGGAGCTTCTGCGAGCCCGGGACCAGATCGACGCGGTCATCGCCAAGATCGACAGCGCCCTGACGCAGAGCCCCGACTGAACCCACCGAGGAGCAGATTCGACGTGCCACCCGCCACCAAGAAAGAGACCACCCCCGACCGTGCAAAGGCCCTCGACCTCGCGCTGAGCCAGATCGAGCGCGCGCACGGCAAGGGGTCCATCATGCGCCTGGGCGAGGGAGGCGTGCAGCCGATCGCCTCGATCCCCTCGGGCGCGCTGAGCCTTGACATCGCACTCGGCGTCGGCGGCTTCCCGCGGGGCCGGATCACCGAGATCTTCGGGCCCGAGAGCGGCGGCAAGACGACGCTGGCGCTCCACGTCGTCGCCAACGCGCAGCGCGAGGGGGGCACCGCGGCCTTCATCGACGCGGAGCACGCGCTCGATCCGGGCTATGCGAAAAAGCTCGGGGTCAACCTCGACGGCCTCCTGATCAGCCAGCCCGACTGCGGAGAGCAGGCGCTCGAGATCGCCGAGGCGCTCGTCCGCTCCAACGCCGTCGACATCATCGTGATCGACTCCGTCGCCGCCCTGGTGCCGCGCTCGGAGATCGAGGGCGAGATGGGCGACTCGCTGCCCGGGCTTCAGGCGCGCCTGATGAGCCAGGCGATGCGCAAGCTGACCGCCGCCATCGGGCGCACCCACTGCTGCATGGTCTTCATCAACCAGATCCGCGAGAAGATCGGCGTGATGTTCGGCAATCCCGAGACGACGACCGGAGGCCGCGCACTGAAGTTCTACAGCTCGATCCGCTGCGACATCCGCCGCATCGGATCGATCAAGGAGGGCGATGCAAACATCGGCAACCGTGTCCGGGTCCGTGTTGTCAAAAACAAGGTCGCTCCGCCCTTCCGCGACACCGAGTTCGACATCCTTTTCGGCGAGGGCATCTCGACCGTTGGCGACATCCTCGATCTCGCCGTCAAGCAGCGCCTGGTCGAGAAGAGCGGGGCCTGGTACAGCCTCGGAGACGAGCGGCTCGGCCAGGGGCGTGAGAACGCCCGCCGGTATCTCCTGGACAACCCCGAGGTCCGCCAGCGTCTGGAGACCGAGCTCCGGGCCCAGCTCCTGCCGGGGAGCACCTCCGAAGCCGAGGTCGAGACCGAGACAGGCCCAGACTGAATTCTCTCTGAGAGGATTGTTCCGTGAGAACTGCCATTGCCCTGGCGGTCATGTTCGCCGCCCCCCTCTGCATGGCCGGTGTGGTCAGCCCCGAGGCCACCGCGCCGCCCGATGCAATCGCCCTTGACCTGAGCCGGGTCAACTTCCGCCTCCTGCGGGTCGTCTCCGATGAGGAGCTTCGGGCCAACCCCGATGCCTATGAGATCCTGGCAGCCACTCCGCTCGGCGGCGAGATCGTCTCACTCCCTGTCGACCCGCAGCCGATCATGACGATCACGGACATCGAGAGCGCTGTCATCCACCGCGACGTCTATCACCTGCACCATCTCGATCTTCACATGACCAATGCCGACCGTGAGGCCTTCGCGGCCGTCACCGCCGACAATCCCGGCCGCCGGATGCTCTGGGTCTCGGGCGACACGATCCTCGCCGACATCACCATCCTGGGGCGCGACACGTCGGGCATCATCCGCCTCTTCTTCGGAGACACCCCCTACGAGCGGATCGAGAGCGTGGTCTCCCTGCTCCAGATCCCCCACACACTGGAGGTGGCCGAGGACATCTTCACGCCGGAGTCGGAGGCGGACGAGGTCCTGCTCCAGGCCCTTCAGGCACTTCAGCTCCACCGCAACGACCAGGTGATCCCACTGCTCACGCGCTGCCTCGAGGTCGGCGGGGAGGACTACGGGCGTCGCCCCCAGGTGCTTCTGGTCCTGGGCGATGTGTATCTCCGCCGAGGTCAACTCCCCGAGGCGAAGCTCTGCTTCCAGGCGATCCACCAGAACCACCCGGATTTCCCCGATCTCCTTCTCGCCCTGCGTGGCCTGCGCGACATCGCGGCGCTGCAGAGTGATCCCGAGGAGGCCATCGCCATCGACCGCGTGATCGTGCGCGACGCCGAGCGGGGGAGTGACATGGCCCTCGCGGCTCAGACCGATCTGGTCGAGCGCCTGCGGGTCCTCCACCCCGATGTCGAGATGACGACGACGGAGACCCAGCGGCTGGTCAACATGCTCCAGACCCGCCTGGCGACGATGGGCATCGAGGAGAGCTTTCTGCTCGAGGCGCGGATGATCAACTATCAGCTTCTTCTGGGGCAGAGCGACGCGGCCCTGCGCGTGGTCCAGACACGGCTCCAGCATCTCCCCGAGAATGCGAACGAGGCGACTCTGCAGGTGCTTCTGATCGCGAGCCTTCTCTCGCAGAATGCGCTCGTCGAGGAGACCATAGAGATCCTCAGCGACTTCGCCGAGCAGTTCGAGACCGAGCAGGACCTCGAGAACCCCGTGAACCAGCAGATCCTCGAGCAGGTGCAGACCGTGACGCAGGAGCTCAGCGACGCCTACACGCAGTCGATGGCGGGCACCGCAGACACAGCCTCACCTGAAGCCACAGCCTCACCTGAGACGGAGTGATGCCGCTCACTCCACGACGAGAAGCGCCATCACGTCAGCGAACCGCTCCCGATTCTCCAGATCGCCGATCGCCTCGGCGATCTCGTCACGCCTCTCCGCGCTGAGCATGTGACACAGCGCATCGAACTTCGCGCGGATCTCCCCCTCGCCGGCTGGGTTCTGAGGTGAGCCCTTCGCGTGGTCGACCGTCTCGGTGTGTGTCTGGCCATCGGCGGTCGTGATGCTCACGATCGCCGTCTTCTTCGCGGGGAAGGCCGCGTCGATCTCGGGATCCGCCACGCCGCGGATCTTCGCCGCCAGGGCGAGCACCCGCTCGTCGCGGATCGCCTCCTCGCTGAAGGACTGTGGGGTCAGCGCGCCGTCGACCAGTGCGCGCGCCATGCAGTAGGGGAGCGAGTGGTCGGCCGTCTCGCGCGTGGTGGGGCGGTACTTGTCTCTGTCGCAGAGGATGTCGGCGCCACGGGCCGTTGTCCGGATCTCGATGTCCCTGATCTGCTCGGGGATGACGCCGTGCTTCTCGCGGATCATCAGAGCCGCGCTGAGCGGCTGGTGGGTCAGCGCCTCGGTGGGGAAGAGCTTGTAGGAGCAGTCGGTGATTCGGAACTGCTTCCCGAGCGTATTCGTCAGCGCCTCCCAGTCCCATCCGTCGCCGAGGCAGTGGACCAGCCCCTCCTTGCCCTCGTAGATCGGCTCGGGGCCCGTGTAGCCGCGCTCGGCCATCAGGGCCGCCTCCACGCCCGCCCGTGTCGCCATCGGGTCGACCGTGTTCTTCATCATGGTCAGGTGGCCCGCTGTCACCGATCCCAACGTGAACGTGTGGCTCGCCGCGATGCCGGTCGCGTTGACGGTCTGGTCGACGTCGAGCCCCAGCATCTTCGCCGCCACCACGGGGGCCGCGAAGCCCGTCAGCGTGGCGTGGTGCCAGCCCCGCTCGCGGATGCCCGGCTTCCCAACATCGCACAGCCGCATCTCGATCTCATGGCCGAGCACGATGCCGACGATCACGTCACGGCCGCTCAGGCCCCTCCACTCGGCCAGCGCCCAGGCCGCGGGCATGATGTCCGTCGGGTGGGAGGGGTCCTCCTCCCAGTAGATGTCGTTGTAGTCGAGCGCGCGGACCATCAGCGCGTTGAGGAAGGCGGCGTTGACCACATTGGTTCTCTCGCCTGAGCCCAGGATCGTCGCCTGTGGGGTGCCGCCCAGGTCACGATGGATTCCCAGGAGGATCTGCGGGTCCTCGGCCTCGTAACCCCCGAAGGCGCAGCCAATCGAATCGAGCATGAAGCGCTTCGCCTCGGCGACGGCCTTGGGAGGGATATCCTCGCAGCGCAGATTGACCGCGAACTCGGCGACGGTGCGGGAGAGAGACTTGGTCATGGGGTTGCCCTCACATGGTCGAAAATGGGCCATCTCTGTGGCATCGGCCTCGGGTGGCTGGCAAGGAAAACCGGGGATGGTCGCAGGCTGGTGGCGAGCCTTCTCAGCTCTTCTCGCCCTCGATCAGGCGCCGGTGAATCGCCAGCGCGATCTCGGGGAGGGTGACCCGCTCGCAGGTGATCAGGCGCTGGCGGAAGATGTGGACGAAGATCATGGAGGGGATGGCGATCGACAGACCCCAGGCGGTGGTGACCAGGGCCTGGTTGATGCCCTGACCGAGCAGCTCGACGCTCTGCTCGGTGCCCGTGGCGAACTCGCCGAAGGCGCGCATGATGCCCAGGATCGTGCCCAGGAGCCCCAGGTAGAGCGCCACGTTGCGGATCAGGGCCAGCGGGGCGACCCATCGCTGGTAGAGCATCGTGGTCTCCTCGCCGGCGAGCCGGTCCGTCTCACGCTCGAGTCGCTCCGTTCCCTCGGGCCGCAGGCGAGCGAGCTCCGACACCACACGCCCCAGGGGACTCAGGTCGGCGGCGAGTCGCCTGTGGGTCGCCTCGATCTCGTGGCTTGACCTGGCGCTGTTGGCGACCTCAACGAGGCGGCTCGGGGCAAGCCGCTCGCGCCGCAGGGAGATGAGGCCCTGCAGGATGTAGGCGAGCGCGATGACGGAGCAGGGGATCAGGAAAAACATCATGATCCCACCGTCGAGCACGGCGCGCTGGAACAGATTCGACATTCGACCTCCCCTGGGGGTGAGCAGTCACGGAGCGTTGAGAGATGCTAGGGGGAGTCTCACCTCAGCTCAAGCGCCAAGGTGAGGGGGGGAGTCAGTCGACCTCCACGAACTCGATCTCCCTCAGGGTGAGCACCCATCCGCTCAGCGTGCGCTCCGGGGCGAAGACACTCCGGGTGATGGCCACGCGGCCGGGGTTGACATTTCGATTGATGAGCTCCCTCTCTTCGAGCACCGCCATGTGGGCCTCCAGCTCCTGGCCGTAGCTGATGTAGATCCCCTCGCCTCCTCCTCCCCGATGGGCGGTGAGAGTTTCCCCACCGAGGTGGGCGGCACTGACGGTGATCGGCCCCTCGTTCCGGGTCATCTCAGGCGGAATGTGGCCCATTCCCACCTCCGCCCCGTAGCGCTGGAGGACCAGCGAGGCGATGGTCACAGGAACTCCGCTGAAGTCGAGCTCCCGGCGGCCCCGTCCATCGCCCTCCGAGATGTAGTCGGCGTTGCGCGCCCGCTGCTGCTCCATCTCCGCGTAGAGTCGCCCCTGGATCTGGGTCTCCATGATGATCTGGTTCTCCACGTCGACGCTCGCCAGCTCGGTCCGCTCCTCCAGGAGGCGCCGCGTGGACTCGCTGATCTCAATCGGGCGCGTCTGATTCTCGTCGACGGGACGCTGCTCCTGGGGGGACTGCTCGGCCGCGGTCTCATCGGGAGCCTCGCGCGCGACGGGGGGTGCCCCGATCTCCTCGAGGTCCGTGTTGTCCATGGGGGTCGCGGCGACCTCCTCCCCGATGTTGGAGGTTCTCTCGACCTCCTGGGGTGTCGGGGGCATCTCCTGCTCCACGATCCGCTGCTGCAGCTCCTCGAGGGGCTGAGGGGGGGCAAGAGCGAGATGGATGATCTGTTGCCCCGGGGGAGGTGGAGTTGGGTGCTCGATGACCCAGCTGTAGAAGATCGCCAGGAGCATCAGGTGGAAGAAAATCGCCATCAGAATTCCGCCCTGGCGCTCCACAAGGGGCAGGCGCTGGGATTCGCTGAGGGCGACGCTGGCGCATTCGCTGGCCATCGATCAGATCTCAGAGAGGCGGCGTGCTCGCCTCAGAGTCTTCTCCCAATTCATCGACCGCGTCGAGCAGAGATTGAAACTCCTGGCGGCGGGCCTCTTCAAGATCCTCGCCGCTGGCGGCCATGGCGGTCGCCGCATCGAACCCGCTCTCGGAGGGGTTGCGGAGCGCGAGAAATTGCCGGGCCAGGGAGAGACGCGCCGCGGCATCCTGTGCCGCGGGGGTTTCGGGGTAATTGCGGATCACCTCCTCAAGGATGGGGATGGCCGCCTCGTACTGCCCGACCATGAACTGGCGCTCCCCCTCTTGGAAGCGGGCCAGGGCCTCGTAGGCCCGCTGGTTGCCCTCCTCGTGCATCCGCCGCTCGCACAGCCGGCGCAGCTCGTTGATCTCGTCGATCAGACGGGCGCTGCTGAAGTAACTCGCATTCTCCGTGAGGATATCGAGGGCTGCCGCGAAGTCCCCGTTGCTGTATCGATCGAACGCCTCCGCGTAGAGCCTCTGGGCCAAGTCCCCCTCGATCGCCCGCCGCTGCTGTGTGGCGAAGACACGGATGTCCGTGTCCGGGGCTTCGCTGAGAATCTCCAGCTGATCCAGGGCGGCGTCCCAAAGCTCGTTGTCGACCATCTCCACGGTCAGGCGGATCCGATTCTCCCAGTCGTCGGGTGCGAGGTGGGACGCCTCCTCACGTAGGGTCGCCTCCATCACCTGGGGACGCACGGAGGCGTCGGGGTCCACGAGCTCCCAATGGCGGTTGAAGGCGTACCGGGCGAGGTCGTACTCATCGCGGGCCAGATGGGCCTCGCCGAGGCGCCGATAGAGCTCCGCGAGCCGCTTATCCGCGTCCTCGGGGAAGTATCGGGCGTAGTGGATCGCAAAGATGGGCACGATCTCTGAGAGCGGCCGCCCGCTGAGCGGCATGTTCTCCAGCTCCTGGAAGACCATCTCCAGCCACAGCCGCGCCACCTGGGGATTGGTGGGCAGAACGTTTTCCCCCACGAGGGTGATCGCCGCCTCCCACTCCCCCTGCTGGAAGAGGTGATTCGCGAGCCGAATGAGGTAGATGGGGCGCAGCTGGGCCGAGAGAGTGGGGTCCATGGCCGTCATCTGCTCGAGGGTTCGCTGGACGCGCTCGAAATCCCCCTCGTCCAGAGCCCGCTGGGCCAGCGTGCGGTAGAGGTGGCCGGCGCTCTGACCCTCCATGGGATGGGACAGCCACCAGGTGGAATCGATCTCGGCATAGGCGGCGGCTGCGCGGTCTGTCTCCCCACTCACCTCGCAGAGCCGTCCCGCGAGGAAGAGGACATCGCTGCTGCGCTCCACAGCGCTCAGGATGTGGAGGAAGAGGTTGCTGATCTGCTGGATCTCATCGGGGGACTGGCTCTGAAGGCGGATGATCAGCGCGGTGGGATTGGCCAGGAGCGCCTCGGCAATCCGTTCGGGGCTGACACCGAGGGCGAGCGCCTCGGTGTAGTGCTGGGCCGCCAGCCAGAGGAGTCCCTGCTCGAGATGCAGATTGCCCATCAGCAGGGCATTTTCATCCGCCTCGCTGCGCTCGATGGTGGCGATCCGGTCGCGGGGCAGCCGCATCCGATTGAGGCCGGGGACGAGCAGAACGACCGTCTCACCGGACTCCTCCTGGATCACCCCTCGGATCTCGTGGCCATTGACCAACTCGATCACGTCGGCGAGGGCCGGGGTGACCGTCAACCCCAGCGCTGCCAGTGCCGTCAGAGAGGAGAGGGCTCGCCGGGGAGCCCCACCCAATTTGATTTGACACCTGAAGAGCTGCCAGGACAATGGTTCGACCTCGCCAAACACACCAATCTCTCAGTGTGTCTATCACAGCGCGGTGTGCCCGCGCCATACAGATCTCATTGCTGTGAGGGTGCCCGGGGCCTCTATGAATCACACACTCAGGTGCCGCATGCCCCTGCCCGCACTGACCCTGCTGGCGATGATTCTCACCCTGGTCTCCACAGTCCGGGCCGAGCTCCGGATCGAGGCTCAGATCGGATTTGACGGGTTTTACATCCCCGGCGAGTGGTCCCCGATCGAGGTGCGCCTCTCCAACATGCCCGAGGACACCGATCGCCGCCCCCCCCGCAACCTCGAGGGGCAGGTGATCGTCCGCTCGCTCAGCCACGACGGGCGCCCTTTTTCCTACACCCGCGACGTGGATCTGCCCGCCAACTCCATCAAGCGCATCTGGCTGGTGATCAAAGCCTCCGGCGATGACATGGGCACTCCGCCTCAGATCGATGTCGAGTTTCGGGCAAGCAGTCGGCGCGCGCGGGCGGCCACATCTGTCCGTGGCCAGCCCGCTCGGGCGGGGTCGGCCATGGTGCTCATCCTGCGCGATGAGAATCCCCTGGGCAGAGTCAACCTGCCCGGGGTCTCCGACTCCCAGTCTTACACCCTCGCCTCCGTGACCCGGCTTCCTGACCAGTGGGTGGCTCTCTCGAGCGTGGCGGCGATCTTCATGACGCGCAACTCGGCGGTGAACTTGGGCTCGGCCGAGATCGAGGCGCTCCGCACCTGGCTCGAGCAGGGCGGTGTGCTCATCGTCGACGGCTCCGCGGGGAGCGCCCTGGCTGAGGCTCCCATCGCCGGACTGCTGCCCGTGGACGTGGGCGAGCCCGCGGCGTGGCTGCTTCAGCGGGGCAACCGATTCGAGCCCGCCCCCGAGGACCTCGACCCGCTGCCCGAGAACAGCGTGATCCTGCTGAGCGCCGAGCTCCGCGAGGGGGCGGAGGCGCTCTGGGAGCTCGAGGGGCACCGCACGCTGGCCGCGGTGCGGCCGGTGGGACTCGGGCGTGTCGCCTTCATCGGGTGGGATCTGAGCAGTGAGCCGATGGGGGAGAGCGCGCGGGCGATGGCTCTGCTCGCCTCGCTGGTGCCGTCGGCGGCATCGATGCTGAATCATGAGCGCTTCCACCAGCTGATTCTCCAGAACATCAATCCCGATCCCAGTGTCACCACACCGTCGGTGCTGCTCGCACTGCTTCTGCTTCTGGGCTACTGGATCGTCGTCGGGCCCGTGAACTACCTCTTCCTCTCGCGGCGCAAGATGATCGAGCTGGCCTGGATCACCATCCCCGCGCTGATCGCTCTCTTCTGCATCGGCTTCTACATGATCGGCGCGCTGACACGGAGCAATCGGGACTCGCTGCGCCACATCAATGTGATCTCGGCGCGGCCCGGAATCGCGACCGCGCGCGCCGACGCCGTCTCGCTCCACTTCTCCGCGGCCAAGCAGCACGTCGATTACCTGCCCGGCTCTCCGGCGAGTGCGCTGAGTCAGGTCACCTTCTGGGATGACCCGGCGATGGCCTTCGCCCACCAGATGTATTTCACCCAGCAGCGCCTCCCACGGCCGGGGACGGGGATGACCTCGAGCTCGATCGACCTGATCCGCGACGCAGGCGATCCCGCCTCCGTCAACGAGACGCACGGGGAGATGCGCCTCGAGGACCAGCTGCTCAGGCAGTGGACCTTCGCGTACCTCGAGAGCACGGGACCTGTGGATCTGGGGGGGACCCTGGAGGCCACAGCCTATCTCAGCCGGGGGGGCTCGCAGGGGGCTGTCCGACTGGAGGGCAGCGTGACCAACCGGACGGATCTCGATCTGCATCACGCCGCGATCGTCTGGGGCAACCGCTACATGGGGCTCGGCGACTCGGTCATCGGGGCAGGCGAGACGGTCACCTTCGATGGCGTCTGGGACCAGAGCGACTACTCGAGCAATTTCCTCCCACGGTCGAGCCAATCCCAGCTTCTGCTCCGTGACGATCCGACCCAGATCCGCACGGCCACGCTGCGTGCGCTTCTGCTCGACGCCGTGGAGCTCGACTGGCTCAACCCGCAGTCGGGGAGGCCCATGCTGGTCGCCTTCGCCGACGAGGCCCTGCTCGCCCCGGAGCCTGACCATGCCGTCGAGCGTGTGCCCGACCACACTCTGATCGCGCTCGAGCTCCCACTCGAGGTCCGCGAGCCCACGGCCTTCACCCTCCGCTCGGAGTGCCTGCCGCTCTCCTACGCGATCCGCGCGACGACTGACGACTCGGTGCATGTCATGGCCGCCGGGTCCGATCTGAGCCACTATGATCCCACGGGCCAGACACGTCCCCGGCTGGAGATGACCGAGGCCCAGGTTCTGATCACCTACCGTCTGCCACTGGCCCCGACCGTGAACAGTGAGGTGACGTCGATCATCGCCCAGATGGTCTTCCACGATGGCTATGACCAGGCGAACAGACTGGCGCAGAGGGCTCGCCTCTACGCCCTGGACCGCACCGCCTCCGAGGGCAACGCCTGGATACCGATCCGGATGCACTCGGGCGATCTGCTGAGCGATCAGCCCCTCTCAGGTCTGCCGCAGCACCTCGACGCCTCACGCGTCGTGGATCCCATCACAGGCGAGATCACGCTCCTGATCGCGGCCGAGCCGGTGGAGGGGGTCGCCGACCGGGGACCCCTGGGCTTCATTTCGGTTGAGAGCCTGACCCTGACCGTGTCAGGTCATGCATGGCCCGCGGTGAGCGCCGCGGAGCAGACGCACATCCCCCCTGAGGAGGGCCGCATATGATCGCCATCAAGGGACTCACCAAGGAGTACAAGAACGTCACCGCCCTTCGGGATCTGACGATGACCATCGCCCAGGGTGACATCTTCGGCTACATCGGTCCCAACGGGGCGGGAAAGACGACGACCATCAAGATCCTGGCGACGCTGGTGAAGCCGACGTCGGGCCACGCCGAGATCTGCAACTACAACATCCTGACGCAGCCCGATGACGTGAAGCGCGTGATCGGCTACATGCCCGACTTCTTCGGTGTCTACGACGACATGAAGGTCTGGGAGTACCTCGACTTCTTCGGGGCGGCCTACAAGATCGAGAAGACCAAGCGGCGCAAGATCATCGACGATGTGCTCGAGCTGACCGACCTGGGCGAGAAGCGCAACGATTTCGTCGAGGCGCTCTCACGCGGCATGAAGCAGCGCCTCTGCCTCGCCAAGACCCTGGTCCATGACCCCCAGGTGCTGCTCCTCGACGAGCCGGCGTCGGGCCTCGACCCCCGCGCGCGCATCGAGATGCGCGAGCTCCTCAAAGAGCTCCGCAACCTCGGCAAGACGGTCCTGATCTCCTCACACATCCTCACGGAGCTCTCGGACTTCTGCAACACGATCGGAATCCTCGAGAAGGGCGAGCTGCTCGCCGCGGGCGAGGTCAGCGCGATCATGGATCAGATCAAGGGGGCCCGCATCGTCGAGATCACCCTCCGCCAGGCCGACGACGCGCCCCGTGCCCACGATCTCCTCATCGCGCACCCGGAGGTCACCGCCGTGGAGATCGATGGGGCCGACCTCCAGGTGGAGGTGCCGATCACCTGCGATGATGTCTCGTTCATCAACGAGGCACTGACCACCAGCGGGATCCGCATCACCTCCTTCCGCGAGAGCGAGATCGATCTCGAGGACATCTTCATGAAGATCACGAAGGGCGCTGTTCAGTGAGTGACGCGGGGGGACGCTGACCGGGAGAGATGCCAGCCATGGCCACGGGTGCAGTGGAGAATCAGGAGCAGATGATCGAGGGGGCCTCGGCCCGCCCGGGCCGGGCCGGGACGCGTGCGATCCGCTGGATCGGCGATCAGATCATCGACAATCCGATTTTCCTGCGCGAGCTCCGGCGCCGCATGCGGGGGAGGGCGCTCTTCATCGCGATGATCGCCTACATCGCGATCATGTGCGCGGTGGCCTTCGTCGTCATCTTCGCCAAGACGATGGAGATCCGCACGTCGGAGGTGGTCAACATCCACTTCAAGATGAAGGAGATGAGCGATCAGCTCTTCACCTGGGTCGCCGTCATCCAGGGGGTGCTGGTTCTGCTCGTCGGGCCGATCATCACCGCGGGCATCGCCACGAGCGAGAAGGAGAAGAAGACGCTCGACTTCCTGCAGGTGACGACCCTTCACCCCTGGGCGTTCGTGATCGGTGCGCTGGCCTCGACGATGCTCTACATCCTCTTGGTGCTGCTCTGCGCGCTGCCCGTGCTGTCGATCACCTTCCTCTTCGGCGGCCGTGCGCCGAGCGACATCGCCGCCTCCTTCGGCTCGCTGCTTCTGCTCTCGATGATCCTCTCGGCGGGGGGGCTCTGGATCGCCTCGATCCGTGAGCGCTCACGCTCGGCCCAGTCCGCGCTGCTGTTCGTCGTGGGGATCATCATCGTCAACTTCCTGCTGCTGCGGTTCTTCGCGGGCCGGATGCTCAGCCTCGGCGGCGGCGGGTCGGCGCTTCTGCCCTTCTCGAGTTTCGCTCCGGGGGGGCAGGTCAACATCTTCGGTGTGGGTGTGCGCGCCTGGCACGCGGACATCATCGGGGCACTCATCGTCATCGCCTTCTTCGCCCTGCTCGCCGCGCGGCGGATCTTCAATCCCGAGAACCGCGCCCTCAGCTACTGGCAGGGGCTTGTCTTCTTCGCCGTCGCGCAGCTCCTCGTCGCGGCGCAGCTCTGGGGACCGCGCATGCCTCAGCCCGACATCATCCCCGGGGCGGGCATCGTGACCTGGGCACTGCTGATGGTCGGGGTCCTGGTCTACCAGACAGGCCGTGTGGAGATGGGCAACGAGGTCTGGCGTCTCAAGAGGCGGTTCCGCTTTCTGAGGGGCATCGACGAGAGCGTGATCCATCAGCTGATGCTGATCGGCCTCTGGGTTCTCATTGCGCAGTGGTGGCTTCGGAGCACCGTGGCGTATGCGACGCAGCCCCAGGTCACCCACAGGCTCTGGATCCAGACGCTCTGGTTCGTCACGGCCAATGCGCTCTTCGCCGGCGCGCTGGGTCGCTTTTTCGCTCACCTGACCCGGACGCGGAGCTCGGCCCTCCGGTGGACCTTTCTGACGCTCCTCATCCTCTATGTCATTCTGCCGCTGGCCATCATCTTCCTGGTCAAGATGAACTCGGCCTACGCGAGCCAGTTCACCGTTCGCCTGACCGTCCTCGCCCACGTCCCATGGGTCTACCTCGGCCAGCTCGGAGGGGAGAATGTGATCCGCGAGCTCGGCAATGTCCCCTTCGAGGGAGGCATCCTGCAGACAGCACCTCTGGTCTACCTCGTGCTCGCGGGTGTCTTCTATTTCCTGGCCTTCAGCCTCCACCGCTCTCGCCGGATCGATCCCGACTACGGCGTCGCGCAGCGGCCCGAGCGCCCGATCTCCGAGAAGCCATTCATCCGGGCCGACATCTTCCAGATTCTCCGCCGGGACGCGGCGGAGCTGGACTGACGCCCCTCACTCCACCGGCCGTCGACCCACACCGCGGAGCTGCGCCGCGACCACCGCGACAGCGACCAGCGTCACCGCCCCGATGAGCAGAGCCAGCGTCACCGCGCCGGTGAGCACCATCATGAGAGGGGTGAGCTCAGGTGTCGGCACTGAGACGGGGAGGATCCGGGTCAGGGCGACGAGGGAACGGTTCAGCAGCACGAGTGCAGCCACTGTCCCCAGCGCGGAGGCGATGGCGACGACGATGCCCGCCTCGCCGACCATCAGTCGGCGGATGATGGGTCCGGGGACGCCGCTGACATGGAGGAAGACGAGAGAGGGGCGGCGGTTCTCCATCTGGAGCGCCATGAGACAGAAACAGCCGAAGAGTGTCAGGCCCAGGATGACCGCCTGAAGGACGGCCGAGGTGAGGCTGAGCAGGCGCTCGAGGGTGGAGAGCCGCCCGACGTGCGGGGGTGACTCGGCGAGGAGATCCATCACAGCCAGCCGCTCGCGCAGCGAGTCGATCTGGCCCGTGTCACCGATCTCGACGAAGGCGTAGGAGCAGGCCGAGGTGGGCCGAATCCCTGTCCGCTCCTCGTACCAGCGCCGCATCTCTTCGACGGTCTGACGGGGAATGGTCACGCCCAGCAGCTGGGGATTGCGTGTGAGCCCGACGATCCGGCAGCGGACCCGGCTCCGCGGGCCGCGCGCCAGCGAGCCCCCCAGCACCGACTCGCCGATCGAGAGATCGAACTCGAAGCCCAGGACCGTCTGCTCGCTCAGCGCCGGCGCGCTGATGGTCTGGGCATACATCAGGTTGTAGAGATCGACGAAGTAGCTCGACAGCAGAACCGGAACGCGCTGACCCCCGAGCCAGTCGACGGGGACGAACTGCTCGGGTGAGGCGAGCTCACTCCGAACCAGGGGGAGGTCGATCCCCGCCACGACGGCGTCGGTGCCGAATCCCTCTCCCATGAACGTGGCCTCGGCGTGGGTCGGAAAGGTGAGAACCACGACGGGGAAGAGGCGCTCGACCTCGGGCATCACGGCGATCTGGTCGATCGTCTCCCGCATGATCTGGGTCTGGGGAACGGCGAGCTGGAATCCGAAGAGACTGAAATCCTCTGTGGCAGGGCGGACCGTCAGGACGGTGGGGGGGAAAATGTCGCTCGACCACTCGCGCAGGGCCGCGTTGACCGCGCGCGTCGCGCCGCCGATCAGGGCGATGACGAAGGCGCTGACCGCGACCAGGAGGGCGACGATCAGCCACGATGCCCAGTGGAAGCGCCAGTGCTTCCTCAGCAGAAAGAGGGCGTTGCCGAGGCGCATCAGGCCATCGCCCCCTCGCGCAGGGGCGACAGGCGTCCGCCGCGGAGAGTGAGCGGAGTGGGGCAGAGCTCGAGCACCTCACGGTGATGCGAGACGACGAGGACCGTGGTGTGGAGCTCACGGCGCACCTGCCGGAGAAGATCCAGAACGGATGCCGCCGCCTCATCGTCGAGGTTCGCTGTGGGCTCGTCGACCAGCAGCAGGGGAGGATGCCCGGCGAGCGCCCGGGCCAGCGCCACACGACGCTGCTCGCCCCCGGAGAGGGTGGTCGGTCGGTGGCTCGCCAGCGCCTCGAGCCCGAGGCGCGCGAGCAGCCGCTGCGCCTGCCGGAGCGCCTCGCGGCGTGAGTGGTCTCCGAAGAGCAGGGGCCAGGCCACATTGGTCTGCACGTCGAGCTGAGGGAGAAGGCGGGTGTCCTGATAGGCGTATCCGATGACCCTCCCGCGCCAGCGCGCCCGGTCCGAGGCGGAGAGCGAGGTCATCTCGCGGTCCATGACGCGGATCGAGCCACGGTTCGGCACGAGAAGCCCGGCGATCAGGTTCAGCAGGGTGGTCTTGCCGGCCCCCGACGGCCCAGTGATGGTGAGCAGCTCGCCGGTGGCCAGCGTGAGCTCGAGGGACTCGAGCAGAGGGGCCGACTCGCCCGGGTGCGTGTGAGTGAGAGACTGGATTCGGATGGCGGAGTCGGAATTCACCCGATCAGATCAGCAGGTGCCCTCTCCGAGTGCAAAGGAAAACCCGGAGCCCAGGCGGCTCCGGGTCGGTCCTGCGGGCCAGAGGTCTGTCAGCCGGTGACGCGCCACTCCCAGTGGTTGTCGTCGACGGACGCCTCATGGCCGAAGATCTTGTCGAAGTTGGGCTGCGAGACGAGCCAGTGGATCGGCCGCACCACGGTGTACTCCACATACACCCCCACCGCGTGGAAGGGGTAGGCCATGTAGCGGAGCGGATGGAAATTGGCGCGGTCGAAGTCGTGCGCTGAAGCCGTCGGGGCGAGGGCGATCAGCGTCAGGATGACCATGGCGGCCAGGGCAATGCGGTGACGGTGCATGGGCACACTCCTCCAGAGCTTTCTGATGCTGTTTATCGGCTGGATCCGCGAAACGGTTGAGGAAAAAGACGCCAGCTCCCTGCACTTTATCGATCCTTGACTTTTCACGGGTTGCGCGGCACGCCTCAGAGTGATCTCTGAGGAGGACACGCATGAGAGTGGCCTGCTGCCAGATGCGATGTGAGACGGGGGACCACAGCGGGAATCTCGGGCGAGCTGCCGAGGCGGTGAGTCGAGCCATTGCCGCTGAGGCCGAGCTCATCGTGCTCCCCGAGGCATGGGCCAGCGGCTTTGCGATGGATGAGCTGTCGGCCTGCGTCGAGGCGTCCCCCGGGGCGCTGGAGGCGATGATCGATGCGACTCAGGGGTGGGGTGGGACGCTCGTGGCGGGCTCGCTCTTCACCCGCTCAGGGGGTGAGGTTTTCAATCACGCCACGGTGCTGCGGGGCGGGAAGCCGATCGCCACCTATCGCAAAATGCATCTCTTCGCGGGGCTGGGGGAGGACACCGCTCTGACAGCCGGCTCCGACCTCGCAACCTTCGAGACACTGATCGGGACGGCGGGGCTGGCGCTCTGCTACGATCTGCGCTTTCCCGAGCTCTTCCGGCGACTCCAGAGTCGGGGTGTCTCGCTGCTCGTCATCCCGGCGCAGTGGCCGGGTCCGCGGATCGAGCACTGGCGTCTGCTCGCCCGCGCCCGCGCTGTCGAGAACCTCTGCTATCTCATCGGGGTGAATGTGGCGAGCCTGCCTGAGATCGATCGTCTCCACGGTCACTCGCTCGTCGTCGAGCCCTGGGGGGACGTGCTGTGGGAGGCGGGGGAGGGCGAGGAGCTGGGGATCGTCGACCTGAGGGCGGAGGCTATCGCCGAGGCGCGCGACAGGCTGCCCGCTTTGGGCGACATCCGCCCGGATCTCCTCGGTTCCTGAGACGGCAGGGTTTCTCTTTACAACGGCCCATCAACCTCGCAGATTGACGCTCCATGAGGCTGCGACTTCTCGTCTGTCCGGTGATCGCCCTGACTCTCCTCGCCTGCGGTGGGGGGCAGCGCCTGAGCATTCTCATCACCAGCACGCCCTCGGAGGCGCTGATCTACGTCAACGATTACCCGCGGGGCGTCACGCCTGTCGAGGTACCCTACATTTTCATCGGAGCACGCCGCATCCAGCTGCGTCATGAGGGCTATGTCGATGTCGACGAGATCATCCATGTCCACAAGCCCTGGTACAACTGGATCCCCTTCATGAGCCTTGTGCTCGACTCCATGCCCTTCCCCATTCCTCACCAGAGGGCATTCCACTTCGACATGGTCCCCGAGCCCGTCGACGAGTTCTGAGTCAGACTTCCCTCTCCTTGACCTCGGCCCCCAGGCGCCCCCGGTGCAGGCGGATGCTCAGGGCGTCACCCACCTCGACCTGATCCGCTCCCCGCACCACGCGGCCCTCCGCATCGGTCACGACGCTGTATCCGCGCCCGAGCACGCGGCCGGGGTCGAGAGCCCTCAGAGTCTCATCGAGCGGGTGCCACCTCGCCCGTCGATGGGCGATGGCATGGCGCGCGGTCCGCGCCAGCGCCGAGGTGAGATCGTCAACCCGCTGAGCGAGCGACTGCACGCGCGCGAGGGGCTGCGTGAGAACATAGCTGGAGGCCAACGCCTCCAGACGCAGGCGTGATCGCTCCAGGCGATTGGCCGTCGCGCGCCCGAGATGGACTCGCAGATCCGTCACGCGCTCGAGCAGCGCCAGCCTCTCGCGGGCCACCAGCTCAGCGGCCGCCGAGGGCGTCGGCGCCCGGAGGTCCGCCACGAAGTCGGCGATAGTGAAGTCGGTCTCATGCCCAACTGCGCTGATGATGGGCACCTCGGAGGCGAAGATCGCCCGCGCCACGCTCTCATCGTTGAAGCAGGCGAGGTCCTCGATGCTTCCACCGCCGCGCCCCACGATCATCACGTCCACATCGCCCAGGCGATTGAGCCGTCCGATCGCCTCCCGGATCTCACCCGGCGCCTCGCGGCCCTGGACACGCACAGGAGCCACGATCACATGCGCCCCCGCGAATCGACGCCCGAGGACGTTGAGGATGTCGCGGATCGCTGCCCCCGTGGGTGAGGTCACGACACCGATGCGGCGGGGGAGGGGCGGGATCGGCTTTTTATGCTTGGGGTCGAAGAGGCCCTCTTTCTCGAGTTTCTCTTTGAGTTGAAGAAAGGCCAGGTGCAGGTCGCCGAGACCGGCCTCGCGCATCATCTCCACACGCAGCTGATAGGCGCCCTGGGGAGCGTAGACGTCGATCGCCCCCGTGGCGATCACCCGGAGACCATCCTCTGGGGCGAACCGCAGCCGCCCCAGCGAGGAGCGGAACATCACGGCGTTCAGCGCGGCGTGGTCATCGCGCAGGCGGAAGTAGGCATGCCCCGCCGAGGAGACGCTCCAGTTGGAGATCTCGCCCTCGACCGACACCCTCGGAAAGCGGTCGCGGAGCATCCGCGTGATCAGCGCGGTGATCTCGGAGACGGTGTGGATGTGCTCGGGGTTGCGGGGCGGCATGGCCCGATGAGTCAAACAGGGGCTCGGGGGGCGGTCAAGCGCGAGCCCTCGAACAGCCCTTGACATCGCAGTCCCGGGGGAGCATCACTCTGCCGCCAATCCTCGGACGTGTGCGCGAGTGGTGGAATTGGCAGACACGCCAGCTTGAGGGGCTGGTGGGCATTATCGCCCGTGGGGGTTCAAGTCCCCCCTCGCGCACCACATCTTCCCTGTTCATCCACGAAGAGCACGAAGGGTCACGAAGGGCCGTTCATTTGACCATGCGCTGCCATTCGAGCTTGCCGACACTCCCGAAGTTGATGAGAACGCCCACCCGCAGCCCGCTCGCTTTCCTGTGATCTGCAGAGTGAATGAGACATCTCGTGTGACTCTGTAGGGGCGCAGCACGCTGCGCCCGCGGGCACAGCATGCTGTGCCCCCACCAAAGAGAAGTGATGCATTCAATTTGCATGGATCAGTCAGATAGTTGAGGAGTTGGGACCTCTCCCGGTCGGAGATCTGATTCAGGGTTTTCAGCTCGACGATGATCGCCTCAAAACAGACGAGATCCGAGAT
>JAFGKF010000228.1 GCA_016928695.1 Candidatus Sumerlaeota bacterium | reverse complement strand
GGGGGATACATGTTGTAATCGACAATGTAGGCCTCGAGGGCGGTGGCGACGGATCGGATGTCCGCCTTGACGCGGCTGACCTTTGCACGCGTCTGCGCCTCGAGGAAGTTGGGGACCGCGATGGCGGCCAAGATCGCAATGATGGCGACGACAATGAGCAGCTCGATGAGAGTGAATGCTCTGTGTCTGATCATGGGTATGGACTCCTTGGGGATCACCGCGCCCTCAGGGAAGCAGAAGGCCCTTGACGCGACTCTCTGCTTTTGCAAACGTTTGTATAGTCGGCTGCGAAAGGGATGTTGTCAATGGGGAATTCCCCCCATTCCGCCAGACACCGGGGAAGCCCACCTTCCCGCGGTGCTCAAGTGCTTTGGATTCAACAGTGCGCAGCGGATGACAGAGTCGTTGCGACGTCTCGAGAAGCCGCCTCCAGGACGCGAACAGGGCGCTCCATTGACCAGCGTTTGCATCAGGACGCGCGGAGACAGTCCTTTCCTCCGCTCTCGGGGGAGCCTGGGCGAGGGAGATCGATCAAAAAAGACGGGGCGCTGGGAGTGGCCCAGAAAACGACAGACGCAGCGATGCGACTCGGGTGAACCGATGAGCTATCCCTCTGGCTGTAAATCAGTTGAGGGTGAGCACGTCAACCGATAGAAGCCTTACCGATTGAAAGCGAGCAATTCATTGTCCGACACACCCAACACATCCACCGCCCTGGTTGAGGGGAACTCGAAGGAGCAGAGAGCGTTTGAGGGCGTGGTCGTCAGCCAGACGCACTGGGACCGTGAGTGGTACGCCACCTTCCAGCAGTATCGCCGCCGTCTGGTGACGGTGATGGATCGTCTGCTCGATCTGCTCGAGAGCAAACCCGCCTTCAAAACGTTCACCTTCGACGGTCAGGCCTGCGTCCTCGAGGACTATCTCCGCATCCGCCCCGAGAGCGAGGAGCGCATCCGGCGCCTCAGCGAGGCGGGCCGCCTGCTCTTCGGGCCCTGGTTCACCCTCCCAGACGAGTGGCTCGTCTCGGGTGAGGCAATGATCCGCAATCTCCTGATGGGACGGCGCGTGGCATCCGAGTTCGGGCCGGTCAACACCGCGGGGTACGCGCCCGACGCCTTCGGCCACTGCAACCAGCTGCCCCAGATCCTCGCGGGCTTCGGCATCACCTCCGCTCTCTTCACCCGCGGCTTCGGCGATGAGTGGGATCGCCTGGGTCTGACCTATCGCTGGCAGTCGGCCGACCCGGAGATCTCCGTGCTGGGCGTCAACCTGGTGGGGGGCTATGGCAACGCCTCCGCCCTGGGCTACGCCTCGCCCCACATGGACATGCCGCGCTGCGAGCTGAGCATGGGACTGGCCGAGGAGCGCATCCGTGCGATTCTCGATCGCCTCGCCCCGATGGCGCGGACGTGCACGCTGCTCTTCAACAACGGTGTGGATCACATGGAGGCCCAGTGGAACCTCCCCGAGGTGATCGATCACATCAACCGCGCGGACCTTGGCGTTCAGCTCCGG
Organism: Candidatus Sumerlaeota bacterium; assembly: GCA_016928695.1. GTDB lineage: Bacteria > Sumerlaeota > Sumerlaeia > JABWBI01 > JABWBI01 > JAFGKF01. Next base: position 10,708 of record JAFGKF010000228.1, on the reverse strand, counting down.
CATGGCACCTACCAGGACTTCGTCGACGCCGTGCTGGCCGAGGACGCGCCGCTCGAGACGTATCGGGGTGAGTTCCGCCTCGGCCGCGACCAGGTGATTCTCCACGGCATCCTCTCGACACGCATCAATCTCAAGCAGGCCAACGCCCGGTGCCAGTCGCTTCTCGAGGGGCATGCCGAGCCGCTGACCGGGCTCGCGCAGCTGCTCCTGGGGGGCGAGGACCTGCGAGCGTTCCTGCGCGAGGCCTGGCGCCTGGTGCTTCTCAATCATCCCCACGACGACATCTGCGGGTGCTCGATCGACCAGGTGCACCGCGAGATGGTGCCCCGCTTCGACCAGGCCCAGCAGATCGCCGAGATCATCTCCGCCGAGAGCCTGCGGCGCCTCGCGTCGCGCCATCGGTCCCGCCGCCCCGAGGCTCTGGGCCATGTGGCCGTTTTCAATCCCTCGGGATGGGAGCGCCAGGGGTCGGCTGAGCTCACAGTGACCCTGCCCACCGAGAGAGCCGGACCGAGAGAGCCGCTGCGCCTCGTGCGACCCAACGGCGAGATTGTCCCCGCGGAGTTCAAATTCCTGCGCGAGCGCATGGCGGGCGCCTTCGCGGATTTCGATCCGGTCCATCAGCGCGAGGCGGTCAACGAGTGGCATGTGCGATTCGCCACCGCCCCTCTCCCCCCGCTGGGGATCGAGCCCCTCGCCATCGAGCGCGGCGAGTGCGGCGGCATCTCGGGCATCACGGCCACGGACACACTGCTCGAGAACGAGCATCTCACGGCGCGTGTCAATCCCAACGGCACGGTCGACCTCGAGTGCCGCGCCACCGGCACGGTCCATCGGGGACTGCTGATGTTCGAGGATGTCGCCGACGTGGGCGACGAGTACGATTTCTGCCCCGCCGACGAGCCCTGCGATCTCACCACCGCCGATTGCCAGGCGACGAGCCGGGTGGTCGACCGCGGTCCCCGCTCGGCGACGCTCGAGGTCACCGTGCCGTGGCAGCTGCCCGCCCGCATCGACGCATCGCGCCGGCGGCGCGTCGCGAGAAGAGTCGACTCCACGCTGACCATTCGCCTGACGCTGCGGTCGAAGAGTCCCCTGCTCGAGGCCGAGATCTCCTGGGAGAACCGGGCCTGCGATCACCGTCTCCGCGCCATCTTCCCCACCTCGATCGCCACCGATCACGCCTCGGCCGAGGCGCACTTCGACGTGATGGACCGCCCGCTCGAGCCCCCCACGCCGAGGGTCGAGTGGGCCCAGCCACCGGTCAATTTCCACCCGATGGACCGCTTCGTCTCCCTCAGCGATGGCGAGCGCGGCCTGGCGGTGATCGGCGAGGGGCTCCATGAGTACGAGGCCTCGCGCGACGGAGATGGAACACGCCTGGAGGTGACAATCCTCCGATCCGTCGGCTGGCTGGCGCTGAGTGGGCTCTCCACGCGGATCGTCGGTGCGGCCGGACCTGTCATCGAGACGCCCGACGCCCAGCTGCTCGGGCCCAGACGAGTGCGTCTGGCCATCGCATCTCACCGGGGCGACTGGCATCGGGGCGAGGTGCACCGTCGCGCCCAGGAGTTCAACGTCCCGCTGCTGGCCACGCAGATCGAGACGCCCCGTGGCGACGGGATCCCCGAGTCATCTCTGGTTCGCTCAGAGCCGGGCGACCTGATGATCACCGCCTGCAAGATGAGCGAGCGCCGGGATGCGCTGATCGTCCGCGTGCTCAACGTGGGCCACAGGTGTGTCACTGGGCGCATCACCTGCGGCTTCGACATCGCCGAGGCATGGCTGACGGATCTGGCCGAGGATCGCCAGAGCCGCTGCGAGGTGATCGACGACCGTGCCGCAGCGGTGACCGTGCGGCCCCGTCAGCTGGTCACGGTCGAGTTCACCCGCGCGCGCTGAGCCTCACCCACCCTCGCTCTCCGGCAGCCAGAGGGTGAAGGTCGTCCCCTTGCCCACCTCGGTCTCAAAGGAGATCCGGCCGCCGTGATCCTCGAGAATGCGCTGCGCGGCGGTCAGCCCCAGCCCCGTGCCCCGGAGCTTGGTGGTGAAGAAGGGATTGAAGATCTTGCCCTGGACCTCCGGCGGGATCCCCGGGCCGTTGTCCGTGACATCGAGCGCCTGCCAGCCGGGCTCAGGGCGGCGTGTGCCCAGAGTGATTTCCCCCCCCTCCCCGGTGAGCACTTGGCGTGCATTGGCGATCAGGTTGAGCAGCACTTGGCGGATCTGGCCCGCATCCAGCCGGATCGGCCCGAGGTGCGGATCGCAGTCGCATCGGATCACGATGCCCCGCTCGGTGAGCGTCGGCGTCTCGAGGCGCAGCGCGTCCTGAACGATCTGGTTGAGCGAGTGGACCGCGAAGCGCGGCTCGAGATTCCGGGCGAAGTCGAGGACGTCGACGATCACCTTGTTGAGCCGATCGACCTCATCCATGATGATCTGGCAGGCCTGCACGAGTCCCGCATCGCTGGCCACGCGGCGCTGGATGCGCTGCGCGAAGCCGCGCACGGCGGTCAGCGGATTGCGGATCTCATGGGCGACCAGGGCGGCCATCTCGCCGAGGGCGGCGAGCTTCTCCCGCTTGACCAGCTCGGTCTGGGCGGCCCGCAGCTCCTCATAGCTCCGCTGCGTCGTGCGGTGAGCCTCCGCCAGCTCGTGGTAGAGGCGTGCATTCTCGATGGCGATGGCCGCCTGCCCGGCGAGGCTCTCGAAGAGATCCTTTTCCATCGCGCTGAACGACCTGCGCTCGCCCGTGTAGATGCGCAGCCCCCCGATGATCTGATCGCCGATGCGCAGCGGCGCGGCGAGCATCGAGACGATGCCGCGCTCGGCCAGGGCCCTGGGGTTCTTCACGCGGGGATCGGCGCGCATGTCCGGGATCTCAACCAGCTTTCCCGAGACGACGACATCGTCGAGGCTGCCGGGCTTGAGTGGCCAGAAGTGGCGCGTGTACACCGGGCGCCCCGCCCAGGCGGCCACTCGCAGGCAGATGTGATCCTCCTCGTCCCTCTCGACGAGGCGGATCGTGCACTCGAGCGCCCCCAGCGCGTCCCGCGCGGCGCGGACGATGGCGTCGAGCACCTCCTGCAGATCGCGATGGGCGGTGATGAGGAACTGGATGCCGTGGACGGTCGCGACCTGGCGCCGCAGGGCGTCGCCCCCCTCCCCCTCGGGCCGCGGGGGAGCTGCGCTCATGGCTGCTGGCCGCTGCGCATGAGCCGCATCACATCGGCGATGTCCACGCGCTGATCGCGGGTGACATCCGACTGGCCGCTGGGGGGCACGAGGCCGAGCACCTCGCTGACGACCGCGTCGGCGGTGGGCAGCGAGGGGGTGAAGCCCTCGAATTCGATGCCGTAGTAGTGTCCCCCTCCGCCCCAGCCGTGGAAATCCCAGATCGCCACGATGTAGGTGTCGTCCGCCGGGAGCGTGGCCTCGATGCGCGAGTCGTACTCATTGAAATCATCGCTGAGGGCGATGATCTCGCCGCTGGAGGTGCTGAGGGTCAGAACCGAGTCGAGGAGCGATCCGATGTCACGCGCCCCCACGTCGATGACCACCTCGTCACCCGCGCTCCCGCTGATCGCGTAGTGGTCGATGTCGCCCGGGGGATCGATGTAGGCCCCGATCGTCACCGAGTTGTCGGGGAGGCGATCGAGAAGCAGGTGGGCATCCTCGGGGCTGTCGTTGGTCTCATACACATCGAAGAGCCGGCTGCGGATCGACAGCGTGTAGCCAAAGGGCACGGTGTTCTCCCGGGGCAGCACCACCGCGCCGTAGATGCCCCCCGGCGCGGGGACCTGGAAGGCAATCTCCTGCGAGCCGTCGACGTCAGGCACTCCGAGGGTCAGAGGCACCCCCGTGGGATCGAGCAGGGCGATGTCAGGCGCCGTGTGATTGGGAAGCGTCCAGACCTGAATGGCGAAGGTCTGCCCCTCGACGGTCGCAAAGCGGAAGAAGTCGTTGTCGTTGGCAATCAGGTGCTGGAAGAGGGGGACGGTGACCAGTGGTGCCGTGGCAAAGTCCACATTCGGCTCGTAGGCATCGTCCATCGACACCGGGACAGACAGCGCGCTCAGCGCCCCGAACGCGTTGAGCCGCCCGCGGCCATAGAAGCGGCTGAAGCCGTGTGCGTCGTAGTCGCTGGGAATTCCCGGGGGGATGCGATCGGCCCCCTGGCTGAGCGCCTCGTAGACCTCCCACCAGGTGATCTCGGGGCTGACGGCCATCAGGAGCCCCGCCGCGCCGCTGGCCATCGCGGCGGACGCACTCGAGCCGCCGAAGGACAGCGTGTAGTTGTCGCCCGCGTCGTCGTAGCCGCGATCCTCGAAGGTCACGTCGGTGGAGTGGATGCCGAGCGTTCCCCCGCTGGAGGGCGCGGTGATCGTCAGGCGCTCGCCGATGCTGGCATAGGAGGGAAGGGCGTTCTGATTCGTCACGGCCCCGATGGCCGCCGTCCAGGGGCTCGAGGCGGGCCAGGTCAGCGGCTCGAGAAACTGATCGCCTGCGGCCGCAAAGATCGGGCACCCGAGTCCCCCGCGACCCGTCGCCAGCGCATAGGCCATCGCCTCCTCCACCTCGAGCGAGGGGAAGGGGAGACTGTAGCTCATGTTGATGACGTCCGCCCCGCTGTCGGCGGCGTAGCGGATCGCCGCCGCGTGGTCGGCCTGCGAGACCATCTGGCCCGCCGCCAGCAGCCGCAGCGGCAGAATCTGGCCACGCTGCGAGACGCCGCTCGACCGAAGCGAGGCCAGGAGCTCGCCCGATCCATAGGCCGCGGTGAGCCCGGCCACTGGCGTGCCGTGGATGTCGCTGTGCGCCGGGAAGTTGTAGGGGGGAATGAAAACCGACGGATTGGGATCATTGTCGCCATCGGCGAAGTCCCAGCCCCAGACATCGTCGACATAGCCGTTGCCGTCGTTGTCCAGCGCATCGAAGACCTCTGTGGGGCTCGTGCGGATGATCAGGTCGGGGTGACTCAGGTCGACGCCGTCGTCGATGATGGCGAAGACTGTTGACTCGGCACCCACCGTGATGTCCCAGGCCTCCGGCGCGTCGATGTCGGCGTCGGGGGTTCCGCCCCCCACCCCTGTGTTGTTCAGGTGCCACTGGAGAATCGGTGGGGTGTCACCCCCCAGGCGGCGCGCCTCGGTCCACAGAGTGGGCTCGGCCCAGAGCACAGATGGTGACTCCTCCGCGATCCGGGCGGCCTCGAAGGCGTCGGACCCGGCGATGCGCAGATGAAGGATCCGCGAGGGGGGCGCGGCGGACTCGAGTGGCGTCATTCCCCGCGACGCTCCCCAGGTCTCCAGATCGGCGAATGTGACATCATCAGCCAGGCGGACGGTGATCTCGTCGAGCGCAACCACAGCCGCCCCCGTGCGCACATCCCGCAGGACAGGATAGACGACGCGGACCCCCTCAGTGGCCAGAGATTCCGACGGCGCCGCATCGAGAACGGCAAACCGCGCACGGGGAGGGGGCACCAGATCCCGGTGGGTGGACAGCGCCACCGGCCCTGCCCCCTCGTCGAAAACCACCGCCGAGGCGCCCTCGTCGACGGCCAGAAGGTGGAGCTGACCGATCCGCTCGATCACTCGGATCGCGGGCGCGGGGGGAGGATCTTCCATCCTCTGCGCTGAGACATGGGAGGCGGTGGAGGCGAGAAGGGCGACAAGGGGCAAAAGATGTTTCATGGGGGTGAACCTGGTTGCAATCTGCCATTCTCATGACAGAGGCGATGGAATTTGGCAACCGCTGCGTGCGCCCTTTCGACCGAGAGATAGGTGTTGACCACACTCTGCCAAACTGCACTTTTGGGGGCCGGATCTGGAGGCCCTGCGCTTTGATGATTGATTGGAGCCGAGTTCCCCGGCACATCCCCCTCTTCCTGCTCATCACTCTCCTGGCAGTCTCTGCGCTGCTCGCCCCCCCCGCCGCCGCTGCCCAGGTCGAGGAGCACGGCGTGGCGGAGACCACCGTCACCCCTGTGGATGAGCATGGTGACCAAGCGGGTGACCACGGCGAGGCGGGGGGCCATGGCGAGGCCCACTTCGCCCCCTCGATCCTCTGGATCCTGCCCTTCGCCACGCTGCTGCTGTGCATCGCGATCCTGCCGCTGATCCACCGCACCGAGCACTGGTGGGAGAAGAACTCGAGCAAGCTCCTGATCGCCCTGATCCTCGCCACCATCACCAGCCTCTACTACCTCTTCCGGGGCGTGGGGTATCACTCCGACCCGGGGATCGCCGCGCTGCTCGCGGTCTATCACCACGCCGTGATCCTGGACTACGTGCCGTTCATCGTCCTGCTCTTCAGCCTCTACACGATCAGCGGGGGCATCAATCTCCGCGGCGACCTGCCCGCCCACCCGGGGACGAACACGATCATCCTGGGCATCGGGGCCCTCATCGCCAGCTTCATCGGGACGACGGGTGCGGCGATGCTCCTGATCCGCCCTCTGCTGCAGATCAACCACCAGCGGCGGCACGTGAAGCACACGGTGATCTTCTTCATCTTCCTCGTCGCGAACATCGGGGGCTCGCTGCTGCCGATCGGCGACCCGCCCCTCTTTCTGGGCTACCTGCGCGACGTCCCGTTTCTCTGGACCCTGCACCTGACGGCCGAGTGGCTGTTCTGCGTCGTGATTCTGCTCATCGTCTACTTCATCTGGGACACGCTGGCGTACCGGAGCGAGACGAAGATCGACATCGCGTACGACGAGATGGAGCGCGAGCCCCTGCGCCTGACGGGCCTCGTGAATCTCCCGCTGCTTCTCGGCGTGGTGCTCGCGGTGGCACTGCTGGTGCCCGGCAGGCAGATCATCGGGTTCACCATCCCCATGTTCCTGCGCGAGGGCGTGCAGCTGGCGCTCGCCGGCGTCTCCTGGATTGTCACGCCGATGGCGATCCGCCGCGCCAACAGCTTCAACTTCGTCGCGATCGGGGAGGTGGCCTGCCTCTTCATCGGGATCTTCATCACGATGATGCCGGCCATCGAGATCCTCAATGCGCGGGGGGCCGAGCTCGGCCTGACGCAGCCGTGGCACTTCTTCTGGGCCACGGGATTTCTGTCGAGCTTCCTCGACAACGCGCCGACCTACGTCGTCTTCTTCGAGACCGCCGGCGCCCTGCCCATCGACCCCGGCATGGCCACGCTCTCGGTCAAGTCGGCCACGGGCATCATCGGCGTGCCGCTGCTCGTCGCGATCTCGTGCGGCGCCGTTTTCATGGGCGCGAACACCTACATCGGCAACGGCCCGAATTTCATGGTCAAGTCGATCGCCGAGCAGTCGGGCGTGAAGATGCCCAGCTTCTTCGGCTACATGCTCTACAGCGTCGCGGTGCTGGTCCCGCTGTTCATCGCCGTCACTCTGGTGTTCTTCCGGGGCTGAGGTCTCACCACAGCGAGTCCCACAGAGGATGATCCGGCGTCTGCCTCAGCAGGTGCTGGGCGGGGATCGGTGCCGTCTCACCGCTCATCAGATCCTGCCAGGCGATGGCGAGGCGGGGTGACTCGACGCCCGCAGTGTCGACCTCGAGCATGACGCGGCTCAGTCCCGCCTGGGGGTAGACCAGGACATCGTGGAGCACGGGCGCATCCGGGGGATCGCGGTCCTCCCAGTCCCAGCCGTGCTCCCCGCGCTCGGTGAGAACCTCCAGCGCGACGTGATAGGGGCAGTTCGTGTCGACCTGGAGCCGCACGCCCCGTGTGCGGGGAGACCACCAGAGCCCCTCGGCGCTGACGGTGTCCGCGCCCACGGCACGGTCGGCGGGGAACTCATCGCCCACGATCTCCTCCCAGGAGCCGTCGGACCGCGTGATACGCCATGCCCAGCCGCGCACCTCGGCGATCGGGGGATCGGATGGGAGATTCTCCTGCGTGGTGGAAAAGATCACCGACTCCACCAGCCCGAAGCGGTCCCTGATCACACTGCCGCTGCAGCCCATCACGAGCTCCGCCACGGCATGCGAGGCGCGCGAGGCGACGAGCATCAGGCGCGGAGTGCGGGCGAAAAGGCCTCTCGTGGCCGTGATATCCATTCTCCGGACATGCGCAAAGCCCGCTCCGTGAAGCATCAGAGAGATCAGCTCCGTGTCGAGCGACTCGTCGATGAAGACCGTGGTGCCCTCGCGCCACTCCGGGCTGCCCCACTCCCGCAGGTGCAGAGCCGCGCGCGTCTCGACGCCTCCCCACACCGCCCGCACCGAGGCGGGGCGCCGCCAGTGCTGGCCATAGAACTGCGACAGGCTCAGGGCGGCGATGGCGATCGTGACCACGGCGAGCTCGCCACGCATGACGCGGCGGGTGACCGCCTTGATCGACCAGACCGAGAGCAGCGCGACGGCGGGGATCACCAGCTGCGCCCGGTAGGCATTGGGCGCCTCCGCGCGCTGGCACAGGACCGAGGGCAGCAGGCCCACCACCAGCCAGATGAGCAGGATCAGGGGCAGCGGCTGGCGCCGCCAGCGCAGGAGCGCGAGAGCCACCCCGAGGAGCAGCAGCGCCGTCCAGAGCAGGTGGATCTGGGCTGGCACATGCTCGGGCTCCCACCACGCGGCATCGGGAGGAGCGATGTTGTGGCGCGGGTTGGCGTCGCCTCGCCAGATGAGCAGACCCACGGTGTCGACCGTGTTGAGCAGCAGCGTTCCCACGAGGCCGTCGCCCTCATCCCCGAGAACACTCAGCTGGCTGAGCCGCTCGCCCACCGTCTCGGGATGGCGAATCATGGTCACCAGCAGCGGCCCGGCGGTCAGCGCGAGCCCGAGGGCCATCAGCCCGGCGCCCTGCACCGCGCGGCGGCGGAGATCGGGCTGCGTCGCCGCCACGGCGGCCACGCTCAGCAGCGCGATGAGCAGCGCCACGGGCGCGAGCAGGTAGGCGTAGAAGCAGAGGCCGAGCAGGATGCCCGCGATCACCCACGAGCGCTGATCGCCTCGCCGGTGCAGCCCCCGCAGCAGGAAGGCCATGGCGAAGACCTGGAGCGTGGCGCAGGCGACGTGGACGTTGCCCCAGCGCCCGATGATCAGGTGCCAGGGCGAGGTGGCCACCAGGATCGCAGCGGCCAGCCCCACCCGCGAGCGGCGGCAGGCGACACCGCAGAGGAAGACCCCCACGGGCGCCAGCGCCGAGGGGAGCGTCGAGATCAGCTTCATCGCCCCGAACGACAGCCCGAACCAGTGGACCACGAGGGCGACCGATGTGAGGTGGAGATTGCTGATGTAGGCCCACCCCTCGTGGATGTGCACCGTCAGGCCGAAGGGATCCGGTGTGTGGCCCTCGGGCCGGAGAAACACGTTCTTGAAGTGCTCGGCCTCGTCGACCCACAGCCCCCCGGGCATGGACCGGAGACCAATGTGTCGAAGTCCGAATGAGACAACGAAGAGAGCAACCGCCACCCAGGGGATCCAGCGCAGGCGGCGGTGGAGATGGTCCTGACCCGCGGGAAACGCCGCAGCCACAAAGCCGAGACCCATCGCGAAGAGGGCCACGGTGAATGTGAGCGGATAAACCTGCCCGGAGGGCAGACGACCACTCGCAATCACCATCGCCATGCCCCAGGTGAAAAGCCCGATCAGGAGAGGCGCTCTCCTGAGCTTCCCCGTCGAGAGGGATTCGCTTTTCCGCCCCACTCCCACTCCAATGAGCACGGCGAGAAGCAGAGACGGAGTCAGCATCCCCACACGGTAGTCCGATGAGGGCAGATCGTGAGGGCGCAGGAAGGTGAACCAGAGATCGGCCAGCGCGACGAGGGCGACGGCGGCGAGGGCGAGGCGGTCGGCTCTGCGCTGAGACGTCATCGGCATGAGAGGGCCCCATGACCTCCGGGGCCCTGGGGGGGAATCTCCGGACCCTCGGGGTGAATTGCAACCGCAGAAAAGCTTGCCGATCAACCCTCGGCAGGCAGAATCGCCCGGCCATTTCCCGCAGGAGAGGTGCGTGCAATGCCCCTGGACCCCGAGATTCTCGAGCGAGCCCGCGAGTGGACCGGCTCTCACTGTGATCCCGCGACGCGGGCCGAGGTGCAGGCCCTGATCGACGCGGACGACGAGGATGAGATCCGCGACCGCTTCGGCGCCCAGCTGGAGTTCGGCACGGGCGGGCTCCGCGGCATCGTCGGCGCGGGAACCAACCGGATGAACCGCTACACCGCAGGCGCCGCGAGCCAGGGGCTGGCCCACTACATCCGCAAGCAGGTGGGGCCGGGAAATGGCTCGGTCGTCATCGCGCATGACTCACGGACCCACTCGGCGCAGTTCGCCAGCGAGGCGGCCCAGATCTTCGCCGCCAATGGCATACGCACCTATCTCTTCGAGGCGCTCCGGCCCACCCCCGAGCTCTCATTCGCTGTGCGGCACCTCGGGGCGACAGCGGGCATCGTCATCACCGCCAGCCACAACCCGAAGCAATACAACGGTTACAAGGTCGCCTGGAGCGATGGGGCGCAGGTGATCCCACCGCACGACACCGGGATCACCGACGAGGTCCGCGCCATCCACGACCTCAGCCACATCCGCTTCGCCGATTTCGAGTCGGCCAAGAACGACGGCCTGATCGTCCTCATCGGCGAAGAGGTCGACGAGGCCTACCTCGCGGCACTCGACGCCGCCCGCCTGGCCGAGGATCTTGACCCCGCCATCCCTGCGGGGCTCAAAATCGTGTACTCCCCGCTCCATGGGACCGGGGCGACGCTCGTCCCCGCCGCTCT